>NZ_JBFUEY010000026.1:0-60246 GCF_056403715.1 Mesorhizobium sp. P2_F5 | reverse complement strand
CTTGGCCAGCGTCCTCAGGCTCTCTTGACTATGCTGTATCGCTCGACGGATTGCCTCTGTCGTCGTGGCGCTCCCATGAAGAACCTGGCCCATAGTGCATCCCTCGATTCGGAGGATAAGGATGCCCCATCAAAGCCTGGGATCAAACACCTAGAGCGTTTCACCGTTTCACGGAAACGGCGAACCGCTCTATCTCTTTGTTTTGACGCAATCTCGGACGGCGGGGACAACGGGAGAAATTCGAACCCGCCCTCCTACGCTGAAGCTTCGGGGGGCATCCCACTTCGCCCCGCTGACTGCACCGATCCTGCGAAGCTCGGAGAGCGAAGCAGGATGGCGGAGAGGGAGGGATTCGAACCCCCGATGGGCTTGCACCCATGCCGCATTTCGAGTGCGGTGCATTCGACCACTCTGCCACCTCTCCGCGGTCATGGTCGGCCGTTGCCGGCGCGGCGCACTAGATAACGGCTGGGCGGGCAGGTTACAAGGCCAAATCCGCGGGGAAATTCAGCTTCCTGTGCGGGCCTTGCCTGATCGAGCATTGGCGGCAATCGACAGGCGGCGTCGGCCCGCGTTCCGGAGCAAGGGTCGGAACCGCAGGGAAACGGGCCGTTTGCCTTGACTTCACCCGAACCTTCGGTTAGGGGAAGCGCGCAATCGGCGTGGAGGGTTCTTCCACGCCGCTTGTTTTTTGAACCCGCAGACTGACAAAAAGACGGCCGAACCGCGTGACGCGGCTCATCAAGGCCGACCGAACAGCGAAAGGCAAAAAATGTTCGCAGTCATTAAAACGGGCGGTAAGCAGTATCGCGTCGCCGCCAACGATCTCCTGAAGATCGAAAAACTCGAAGCCAATGTCGGCGACATCGTCGAAATCGGCAGCGTTCTCGCGCATGGCGAGGGCGAAAATGTCACCTTCGGCGCACCGTTCGTCGATGGCGCTCTGGTCACGGCGGAAGTCGTCGAGCAGGGCAAGAACCGCACCGTCATCGCTTTCAAGAAGCGTCGCCGGCAGAATTCGCGCCGCAAGATCGGCCACCGCCAGCTTCTGACCACCGTGCGGATCGCCGAGATCCTGCTGGGTGGCGCCAAGCCTTCCAAGAAGGCCGCCGCCAAGGTGGAAGCCAAGGCTGACGTAGCGCCCGAGGCGAAGGCCGAGGCCGCGCCGAAGGAAGCCAAGGCCAAGAAGGAAGCCAAGGCTGAGGCTGCCCCGAAGGCAGAAGCCAAGGAAGAGACCGCCCCGAGTGAGGCCAAGGCCGCGCCGCTGTTCAAGGCGCCGAAGGGCGAGCCGGACGATTTGACCGTGATCAAGGGCATCGGCCCGGTCGCTGCCAAGGATCTGGCCGAGCAGGGCATCATCACCTTCGCGCAGCTGGCCAAGCTGACCGACAAGGATGTCGCCAAGATCGACGAGCACATGCCCTTCAGCGCCGACCAGATCAAGGACTGGCGCGAGCAGGCCAAGGAACTGGCGAAGAAGTAAAACGAACCGGCGACAAGGTCGCCGGATCGGACTTGAAACGGAACGCGAACGCGTTCATAAGACCATTCAAGCGCCCCCAGGGCGCATCGGAGTTAGTTAGATGGCACACAAGAAAGCTGGCGGCTCGTCGCGCAACGGTCGCGACTCGCATTCCAAGCGTCTGGGCGTGAAGAAGTTCGGCGGCGAAGCCGTCGTCCCGGGCAACATCATCATCCGTCAACGCGGCACCACCTGGCATCCCGGCGTCAATGTCGGCATGGGCACGGACCACACCCTTTTTGCGCTCGAGACCGGCGCGGTCACCTTCAACAAAAAAGCCAACGGCCGAACCTACGTATCGGTCAATCCGATTACCAAAGCCGCGGAGTAGCCGGTTCCGCACTATAAAACCGGCGCCCATCTCGGGAACCGGTGTCTGGCCAAACCAGTGAATGGAGCCAGGAAAAGGATCAGGGGAGATGGGTTTTCCATCTCCCCTTTTTTCTTGCCTGGAGGATGTCAAATGGTTGCCGAAGCGGAAGACACCGAAGACGAAAGTTACGCCATAGACTGCCCGGTGCTGGCCACGGAACGGCTGGTGATGCGTGCGCCGTGCGAAGCCGATATCGCGCAACTGGTCGAGCTTGCCGACAACCGTCATGTCGCCGAGATGCTGGCGCGCATGCCGCACCCCTATGGCGAGGCCGAGGCGCGCGCCTTCCTGGCCATGACCCGGTCGCGCCGCGCCGGTATTGCTTATGCGCTGACGCTGGCCGGCACCGACATTTTCGTCGGCTGCGCCGGCCTCAACATGACCGATCGCGGGCTGGAACTCGGCTACTGGATCGGCGAGCCCTACTGGAAGCGCGGCTATGCGACGGAGGCCGCGCACGCGCTGGTCGACCTCGCCTTCCAGCGGACGTCGACGCAGGTGCTGCAGGCCTCGACCAGGGTCATCAATCCGGCCTCGCGCCGGGTCATCCACAAGTGCGGCTTCCAGTATGCCGGCCAGGGCATGCTGAACTCTATCGTCGCCGGCCAGGTGCCGGTCGAGCGGTATAGGTTGGACAGGAAGACGTGGATTAGCCTGCGAAACTGGGTCCACTTTTAGGTGTATTGATATTCAGGTGAGGCCGGCCTGCGAATGGCGGCTTCCTGCGCTTCCGGCCTTCGCCGGCCGAAGCACTCATGAGTGGTGGTGGCAGGTAAGGCTACGGCCGGCGTAGGCCGGTGCTCACGTACTTAAGTACGCTCCGCTCCGGTTCTCGGAAGCCACTATTCTCGACTCGGCCTGACCTGAATCTCAACACACCTCGGCGCATGGCCCTGAAGCAAGGTCGGAAAGACAGATTGGGTCAACCCATCTCGACCCAGACCGGCAGGTGATCCGAGCCGACGGCCTTCTGGTCGACCCACAGGCGCTTCAGCGATCCGGCGAGCGAGGCAGAGGTGAAGATGTAATCGATGCGTTTGTGGCGGCCTGTGTCTTCGGGCCGGTTGGGGTCGACCCAGGTGACGAGATCCGATGCGTCGAGGCGCTGGGCGACGTCGACGGCGAGATCGGCGGTCAGCGGCATGCCGAACTCGTGGTCCGGGCGGCCGACGAGTTCGACATACTCGGAGGAGCCGGGCAGCATGTTGAAGTCGCCCATGACGATGAAGGCTTCGGGATAGGGCAGGTCCGGCAGGCCGATCTCGGGAATGCCGGAGAGACCGCCGCCCTCCAGGGCATAGTTTAGCAGCCGCTGGCGCAGAAAGCGGATCTGGCTGGCGCGTTCAACCGGACTGCGATGGTCGAGATGGGTGGAATAGAAGCGCACGAAGCCGAGCGGGGTCTCGATCAGCGCCTCGAGCGCGCCACGCTGGAAGTTCATCGCCTCCAGGCTGCGGCTACGCGGCAAAAGCAGATTGCGCGACAGTTGGATGGGCGTCTTCGACAGCACCATGTTGCCGAGCTGGAAGGTGGTGGTGATGGCGCGGCCGGCCTCCAGGCGCGAGCCGACATTGACCTCGAAATTGCTGCCATAGGCGGCAAAATACTCGGGCAGCGCCTCGCTGATCTCGGCCACCATGTCGCGGTTGCCGTTCCTCGGATTGTTGCGGGTGACTTCCTGCAGCGCGATCACGTCGGCGCCGCGCACCGCATCGGTGATGCGGCCGAGATCGTAGCGGCCATCGAGACCGATGCCGTACTGGATATTATAGGTGACAATTTTCATTCCCACGCCCCCCACGCTCCGTCCCGCGAACACTGCTACCGCTTCCCCGACAAAAGGGCATCCGGCGCTTTAGTCGCAAATCGGCCTCGCCCTTCGCCGCGCCTTGGTTTAGAGCAAGGCGCAAAGTTAGAGCAAAGCCGCAAGGCCAACAGCAGAAACTGCGTAATCCAATGAAATTTCTCGATCAGGCCAAGGTTTATATCCGCTCTGGCGACGGTGGCGCCGGTTCGGTGTCGTTCCGGCGCGAAAAATTCATCGAGTTCGGCGGCCCGGATGGCGGGGACGGCGGCCGCGGCGGCGATGTCTGGCTGGAAGCGGTCAACGGTCTCAACACGCTGATCGACTATCGCTACCAGCAGCATTTCAAGGCGAAGACCGGCGTTCACGGCATGGGCCGCAACATGACCGGCGCCAAGGGTGCCGATGTGACGCTGAAGGTGCCGGCCGGAACCCAGGTGTTTGCCGAGGACAATGAGACACTGATCTGCGACCTGACCGTGGTCGGCCAACGCTTCTTGCTGGCCAAGGGCGGCAATGGCGGTTTCGGCAACCAGCATTTCAAGACCTCGACCAACCAGGCGCCGCGCCGCGCCAATCCCGGCTTGCCCGGCGAAGAGATGAACGTCTGGCTGCGGCTCAAGCTGATTGCCGATGCCGGCCTGGTCGGGCTGCCGAATGCCGGCAAGTCGACTTTCCTGGCGGCGGTGACCGCGGCCAAGCCGAAGATCGCCGACTACCCCTTCACCACGCTGCATCCCGGCCTCGGCGTCGCCCGTATCGACGCGCGCGAATTCGTCATCGCCGACATTCCGGGCCTGATCGAAGGCGCGCATGAGGGCGTCGGCATCGGCGACCGGTTCCTCGGCCATGTCGAGCGCACGCGGGTGCTTTTGCATCTGGTTTCGGCGCAGGAGGAAAATCCGGGCAAGGCCTACAAGACGGTGCGCGCCGAACTTGACGCCTATGGCAATGGGCTGACCGAGAAGGTCGAGATCGTGGCGCTCAGCCAGGTCGACATCCTCGACGCCGGTGAGCGCAAGAAGAAGGCCGCGTCGCTGAAGCGCGCCGCCGGCCGCGCGCCTATGCTTCTGTCTGCGGTCACCGGCGAAGGCGTCGAGGCGGTGCTGCGCGTGCTGATGGCGGTGGTTGGCGAGGCGCGCGACAGGACTACGGCTCCCATTGAGACCCGCTGGAATCAATAGTGATGACGGCGAAATCGCTGACAAAATACCGGCGCATCACGGTCAAGATCGGCTCGGCCTTGCTGGTCGACCGCACCAACGGCCTGAAGCGTGACTGGCTGGCCTCGCTGGCCGACGACATTGCGGTGCTGGCCAACGGCGGCGCCGAGATACTGGTCGTGTCGTCCGGCGCCATTGCGCTCGGCCGCACCATTCTGGGCCTTGGCAAACGGGCGCTGAAGCTTGAGGAGAGCCAGGCGGCGGCCGCCGTCGGCCAGATCGCGCTGGCCGGCGCATGGTCGGATGCGCTGGGCAAGGGCGCGCTGAAATCCGGCCAGATCCTGCTGACGCTCGGCGACACAGAAGAGCGCCGCCGCTACCTCAATGCGCGCGCCACGATCTCGACGCTGCTCAAGATGAAGGCGGTGCCGGTCATCAACGAGAACGACACGGTGGCGACCTCCGAAATCCGCTATGGCGATAATGACCGGCTGGCCGCGCGCGTGGCGACGATGATGGGCGCCGACCTCCTGGTGCTGCTCTCCGACATTGACGGGCTCTACACCGCCCCGCCGGCGCGCGATCCCGACGCAAAGTTCATTCCGGTGGTCGACCGCATCACGCCCGATATCGAGGCGATGGCCGGGGCTGCAGCGTCCGAGCTGTCTCGCGGCGGCATGCGCACCAAACTCGACGCCGGCAAGATCGCCACCGCCGCCGGCACCGCCATGATCATCACCTCTGGCACAAGGCTGTCGCCGCTGATGGCGATCGAACGCGGCGAGCGCGCTACTTTCTTCCGGCCGAGCGCCAATCCGGTCAAAGGCTACAAGACCTGGATCGCCGGCCAGCTGGAACCGGCGGGGCGGCTCACCGTCGATGCTGGCGCCATCGGCGCGCTGCTGTCTGGCAAGTCGCTGTTGCCGGCCGGTGTCAGGCTGGTCAGCGGCAATTTCTCACGCGGCGATACGGTGGCGATCCTGTCGCCTGAGGGACGCGAGATCGCGCGCGGGCTGGTTGCCTACGATGCCGCCGATGCCGTAAGGATCGCAGGCCTGAAGACGGCCGAGATCGAAACCGTGCTCGGATACGAGGCGCGCTCGGCGATGATCCATAGGGATGATCTTGTGGTGAGTGATCCGGGTGACCAGTCAGCCTAAGCCGGCGGCTTGCCAGTCATGACTGAAGCATAGCTGCTGTTCTGCCTCTATTTGCAATGGGGTCGTTAGCCCTAGATCCTCATAAAGAACAGCATCCATCGATGGCTGGCCAGTTCCTTTGCTGACCACAATCACCGAAAGGCGGGGAAGTTTGGCATCGCTACACCGAAGGGCGATTCCTCCCAATGTATTGCCCCAACCTCGGTCGATGCCGCCGAAGGCTTCCGTTAGCTCACCATATGTGACCAGACTTTGGGCAGCGGCCTTTTTTGCCAAAAATTTCGCGACATCCAGTCGGTAGCTGTTTCTCATTTTCTTTAAAGCTGCTGTTGAAATTCGCGGCACCATTGCCTCCCCGGTCGATGAAACACAATATCACGTTTGATCACCGCGTTGATGAGATCGTAGCGGGCGTGTAAAGCAACATCACTCTTCGAGCGTCTAGAGAATGCATATGCTGAAGCTGCATGAACAATCCGGGGATGACACCATCGCGCTGATGGCCGATATCGGCCGCCGCGCCCGCGCTGCCGCCCGACCGCTGGCCATCGCCACCACCACCGCCAAGAACGCAGCGCTCGTTGCCATGGCCGACGCGATCATTTCCCGTGAGCAGGACATTCTCGACGCCAACGCCATCGATGTTTCGAATGGCCACGAATCCGGGCTGTCCGGCTCCTTTATGGACCGGCTGAAACTCGATCCAGCGCGCATCCGCGCCATGGCTGACGGCATCAGGGAAATCGCTGAACTCAAGGATCCGGTCGGGGACGTGATCGCGGCCTGGGATCGCCCGAACGGCCTGCAGATCGAGCGCGTCCGCACGCCGCTCGGCGTTGTCGGCGTCATTTACGAAAGCCGGCCGAATGTGACGGCGGATGCCGGTGCTCTCTGCCTCAAGGCCGGCAATCCGGTGATCCTGCGCGGCGGCTCGGACTCGCTCAATTCCTCCGCCGCTATCCATGCCTGCCTGGTCGAGGGGCTGAAGGCTGCCGGCTTGCCGGAAGACGCCATCCAATTGGTGCCGACCACCGACCGTGCCGCTGTCGGCGAGATGCTGAAAGGGCTTTCCGGCAATCTCGACGTCATCATCCCGCGTGGCGGCAAAAGCCTGGTCGGGCGCGTGCAGAGCGAGGCGCGGGTGCCGGTCTTTGCCCATCTCGAAGGCATCTGCCATCTCTACATTGACCGGTCGGCCGATCTCGACATGGCGGTCAGCATCGCCGTCAACGCCAAGATGCGGCGCACCGGTGTGTGTGGCGCTGCAGAGACTTTGCTGGTCGACCGTGCCGTGGCGTCGACGCATCTGGTGCCGATCCTCGACGCGCTGCGCGCTGCCGGCTGCGAAATCCATGCCGATCTCGAGGTGATGAAGTTGTTCTTCGATGCCAAGCCGGCGACCGACGCCGACTGGGTGACCGAATATCTCGACGCCATCATTGCGGTAAAACTGGTCGACGGCATTGCCGGCGCCATCGACCATATCGAGACGTTTTCGTCGCACCATACCGAGGCGATCATCGCCGAGGACGCAAAGGCGGTGGAGCGCTTCTTCAACGAGATCGATTCCGCAATCCTGCTGCACAACGCCTCGACCCAGTTCGCCGATGGCGGCGAGTTCGGCATGGGTGCCGAGATCGGCATCGCCACCGGCAAGATGCACGCGCGCGGCCCGGTCGGTGTCGAACAGCTGACCTCGTTCAAATACCGTGTGCGCGGGTCGGGACAGGTGAGGCCTTGACGTTTTTCGGCCAAAGGGCCTGAAGCTTGCGCCCAGCCACCCCCCTCTGCCCTGCCGGGCATCTCCCCCTCAAGGGGGGAGATTGGCCGTCATCTGTGATTTCGCCAATCGTCAGCTCTGGGGGATGGTCACCGTCGCCGCAGCTGCTGATCTCCCCCCTTGAGGGGGAGATGCCCGGCAGGGCAGAGGGGGGTGCCTAGCACCATGCTGTCGTCCCCTCAGCCCGCCATCCCCTCGCGCTACCTCCGCATGCCGCATGCCGAAAAAGGCCTCGCCGTCGGCCTGTTCGGCGGTTCGTTCAACCCGCCGCATGCCGGCCATGCGCTAGTGGCGGAAATTGCCTTGCGGCGGCTGGCGCTCGACCAGCTGTGGTGGATGGTGACGCCAGGCAATCCGCTGAAGAGCACGCGCGAGCTCGCGCCGCTCAGCGAGCGGCTGGTTCAGTCGGAGCAGATCGCCAAGAACCCGAAGATCAAGGTCACCACCTTCGAGGCGGCGCACCATATCCGCTTCACCGCCGACACACTGGCGCTGGTCAAGGCGCGCAATCCCGGCGTCGATTTCGTCTGGATCATGGGCGCCGACTCACTGCGCGATTTTCACCGCTGGCAGCGCTGGCGCCAGATCGTCATGACCTTCCCCATCGCCGTCATCGACCGTCCTGGGGCGACGCTGTCCTTCCTGTCCTCGGTCGTCGCCAAGACCTTCGACTATGCCCGCGTCGACGAGGGTGATGCGCCCAGGCTCGCCCGCATGAAGGCGCCGGCCTGGACCTTCATCCACGGCCCGCGCTCCTCGCTGTCGTCGAGCGCCATTCGCAGCGCTGCGAAGGGGTAGGCTGCGCTGGCTCGCTCCCCCTTCTCCCCTTGCGGGAGAAGGTGTCGCCGAAGGCGACGGATGAGGGGGTGTTCCCAGCGGAGTGAGGCGTTGGCGTT
The DNA here is from genome assembly GCF_056403715.1 of Mesorhizobium sp. P2_F5. Classification (NCBI taxonomy): domain Bacteria; kingdom Pseudomonadati; phylum Pseudomonadota; class Alphaproteobacteria; order Hyphomicrobiales; family Phyllobacteriaceae; genus Mesorhizobium; species Mesorhizobium sp. P2_F5. Next base: position 51,548 of record NZ_JBFUEY010000026.1, on the reverse strand, counting down.
CCCTGGAACACCCCTCATCCGTCTCGGCGCTGTCGCGCCGATCCACCTTCTCCCCCAAGGGAAGAAGGGAAGGCCTGCCGATGTCGCTTTTGCAGCGGCCTTTCGCCATCGGCTAGGCGATGCTGCTCGAACATGGCCGTTCCAGTGAACCAGACCCACATCGACCCGCAGCATGGCGCTCCGCCGGCGCCGGTGATCGCCATTGCCAGCGTCGTCGTGTCGATGGCGCTGATTGCGGTCGGCAATGGGTTGATGTTCGCCTATATCCCGGTCCGTCTCGGTGTCGAGCACTTCGATCCGACTTGGGCCGGGCTGATCATCACCGGGCTTTCGGCCGGCGGCCTTGCCGGCTGCATTCTGACCGGACCGCTGGTGCGTCGCGTCGGGCACGCCCGCGCCTTCATGGTGCTGTCGGCGCTGATTGCGCTGTCCAACGCCGCCATCGGCGCCGGCACCTACCCGTTGCTGTGGATCGCGGCGCGCGCGCTCTACGGTTTTGCCATATGCGGGCTGTTCATCGTCGCCCAGAGCTGGCTCAATGACGCCGTCGCCAATGCTATCAGAGGTCGGGTGATGGCGGTGTTTTACGTCGCCTATGTCGCCGGCCTCGGCGTTGGCTATGCCCTGCTGGCGGCGGTCGACATCGCGACGGCCGAAGCGCCGCTGATCGGCATTGCGTTCACGGCGCTGTCGATCCTGCCGGTCGGGATGACGCGGCTCGCCCAGCCGCCGCCGCCGCAGGCCGCGACCGTTGCGCTCGGCCGCGCCTGGCGGATTTCGCCTGTAGGGGTGGCCGGCATGCTGGCCGTCGGCGGCCTGTCGATGGCGATTGCCGGCTTTGCGCCGATCCACGCCACGGCCAAGGGCTACAGCCAGGCAGACGTGGCGCTGCTGCTCTCAGCCATGCCGGTCGGCACGCTGATCCTGCAGATCCCACTCGGCTGGATTTCGGACCGCACCGACCGCCGCTACGTGCTGGCTGGTGCCGCGGCACTCGCCACCGTCGCCGGCCTGCTCGCCATCGGCTTCGACGGCGGCGCGCTGATGGTGCTGGTGGTGATCTATGTTATCTGGGACGGCGCCTCGGAATCGATCTATTCGCTGGCCAGCGCGCATGCGGCCGACCGGGCCGGCAAGGACGACATGGTGGCGCTGTCGAGTTCGCTTCTGTTTGCCTGGTCGCTGTCGGGTTTCATCGTGCCGGGCATCGTGACGGCCCTGTCGGCTGTCTATGGAACGCAAGCCTTCATCTATGTGGCCATCGTCATCGCCACCGTCTTCTGCCTGTTCGTGCTGTGGCGGGTGGCGACGACGCGCGCCGTCCCTGCCACGGAGACCGGCAGTTTCGCGCCGATGTCGGCGCAGGCGCCGTTGCCGGTAGAGCTCGCTTACGCCCCGGAAGAGCAGCGCTAGGCCAGTTCCACAGACCTACTGTCGGGTGGCGGAAGCCTGCTGCCGCGCTTCCGGAGGCGGTGCCGGTACCGAGATGGCCTCGGCGTCGAAGGCCTGCTTGACGCGCTTCGTGAGATCGATCTGGGTGGCGAAGAAATCCGCCGCTGACGTCCAGTAGCGCAAGGTGATGGCGACGCTGGCGTCGCCGACGGTGGCGACAAAGGCGATCGGCGCCGGCTCGCGTTTGATGCGGCGCTCGCCACCGGCGACGCCCAGCATGGTCTTCTGGGCCAGGTCGATGTCGTTCCACGAGCCGATGGTGAGCGTGATGTCGCTGCGGCGCGCGCCGTTGCGGGTAAAATTGCGCACCGGCTGGTTCCACAGCGTCGAATTGGGCGCCAGAACATAGACGCCATCTGTCGTGCGAAGCTTGGTGGCGAACAGGCCGATTTCCTCGACGGTGCCGGCAATGGCGCCGACCTCGACATATTCGCCGATGCGGAATGGCCTGAGCGCCAGAAGCATGATGCCGGCGGCGATGTTTTGCAGCGTGCCTTGCAGCGCCAGCCCGATGGCGAGGCCGATGGCGCCGATGGCGGCGATGATCGAGGCCGTCTGCACGCCGAACTGTCCCAGCACCATGATGACGACCAGGATCAGGATGGCGTAGCGCACGATCTTCGAGAAGAAATGGCGCAGCGTCGCGTCGAAGCCATGAATATGGCCAAGCCCGGCAAAGATCGAGCGTTCGGCAAGGCCGGCCACGATGTAGCCGACGACCAGCAGGATGATGGCGCCGATGGCGGAGAAAGAATAGGAGACGATCAGCGTGCTGAGTTGCGCAAGCCCTGCCTGCACGGTGAGGAGCGTGTTCTGGGGGTCGATGGGCATCATGGAAATTCCGGTTGGGGGTGTGTCGATAACCCGTGCAGCGGCCATGGGTTCCGATTTTTCTCAAGGGCTGCGGAACCCGAAATCGGATGCGACGTTCGCGCTCGCAGGGCCTGCGTCTTGAAACTGCAACGGAACTCTGCCTATCTATGGGGTGTCACCTGATTTTATGGGTGATTTGGTTGTTCTTGCTGCGAAAGGAAATACACTGAGAACAGCACTGCGGAAGAAGGCCGACATCGTGCCTTCGCCGGCCGGGATCAGCGTAAACGACGCCGTGTCCCGCGCCATCACGACAGTCCTTGCCAGTCTGGAAGACTCCAAGGCCGAAAACATTGTCTCAATCGACATTCAGCGGAAATCGAGCCTCGGCGACTATATGGTCATCGCGTCGGGCCGATCGCACCGTCATGTCTCGGCTGTTGCCGACCATCTCCTCAAGGCGCTCAAGGATGCCGGGCTCGGCATGGCGCGCGTCGAGGGGCTGTCCGGCGCCGACTGGGTCCTGATCGATTCAGGCGACATCATCGTCCATGTCTTCCGCCCCGAAGTCCGCGAATTCTACAATCTTGAAAAGATGTGGCAGGCGCCGGACCTCGAGGAAGAGACCTTGCACTGAGCTCCGTCTCATGTCGTAACCGTCGTCGGTGCGACATGTGAAAGCTCGGCGAGGCAGGGATGAAGATATCAGTTCATGCCGTGGGCCGGATGAAGACCGGCCCCGAGAGAGAGTTGGCCGACCGCTATTTCGAGCGTTTCGCCAAAAGCGGGCCGGCGATTGGGCTCGAATTCTCTGGTGTCACCGAGATTCCCGAAGGACGCGCCCAGAACGCCAATGAGCGCCGCCGCGAGGAAGGCCAGAGACTGCAGGCGCAACTGCAGCCGGGCACGGCGCTGTTCCTGCTCGATGAGCGCGGCAAAAACCTGACCTCGGACGATTTTGCCAGCTGCATCGGCCAGTTGCGCGACGGCGGCCGCAAGGCGCTGGTCATCGCCATAGGCGGTGCCGACGGGCACGACCAGCCGCTTCGCGACCAGGCCGATCTGGTGCTGTCGTTCGGCGCGGCCACCTGGCCGCACCAAATGGTGCGCGTCATGCTGGGTGAGCAGCTCTACCGCGCGGCGACGATTCTTTCAGGCCATCCGTACCACCGTTCATAAACCGGTGGGTGGACGCCAACCGTACGGATTTCCGCCCCAATGCGCGGCTGTTTTATGCTAAAGCGCGTCATGCGACGCGCTTTAGGTCTTTTGGTTTTATGCATGTCGTTTTCCCAAAACCGAGGACACTTTTGGGCGACATGCATTCGGCTTCGGTTTCGATCATGGTTGATGGTTCGTTAACGAAGCCACGCATAGACTCGGGCTTCAATGGCTGACAACGGGAAATCAGGAACGGGCTTCCGGCACACGCGCTGCGGCATCGCTGCGGCAGTACTTTTGCTGTCGCTTGGGCTGGCGCGGGCTGAAAACACGCTCGACGTGGCGCCCGACCCGGACCAGAGCCGGGCTGAATATGAGAAGGTTTCCGCCGAAATCACTTTGTCGTCCGAACGGCTGGCCAAGCTCGCCGCGGATATAGCGGCGGTCAAGAAGGACCATGCCTCGATCACCGCGGCGCTGATCCAGTCGGCGATGACCGAGCAGAAGCTCGGCCAGGATATCGAGGATATCGGCGCCAGGCTCGAAGGCCTGAAGGCCGAGGAACAGAAGATCCGCGTCTCGCTGGCAGCGCGGCGCGACGTTCTGGCCGAGGTGCTGGGCGCGTTGCAGCGCATGGGGCTCAACCCGCCACCGGCGATCCTGGTCAAGCCGGAAGACGCGCTGTCGTCGGTGCGCAGCGCCATTCTGCTCGGCGCCGTGGTGCCGGAACTGCGTCAACAGACCGACAAATTGCTGGCCGACCTCAAGGAACAGACACGGGTAACGGCCTCGATCGAGGCCGAGCGGACCCGGCTGACGGCGGCGGTCGGCGAGCAGACGGCGGAAAAGAAACGCCTCTCCATGCTGCTCGAAGCCAAGCAGAAGCTTGAGGCGGACACCTGGACCGCGATGGTGGCGGAAAAGCAGCGATCCCAGGCGCTTGCGGCCAAGGCCGGCAGCCTGAAGGAGCTGATTGCCTCGCTCGAGGCCGACAAGAGCCGCAAGGCGGCGGATGCTGCGAAGGCCGGCGAGCAGAAGGCGGCCGACGCCGATAAGACCGACGCCGATACGACCGCGTCGACGGAACTGGCGTCATTGCCGGTGCCGGAAGGCAATCGTCTCACCGCGGCGGTGCCGTTTTCGGCGCTTCAGGGCCAGGTCGCGCTGCCGGTCACCGGCAAGATCAAGCGCCGTTTCGGGGCCGATGACGGTAACGGCGCGGTGATGCTTGGCGACATGGTTGCGACACAATCGGGAGCCATCGTCACCGCACCTGCGGACGGAAATGTGCTTTATGCGGGGCCTTTTCGCTCCTATGGTCAACTCTTGATCCTCAATGCGGGAGACGGCTATCATGTCGTCCTGGCGGGGATGAGCAGAATCAGCGTCGCGTCTGGCCAGTCGGTGCTCGCAGGAGAGCCGGTCGGCGCGATGGGAGAGGCCCGGGTGGCAAGCACCTCGGCCTCGAAGAATGGAAATGCCACGCCGGAACTCTACGTCGAGTTCCGCAAGGATGGAAAACCCGTCGATCCGACCCCATGGTGGGCGGACCGCTTCTCTGGAAGGACGTGAAATGATGCGGAAACTGTCGCTTCTTATTGCCGGTGCGCTGATGGGCGCGTCAGCGATGAGCCTGGTCTATGGCGCGCCCGGCTCGACGGCGAACGCTGCAGGCTCCGAAACCTACAAGCAACTGGCGATCTTCGGTGACATCTTCGAGCGCGTGCGGGCGCAGTATGTGACGCCGCCGGACGACAAGTCGCTGGTCGAAAACGCCATCAACGGCATGCTCGCCTCGCTCGACCCGCACTCCTCCTACATGAATGCCGAGCAGGCGCAGGACATGCGCGTGCAGACCAAGGGTGAGTTCGGCGGCCTCGGCATCGAGGTCACCATGGAGAACGACCTGGTCAAGGTGATCACGCCGATCGACGACACCCCGGCCGCCAAGGCAGGCGTGCTGGCCGGCGACTATATCGCCAAGATCGACGGCGAAGAGGTTCGCGGCCTGACGCTCAACGACGCGGTCGAGAAGATGCGCGGCCTGGTCAACACGCCGATCAAGCTCACCATCCTGCGCCAGGGCGCCGACAAGCCGATCGAGCTGACGGTGGTTCGCGACATCATCAAGGTCAAGGCGGTCAAGTTCCGGGTCGAGAACGACATCGGCTACATGAAGATCACGTCCTTCACCGAAAAGACCTATGACGACCTCGAGAACGCCATCGACACCATCAAGAAGCAGGTGCCGAACGACAAGCTCAAGGGCTATGTGCTCGACCTGCGCCTCAACCCAGGCGGCCTGCTCGACCAGGCGGTGAGCGTTTCCGACGCCTTCCTCGACCGTGGCGAGATCGTCTCGACCCGCGGCCGCGATCCGAAGGACGTCACCCGCTTCGACGCCAAGGCAGGCGACGACATCGGCGCCAAGCCGCTGATCGTGCTCGTCAATGGCGGTTCGGCCAGCGCCTCGGAGATCGTTGCCGGCGCGCTGCAGGATCTGCGCCGCGCCACCGTGGTCGGCACGCAGTCCTTCGGCAAGGGCTCGGTGCAGACCATCATCCCGCTTGGCGAGAACGGCGCGCTGCGCCTGACGACGGCGCTCTATTACACGCCGTCCGGCAAGTCGATCCAGGGCAAGGGCATCACGCCCGACATCAAGGTCGACCAGCCGCTGCCGCCCGAACTGCAGGGCAGGGATCTGACGCGCGGCGAATCGGACCTCAAGGGCCATATCAAGGGCGCCGACGAGAGCGATACCGGTTCGGGCTCGGCTGCCTATGTGCCGCCGGATCCGAAGGACGATCTGCAGCTCATCTACGCCGAACAGCTGCTGCGCGGCCAGAAGACGGATCCGGCGTTCCCGCCGAATCCGGAGAAGGCCGTGCTCAACCAGTAAAGTCGACCGGCGGCTCTGGCCGCCTGTTTGAAAGCGATGCAATGCTGCCGGGACCGCAAGGTTCCGGCAGTTTGATTCGGAGGCAGTGGATGGAGAGCAGTGCCTCAAAAGGCGCCGGGGACGCGCCGTCAGTTTTGGATATGCGCATGGCGAAAAGGTTTCGCTGATCGTGCGCCCGGGGATGCGGCTTGGCTGACATCGGCAAAGACATCGAACGCCCGCTCGGACAGACCGCCCGGCCGCGCCCTGCGTCGCGCGGAATCAGCGGCCGTGCTGTCGCGACGACACTGGTCGTGCTTGCGGCTGTAGGCATCTCCGGTGCGATCGCGCTGCGCGAAAAGCCTTTCCGCAAGCCCGAACAGGCGGCGGTCTCGACGCCGAAGGTGACGGCGGCCGAGCCTGTCGCGGCGGCACCGGCGGCACCGACTACCGCACCTGCTGCGCCGAAGGCGGAAACGCCGCCCAAGGTAAGCGGGCCGCAGATCATCCATGTGCAGACCCAGGAGGGCGATGGTCCGCCCAATGCAGCCATCGTCATCCATGACCCTTCGACGATCGGCCAGAATCTGAAGATCGCGCATATCCCTGACAAGGCCCTGATCGAGGCCAGCGACACCGGTCCGCTGCCGGTCCGCGCCGCCGACGGCCGGCGGCCGTTCGACGTCTATGCCAGGCCGTGGTCGGGTTCGCGCGGCGCCCGCGTGGCGATTGTCGTCGGTGGGCTTGCCGTGTCGCAGACCGGCACGCAGGCTGCGATCGCCAAGCTTCCGGCGGAAGTGACTTTGGCCTTTGCTCCGCAAGGCAACAGCATCGGCCGCTGGATGCAGGCGGCACGGCAGAGCGGGCATGAGGTCGTCATGCAGGTGCCGCTCGAACCGTTCGACTATCCCAACGTCAATCCCGGCCGCAACACGCTGACGGTGGCGGCGAGCCCGGATGAGAATCTGAAGAATTTGCGCTGGGCGCTGTCGCGGACCACCAACTATACCGGCGTCATGAACTATATGGGCGCGCGCTTTTCGGCCGACGCGACGGCGATGGAACCGTTCATGGCCGAGCTCGGCAAGCGTGGCCTTGCCTATATCGATGACGGCTCGTCCGCGCGGAGCCTGGCGCCCGACCTCGCCTTGAAGGACGGCGTGCCGTTCGTCGCCGGTGACACGGCGATCGACGCCGTGCAGGACCGCGGCGCCATCTTGAAAAAATTGGACGCGCTGGAAGCGACCGCGCGCGCCAAAGGCTCCGCCGTCGGCATCGGCTCGGCCTTCGACCTCACCGTCGACACTGTCACCTCCTGGATCGTGGAGGCGAAGAAGCGCGGCATCGAAATCGTTCCGATCTCGGCAGTGGCCATCGACCCGCAAAAGAATTAGCGCTATCTGCCGGACCGACGCGAACTTTCGAAACGGCTGGACCTGACAGATGGCTAAAAAGATCGATCCAGAGACGCTGCCTTACCGGCCCTGCGTCGGACTGATGATCCTCAATGGCGATGGGCTGGTCTGGGTCGGGCATCGCATCGCCGAGCCGGATAGCGAATTCGCCGGCACCACGCAGCTCTGGCAGATGCCGCAGGGCGGCATCGACAAGGGCGAGGAGCCGCTGGAGGCGGCCGGGCGCGAGCTCTACGAAGAGACCGGCATGCGCTCGGTCACGCTGCTGGCCGAAGCGCCACACTGGATCAACTACGATCTGCCGGCCGATCTGGTCGGCATCGCCTTCAAGGGGCGCTATCGTGGCCAGACGCAGAAGTGGTTCGCCTACCGCTTTCACGGCGAGACCAGCGAGATCCAGATCAACCCGCCGCCCGGCGGCCATACCGCCGAATTCGATGAATGGGCCTGGCGGCCGATGCGGGACCTGCCCGACCTGATCGTGCCGTTCAAGCGCAAGGTCTATGAGGATGTGGTGGCGGCGTTCCGCCACCTGGCGTAGCGGGCTGAAGGCTCGGCTGTTGCGGCGTCCATGAACTGTCCTTACTGATAGGGTTTGTTTGGTGCTCTGGTCAGGAGCCGGGATGAGCAGCGCCCTGGGGAAGTCATCGCGTTCAGAGCCGGAAACCGGCTCGCAGCCGATCAGCGAAGCGGCGGCCGGCGCGATCCTGACCATCGATCTTGGCGCTGTCAGAGAGAATTACCGGCGGCTGAAGGCCAAACTCGGCGGCGTGCGCTGCGCTGGTGTCGTCAAGGCCGACGCCTACGGGCTCGGCGCGCGCCAGGTGGCGGCCGCACTCGTTGCCGAGGGCTGCGACATCTTCTTTGTCGCGCATCTCGCTGAGGGTGTCGCGCTGCGCGACGCAGTTGGGTCGCGACCGGAGATCCATGTGCTGAACGGCCTGCCGCCGGGCTCGGAACCGGAAGCGGTTGCGGCGGATCTTGTGCCCGTCATCAACAGCGCCGGACAACTGAAGGCGTGGAGCGAGGCGGGCCAAAAGGCAGGCCGCAAGTTCAAGGCGGCCATCCAGGTCGATAGCGGCATGTCACGGCTGGGGATGGCGCCCGCCGAGGTCGAGGCGCTTGCCGCCGATGCTTTTGCCGGCGTAGATGTCGTCCTCGTCATGAGCCATCTGGCGCGGGCCGACGAACCCGCCAATGCGGCCAACGACGCGCAGCTCAAGGAGTTCGAACGGCTGCGTGCCATGCTGCCCAAGGCGCCGGCGTCGCTCGACAATTCCTCCGGCATCTTTCTGGGCTTTCCCTATCGTTTCGACCTCGCCCGCCCGGGCGCAGCGCTCTACGGCATCAATCCGACGCCAGGGGAGGCGAACCCGATGCTACCGGTGGTGCGGCTCGAGGCAAAGATCATCCAAACACGCAGCATCGACAAGGGTGCGGGCGTCGGCTACGGCCATGCGTTTCTGGCCAGCGGTCCCTTGCGCGCGGCGACGATTTCGCTCGGTTATGCCGATGGCTGGCACCGGCGCGCTGCGTCGGCCGCCTGGTTCGACGGCGTGCGGCTGCCCTTTGTCGGGCGGGTGTCGATGGATTCGATCATCCTCGACATATCGGCGCTGCCGGCCGGGCGGCTGCGCGAAGGCGACCTTGTCGAACTCTTGGGTCCGTCGCAGAGCGTCGATGACGCCGCCGGCCATGCCGGCACGATCGGCTATGAAATCCTGACCAGCCTCGGCCCCCGCTTCCACCGCCGCTACGTGAACGCATAGGACGAGACGCGCCCCCTTGGCGGACGCTGCAAAATCCGGCAGACAGGAGGCGGCGGCCTTCTGACAGATGTCGTCGTGGAGAGTGATGCGATGAAGATCTTCGTGTTGGGCGGCGGCGTGATCGGGGTCACCACAGCCTATTATCTCGCCGAGGCAGGCCACGAGGTCACGGTTTTCGACCGCCAGAAAGGGCCGGCGCTGGAAACCAGCTTCGCCAATGCCGGCGAGGTGTCGCCTGGCTATGCCTCGCCCTGGGCCGGTCCCGGCATCCCGCTGAAGGCAATCAAATGGCTGTTGATGAAGCATGGTCCGCTGGTCGTGCGCCCGGCCTTCGATCCGCATATGTGGACGTGGCTGCTCAAGATGCTGCGCAACTGCACGGCCGATCGCTACGCCATCAACAAGGCGCGCATGGTGCCGCTCGCCGAATACAGCCGCGACACGCTGAAGGCGCTGCGCGAGGCGACCGGCATCGCCTATGACGAACGGGCCAAAGGCACGCTGCAGCTGTTTCGCACGCAAAAGCAGCTCGACGGTACCGGCGGCGACGTCGAGGTGCTGAAAAAATACGGCGTACCCTACGAGCTGCTCGACCCCGAAGGCTGCATCGCGGCCGAGCCGGCGCTGGCTGGCGTGCGGGAAAAATTTGTCGGCGGGCTGAGATTGCCCGGCGACGAAACCGGCGACTGCAAGATGTTCACCGACAGATTGGCCGAGCTCTGCGTGGCGCGCGGCGTCACGTTCGAATACGGCACGCAGATCAGGCGCTTCACCAAGAACCGCAATCGCATCGTCAGCTTCGGCACGGATCAGCGCTCGCGCGCGGCCGACGCCTATGTGCTGGCGCTGGGCAGCTATTCGGCGCGTTTCATRCGGCTGCTCAGGCGTCCGATCCCGGTCTATCCGGTCAAGGGTTATTCGATCACCGTGCCGATCAAGGATGCGGCGGCAGCACCGGAATCGACGGTGATGGACGAAACCTACAAGGTGGCGATCACACGGCTCGGCGACCGCATCCGCGTCGGCGGCACGGCGGAGATTTCCGGCTTCGACCTCAGGCTGCACGAATCGCGGCGACGCACGCTCGAACATTCGGTCGGCGATCTGTTCCCGGATGGCGGCGACCTCAAGGCAGCGTCGTTCTGGTGCGGGCTGCGGCCGATGACGCCGGACGGGCCACCGCTGATCGGCCGCACCGAGTTCTCCAACCTCTACCTCAACACCGGCCATGGCACACTTGGCTGGACCATGGCCTGCGGCTCGGCCAAGGTGCTGTCCGACATCATCTCCAGCAAAGTGCCTGATATCGATGTGCGGGAGCTGGGGCCGGAACGGTATTTGAGGTAGGAAGCTAAAACGCCTCCTTCACCCAGCCCTTCGAGAACAGCCACCGGTAGGCCCAGGATATCGTCACCTTGGTCGAGACCGGGTTCGAATGGGCGACATAGTCGTCATAGACCGGCTGCATTCTGGCGTAGAAGGCGGGGTCGAGCACCATCATGCCGTTTTCCAGGTCATGGAAGAAGCTGCGGTTGTTGAGGTTGACCGACGAGATCGTCACCAGCCTTTCGTCGATCATCATGATCTTGGAATGCAGCACGACATCGGGCGCCTTGAATTCGCGGATGTTGATGCGGTCGCCATATTTCTCGACGAACAGCGTGTTGAGGGCGGTCAGCAACCTGCCGCCAATGTCGCCCTTGAGGTCGATGCGGCCGACTATGTCGATCCTGACGCCGCGCGCCAGTGCCCGCTCGATGGCGAGGCTGAGCTTCGGCGTCAGATTGAGATAGGGATTGACGATCTCGATATGATGCTCTGCGGTGTCGATCAGTTCGACGAAATAGGTCTCCAGCGCGTGGTTGTCCTCGTAGGGCACGGAAATGAAGTGGCGCACCGTGCCTGGCGGGCGCCGGCCGTCGGTGCGCACCGGAATGGAGAAAGGCCTGATAATATTGGTGTCGGCGTCGCGCAGCCACAATGTCGAAAGATGCGCGGCGAGCGTCTCGACGGTTGCCGGATCGGCGAACTCGATGTCGAAATCGCTCCAGTTCGAATAGTAGTTCAGCGAGAAGCCATCGGTCTTGCCGTATTGTTCCAGCTTTGGATAACGCGACAGGTCGATAGGCTTGTGGAACAGGAAGCCGTCATGGATGTTGCGGCCGCCGATGATGACGCGCGAGCGGGCGGGATTCTGCGCCAGCGTTGCCAGCATCTTGACGTGATGGGTCTTGTGCAACTGCGACAGCTGCTCGTCGATCGGCGCGCCCTGGTCGGCCCGCCAGCGATATTCCTGCACCTCGACATTGGGGTATTCGGCGGCCAGCCGGTGCAGCAGCGCATCATCCTTGTCGCGCTCCAGCACGTCGGTGACCATGATGCGCACCTTGGTGCCGAGGGCCGCGTGATGGCGGATCAGCCGCTCGATGACGCGGCCGGAAAAGTCGGCCTTGAACTCCAGTGACGACAGATAGATCAGCTTGAGTTTCGGCGCGTGCGAGAAGTCGAGCGGCAGTTCGGGATCGACCTTGTCGAAGGCGCTTTCGGGTAGCGGCGCACCGAGCAGCGCTTCGACCTTGGCGTTGAAGCCGTCGCGCGATTTGCGCAGCAGGCGTGGTTGGCCGAGCGGCAGCGAGCAGGTCTGCGAAAGCCAGCGGCCGGCGTAGAAGACGCGGTCAAGCTCTTCCAACCCGAAGGGATCTGGCACCGGACAGCGCTCGTAGCGGCTGTCGAGCGCGGCAAGCGCCGGATAGGCAACCTCTTCGCGCAGGATGGTGAGCGGGGCGCCGGCAGGTGCGAAGCTGGAGCTGAGCTTGAGATCGCAGCGGTTCAGACTGTCACCTGGAAACAGGCTGGCGGTGGCGGCTTCTTCTCCCGACAGGTGAAAGCGAAATGGCGCGCCAGCGGTGATGGTGCGCGAGCTGCCACCGGCGCGGATCGCCAGCGTGCCGTCGCAGGCGCCCGATATGTCGACTGGTTGGTGGCCCGACTGGCGCAGCACGATTTCGATCGAGCGCGCCTGCAGGCCGGAAAAACTGAATGTCTTGGGCGCGGAGGGACGGGCAGCGGCGTCGACATAGAGGGTCTGCCGCGACACCCGCCACCGGCCGTCGAAGTGGCCTTCGCCAGGCTTGCCGCTCGCCGCCGGCATCTGTTCGGCCGTAACCGGCTTCGCCAGCTGTTCCAGGGTCCGGTAGGTGGCCTGGAAATCGCGGTTGGCGATGGCATGGCGGTCATGGCCGAACGGACCGGTGCCGTTCTCCCTGTCCATGGCGCCGATCTGGTTGTAGGCGAGCAGTGCCAGAAACTGCCTTTCGTAATCGCTGGTGCCGGCGTCGCCGAAAAACGCGGCGGCCGCGGTCCGCGGCCCCGGTGTGCCCGCCGACAGCGAGGGCCGTCCGCAGTCCCTAGCATCGGGGAAGAAATCGCAGCTGTGTTTGAGCGGACCGGCGCAGGCGGCAAGGGCTGCTAGCGCCAGCCCGGCAAGGGCCAGGCGGAAGGCGCGGTTCATCCCGTCGCCCTGTTCATCGTCTTCAGCTCAGCCGGATCGCGCGGTGGCAGGAAGCCTTGCGGAAAGACCTTGCAGACGGGAAGCGCAAAGGTGGCGATCAAGAGCTCGGCCTCGCCGCGCATCTTTTTTGGCGCCGTCCTGTCGTCGCGGATCGCTTTTGCCGAGGCGACGAGCGCGCCGTCGCAGGCGCAATGATTGCGGCGTGCGATGTAGCAGGCGTCGTGGATCTGGCAGGCGCTGTCGAGCCGGTCGACCGGACGGGCCGAGAGGTCGCCGGTGCGGGTGCCGGGGCCGCAATAATTGCCGAAGACGAAAGGCGAGGGGCGGGCCATCGCGGTGCGGACCGGCTTTGGCAATTCGGCTTCCGGAACTTGGGTCCATGGATTGGCGCAGGCCGAAAGCCAGGCCAGCAGGAGGATGGCAAGAACGGCTCGCATTGTTATCCGCGCCAGTTTTCCGAAAAATGTGCCACCCCGGCGCTCCACCGTACCTGCGGCAAAATCCTGTGCCTGATGCCACACTCATTGATTCCGTGGCAAGGGAAGGGGATTTTATGGCAGGGGAAAGGCGGCACTTACACGAACAGCCCGCGTTCGCGTTCCACCGCCTTGGTGATGAAGTTGGCGACGATCTGCACGCGGCGCAGGGGCCGGACCGATTCGTGATAGACCAACCAATAGGCGCGGCGGATCGGCGCCACGATGTCGACGGGGATCAGCTCCGGCATCGAGCGGGCGACGAAGGTGTGCAGAATGCCGATGCCGGCGCCTGAACGCACCGCTTCGGCCTGGCCGAGGGCTGAGGAAATGGCAAAACTGGTGCGCCAGTCCGGGCTGAACTCGGCCGCATAGTCGAGTGACGGGCTGACGATGAGGTCCGGCACGTAGCCGATCAATGTATGCTGGCTAAGTTCCGCTGATGTCTGCGGCAGGCCATGCGCCTCGACATAGCCGCGTGAGGCAAACAGGCCGAGCGTGTAGTCGACCAGCTTTCCCGCCACCAACCTGCCTTCGCTCGGCCGCTCGACGGTGATGGCGATGTCGGCCTCGCGCCGTGACAGCGAGAAGGAACGCGGCACCGGCACCAGCTGGATGGTCAGTTCGCGGTGCAGCGCCGTCAGCGCGCCGAGGCGCGTGGCCAGGAATGCGACGCCGAACCCGTCGGGCGCGCCGATGCGCACCGTGCCGGAAATATCGTCGCCTTCGCCCGACACGGTCGAGCGCGCGGCAATCATGTCGCCCTCCATGCGCTCGGCAATGTCGAGGAAGCGCTCGCCGGCCGGCGTCAGCTCGCTGCCGGTGGTAAGCCGGCGAAACAGTTTTGTGCGCAGCGCATCCTCGAGTGCCGCGATGCGGCGCGAGACCGTGGCGTGGTTGAGCTCGAGGCGCTTGGCGGCGCCAAGGATCTGGCCAGCGCGGGCGACGGCGAGGAAGATGCGGACGTCATCCCAGTTCATGGGGGTGGTCCGGATGATGATGGTCAACGTCGCGTTCTGTGGCGCCCCCCTCTGTCCTGCCGGACATCTCCCCCACAAGGGGGGAGATTGGAAGTTCCGCCGACTGCTCTCCTTCAGCAACGGTTGCGATTGGCGAAAGCGGGGATGACCGAGCAATCTCCCCCCAAGTGGGGGAGATGTCCGGCAGGACAGAGGGGGGCGCGAAGGAACTCAACCGGTTGTCCTCAAGCAGATAATTCGTGACATCGCCATTTGCGGCAATTAATGCACACTCGACCACCGTTGTCTATTTCCTGCACAACGGTTGCGTTCTCCCTCGCGTTGCTTTCGCCCCCGCAAAGGCGTTCACTGCAGCATCACAAACTCAGGGAGAGAAACCATGATCGAATACGGTCATTTCATCGGCGGCAAGCATGTCGCCGGGACCAGCGGGCGCAAGCAGGATGTCATGCAGCCGATGGACGGCACGGTGCGCGGCACGGTGGCGCTGGCTTCGCCGGCGGAATTGCGCGCGGCTGTTCTCAACGCCAAGGAAGCACAGCTCAAATGGGCTGCGACCAACCCGCAGCGCCGTGTGCGCGTCTTGATGAAATTCCTCGAACTGGTCGCTCGCGACTATGACGAACTGGCCGACATACTGGCGCGCGAACACGGCAAGACCATCGCCGACGCCAAGGGCGACATCCAGCGCGGCCTCGAAGTGGTCGAAGTCTGCATCGGCGCTCCGCACATGATGAAGGGCGAATTCACCGACGGCGCCGGCCCCGGCATCGATGTCTATTCAATGCGCCAGCCGCTCGGCGTCGTCGCCGGCATCACCCCGTTCAATTTCCCGGCAATGATCCCGCTGTGGAAGATCGCGCCGGCAATCGCTTGCGGCAACGCGTTCATCCTGAAGCCCTCGGAGCGTGATCCGGGCGTGCCGATGCGCATCGCCGAACTGTTCATCGAGGCCGGCCTGCCTGCCGGCATCCTCAACGTCGTCAACGGCGACAAGGACGTCGTCGACGCCATTCTCGACGATGCCGACATCAAGGCCATCGGCTTTGTCGGTTCGACGCCGATCGCGCATTACATCTATTCGCGCGGCACGGCCGCCGGCAAGCGCGTGCAGTGCTTCGGCGGCGCCAAGAACCACATGATCATCATGCCCGACGCCGACATGGACCAGACGGTCGATGCGCTGATCGGCGCCGGCTACGGTTCGGCCGGCGAGCGCTGCATGGCGATCTCGGTGGCGGTTCCGGTCGGCAACGACACCGCCAACCGGCTGATGGAAAAGCTGATCCCGCGTGTCGAAAGCCTCAAGGTCGGCCCGTCGACGGATTCGTCCGCCGATTTCGGCCCGCTGGTGACGGCGCAGGCCCTGGAGCGGGTCAAGGGCTATGTCGACATTGGCGTCAAGGAAGGCGCCAAGCTGGTCGTCGACGGCCGCGGCTTCAAGATGCAGGGCTACGAGGACGGCTACTATATGGGCGGCTGCCTGTTCGACAACGTCACCGCCGACATGCGCATCTACAAGGAAGAGATTTTTGGCCCGGTGCTTTCGGTGGTGCGCGCGCCGACCTATGAGAACGCCATCAAGTTCGCCAATGACCACGAAATGGGCAATGGCGTCGCCATCTTCACCCGCGACGGCGATGCCGCGCGTGACTTCGCTTCCCGGGTCCAGGTCGGCATGGTCGGCATCAACGTGCCGATCCCGGTGCCGATCGCCTACTACACCTTCGGCGGCTGGAAAGCGTCGTCCTTCGGCGACCTCAATCAGCATGGCCCGGATGCGTTCCGCTTCTACACCAAGACCAAGACGGTGACGTCGCGCTGGCCGTCCGGTATCAAGGACGGCGCGGAGTTCGTCATCCCGACGATGAACTGACCGGATGCTTCTTCGTTTGCGTGTCCTCGCCTCGGCTGTGGGCACGCGGGCGAGCTGATCCACCCTATTTGAGATGAAAAAGGCCCGGGCGGAAAAGCCCGGGCCTTTCTGCCTTCGGGTCGCGGGTCGTATCGGCCGCTTGTTATTTTCTCTCGCTGACACCATATATGGAACATAGCGGGAACATCCGCTGGATGGCAGACCGGAACACAGAAAGGAGCGACGCGATGATGACGTCGGAACCGGCCTGGGTCGTCCCGGCAAAATGAGGCCGTCAACCACCTCTTCTTGCCGGGATGCGATGGCAAAGGAGGTGCTCTATGGCACGCAAATCTCTGTTAGCTTGGGTGAAGACCCTGGTTCTTGCCGGTGCACTGGCGATGGGCACGAGTGCCGCCAGCGCTCGGTACCAGTTCTGCGTTGAGCACGGCGTTCTCGTCGCGCATCTGAGCGAGAATTTCCAGGAAAAGCAGTTTGCGTTCGGGCTGATCGGTCAGACCGCGATCATGGAAGTCTTCGTCGGTGAGAGCGGAACCTGGACGATCGTCGTCACCAATGTCGCCGGCACAAGCTGCATCATCGCGGCCGGCAACAATTGGGAAAGTGTCGTGGCCCAGTCCGGCCACGATACATGACGGAACAGGCGCTGTGCCTTGCGTCACCCCACCGTAAAAAGCCGGTGAACGGTGGCCTCGCCGGCGGCATGGTCATGCGCCGATTTCCAGCCGCGTGATCCGCTCACCGGCCAGCATGAAGTTATAGTGCAGCGTCGCCGGACTGCCGGGGAAATTGCCAGAGACGATGCCGGCGACCCGCCACACATGGCCGTTGACCGTCGCGTCGGCGACCTCCACTGTCACCCGGTACTTGCGTGTGGTTGCATCCATCCAGCTGCGGATGGCAGCTGACCCCTGATGGGTTTCGCCTTCGTCGCGAACCGTGGCGTCCGGTGCGAAGGGGGTGAGCATTGCGTCGATGTCGTGCCGGTTCTTGGCAGCAAAATAATCCGCCAGCGGCTGGGGAAGCTTTACGGTCATGGTCTCGTCTCCGGTTCCGATTGTCGCCCGCCGGCTTGACGTCGGCGGTGCTTGTTCGATCCCTAAAGTGAGATATGCTGCGGAAATGACAAGAACCGACGAAAAGGTAAGGTACTTACCTGAAAGTAAGGCCGGGCCTGAAAGCAAGATTGGGCCTGAAAGCAAGGTCGCACCGTTGACGCCCTCATCCGCGGCGAGCGGCGTCGAGAATGTGCTGCGCATCCTCGAAGGGCGCTGGAAACTGGTGATCCTGTTTCATCTGTTCGGCGGCAAGGTGCTGCGCTTTTCCGACCTTGAACGGGCGATTCCGGCGATCTCGCAGAAGATGCTGATCCAGCAGTTGCGGCAGATGGAGGCCGACGGCATCGTGCGCCGTATCGTCCACCATCAGGTGCCGCCGAAGGTCGAGTATTGCCTGACGGATTGGGGCCAGGCCCTGTGCCCGGCCCTCGACGCCTTGCTGAAATGGGCAGCACTTCGCGAATCTGCGGAAGTCTGACGCCGACCGTGCCTGCAACGCGCCGCAAGGCCCGCAAAGGTGCTTGTTTTCAGATCGGGGCCGCACCATATCGAATCCAGGGAATGTGATAAAATTCCCAGAAGACAGACCGGAAACCAGAAGGAGTGACGTGATGAAAACGTCGGACCCGGCCTGGAACGCTCCGGCACATTGAGGCTGCCTATGTGCCTCCCTTTGCCGGAACGTGAAGGCGAAGGAGGTGCCAAATGGCACACAAATTTTCGTTTCGATGGATCAGGATAGCTGCGATCGGCGCCGCGCTGGCGCTGTCGACGCTGCCCGTACAGGCGCAACTCGTCTGCGGCGGCCACAGTGATGTTATCGCCGGACTGGCGCAGGCCTTTCAACAAAGGCAGATCGGCTACGGAGTTGTCGGGCAAGCTGCCATTGTCGAAATCTATGTCTCGGCAAGTGGGACATGGACCTTGCTGATAACCGACGTAAACAGCCAAAGCTGCATCCTCGCGATCGGTGAGGGATGGGAGGATACCCTCACCGTGACCGAGATGGCGCACGGGAACTGAGTTGCCTGATCAGCGGGTGGCCGCCGTCTCGGCATGGCCGCGCAGCAGCGCCATCAGGCGTTTGGCGTCCTTGGCGGCGGCTTCCTCGTCGCCGGCCAGGATTGAGCGGATCAGGGCGACGTGGTGCTCGGCGGATTCGGCAAGGCCGGTGTCGGCCTTGTAGCGGAACCAGAAGCGACGGCTGTGGGTCTGCAAGGGTGCGGCAAGGCGCGCCGCGAACGGGTTGTCGGCAGCCAGCGCCAGGGCCTCGTCGAGCGCCTTGTCGGCCTGGATGAAGGCCAGCACATTGCCGGAGATGACCGCCTTCTGCATGGATAGCGCCGCGTCGTGAAACATGTCGGCGGCTTCACGGGTGACGAAACGGGCGGCCGAGCGGGCCAACACCACCTCGACGCCGCGGCGCGCGTCGAGCACGCGCAGCCAGTCGCCGGGATGCAGCGGGGCAATGGCGATGCCGGCGCGCGGCCTGACGTCCAGCAGCCCTTCCCAGGCCAGGCGCTGGATCGCTTCGCGCACCGGCGTGCGGCCAAGGCTGAGCCTTTCGATCAGGGCGCCCTCGGTGACGAAGCTCGACGGCGCCAGTTCCAGCGTCACGATCATGTGCTCGAGCACGCGGTACGCCTTGGCGGCAGCCGGTTCGGATGTCGTGCCTGGTTCGATGGATATCAAAGGCGGTCTCCTGATATATTTTAGATATATCATAACAGATTCCGCATTGACAGCGGATTTCTTACCAGATATACGGCTGATATATCAGATGGAGAAATGACCATGTGGACCGGAGTTTTCCCCGCCGTCACGACCAAATTCACTGCCGACGACCGCCTCGATCATGCCGAGATGGAGCGCTGCTTTGCCTTGCAGATGGAGGCGGGTTGCGACGGCATCATAGTGTGCGGCTCGCTCGGCGAAGGCCCGATGCTGTCGCATGACGAGAAGATCGAGGTGCTGAAGACGGCGCAGAAAGTCGCCGGGAAGAAGCCGGTGCTGCTGACCATCAATGAGGCCGGCACCCGCGAGGCGGCAAGCATCGCCAAGCGCGCGAGCCGGGAAGGCGCCAACGGGCTGATGGTGGTGCCGAGCCCGATCTACCACACCAATTCGGAAGAGACGGTTGCCGCCTTGCGCGCCGTCGCCCAGGCCGGCGACCTGCCGGTGATGATCTACTCCAACCGGCTCGCCTACCGCGTCGACGTCACCGTCGACCAGATGGAGGAGCTGGCCGCCGACAAGCGCTTCGTTGCCATCAAGGAATCGTCCGACGATATCCGCCGTTCGACCGAGATCATCAACCGGTTCGGCGACCGCTACGACCTCTTCACCGGCGTCGACAATCTCGCATTCGAGGCGCTGTCGGTCGGCGCCATCGGCTGGGTGGCGGGTCTGGTCGTCGCCTTCCCGCGCGAGACCGTCGCCATCTACCAGCTGATGAAGCAGGGCCGCCGCGAAGAGGCGCTTTCGATCTACCGCTGGTTCCGGCCGCTGCTCGATCTCGATGTCTCGACCTATCTGGTACAAAACATCAAGCTTGCCGAAGTGTTCGCGATCAACACAAATGATCGCGTGCGCATGCCGCGTCAGCCTTTGGCGGGCGAGCGCCGCAAGGCAGTCGAAAAGATCGTCAAGGACGCACTGGCGGTACGGCCGAAGCTGCCGACGTTCTGAGGAAGGTTGGATGCCGTCTCATCTCAAGCGTGTCGAAAGCGATGGAGACTGGACGGCATATCACAGCATACGCAAGCGCGTTCTTTGGGAGGATCGGGGCTTGGGCGGTTATGACGAACGGCATCCCGACGACCGTCTTGCCAACAATCATCCGCTGCTCCTCATGCATGATAACGGGCCGGTGGGGACTGCCAGGCTGGATGTTGTCGACCAGCACCTCGGCATTGTCAGGCTTGTTGCGATCGAATCCGGGCTGCAGCGGCGCGGCCTGGGGCGCGCCCTCATGAGGCAAGTCGAAACCTATGCCCGTGGTCTCGGTCTCGTTCGGCTGGAAGTCAATGCCGCCAGGGATGCCGAAGGGTTCTATCAAAGGCTCGGCTGGGAGATTGTACAGTCTGACCGGAAGAACCCGCTGATGACGAAAGCCCTGAAAGCTGGAGACAGCCCATCGTGACTGCGCAAACGCTGGACATCGCCATTGTCGGTGGCGGCATTGTCGGCATCTGTGCCGCAGCCCTGCTGGCCGAGGCAGGGCGCAGCGTCACCATCTTCGACCGCACCGGCATTTGCGAGGAAACCAGTTCCGGCAATGCCGCCGCCTTTGCCTTCTCCGACGTGCTGCCGATGGCGCATAAGGGGATGATGCGGCAATTGCCGAAATGGCTTGCCGACCCGCTCGGGCCGCTCGCCATACCACCAGCCTATTTGCCCAAACTCCTGCCTTGGCTGATCCGCTTTTGGCGCGCCGGCGCGTCGAGGCATTACGAGGCGAGCCTCGCCGCGCAGGCCGGCATGATGAAGCTCGCCGAGGCAGAATGGATGGGACTGCTCGACCGTTCCGGCGCGCGGCCGATGCTGCACGAGGACGGCTCGCTGGAACTCTACGAAAGCGAGGCCGAGTTTCAGGGCGGGCTCCCCGGCTGGGCGGCGCGCGAGCGTTTCGGCATCGGCTTTCGCCATGTCGAAGGCGACGAACTGGCGCGGCTGCAGCCGGGCCTGTCGCCGCGCTTCATCAAGGGCACCTTCGTACCGGTATGGAAGACCGTTGCCGACCCGAAACTGCTCGGCAAGGCGGTGTGGGCCTATGCCGAAGGGTTGGGCGCGCGTTTCGAAAAAGCACGCGTCGAGCGCGTCGCGGCCGATCATGCTGGCGCGACGCTAACGCTGGCCGACGGTACGACCAAGCAGGCAAGGAACCTCGTCGTCGCGGCTGGCGCATGGTCGCATCTGCTGGCCAAGAACCTCGGCGACATTATCCCGCTCGAGACCGAGCGCGGTTACAACACGACCTTGCCGAAGACCGCCTTCGATGTGCGGCGGATGCTGATCTTCTCCGGCCACGGCTTCGTCATCACGCCGCTCGACACTGGACTGCGCGTCGGCGGCGCCGTCGAGTTGGGCGGACTCGACCGGCCGCCGAATTTTGCGCGCTCGAAGGCCATGCTGGAAAAAGCCAGACAATTCCTTCCGGGGCTGGACGCGTCAGGTGGCCGCGAATGGATGGGCTATCGCCCGTCGCTGCCGGATTCGCTGCCGGTCATCGGCACGGCGCGCACCGCGCCCAACGTCGTCTACGCCTTTGGCCATGGCCATCTCGGCCTGACCCAGGCGGCGGCCAGCGGCCGCTTGATCCGCGATCTCGTTCTCGGGCAGACTTCGCCGATCGATCTTGCTCCCTTCAGCCCGCAACGGTTTTGAGTTCGAGGAAATCATGGCCAAAAAATTCTTCTTCTGCATCGACGGCCATACGTGCGGCAATCCGGTGCGGCTGGTCGCCGGTGGCGGTCCTTTGCTCCAGGGTTCGACGATGATGGAGCGGCGGGCGCATTTCCTGGCGGAATATGACTGGATCCGCACCGGGCTGATGTTCGAGCCGCGCGGCCATGACGTGATGTCGGGCTCGATCCTCTATCCGCCGACGCGCGAGGATTGCGACATCGCCATCCTGTTCATCGAAACCTCGGGCTGCCTGCCGATGTGCGGCCACGGCACGATCGGCACGGTGACGATGGCAATCGAGCATGGGTTGATCAAGCCAAAGACGCCGGGTGTGCTCAGGCTCGACACGCCGGCCGGGCTGGTCATCGCCGAGTACAAACAGGTGGGCGACTATGTCGAGGAGGTGCGCATCACCAATGTGCCGTCATTCCTTTATGCCGAAGGGCTGACGGTCGACTGCCCGCAGCTTGGCGAAATCACTGTCGATGTCGCCTATGGTGGCAATTTCTACGCCATCGTCGAGCCGCAGGCGAATTACCGCGACATGGCTGATTATTCCGCCGGCGACTTCATCGCCTGGAGCCCGGTGGTGCGGCAGCGGCTCAACGAGAAGTATTCATTCGTGCATCCGGAAAACCCCGGCATCGTCGGGCTGTCGCACATGCTGTGGACCGGCAAGCCGACGGTGGCGGGCGCGGATGCGCGCAACGCCGTCTTCTATGGCGACAAGGCGATCGACCGCTCACCTTGCGGCACAGGCACTTCGGCGCGCATGGCGCAGCTTCATGCCAAGGGCAAGCTCAAGGCGGGCGACAGCTTTGTCCATGAATCGATCATCGGTTCGCTGTTCAAGGGCAAGGTGGAAAAGGACGTCACCGTCGCCGGCAAGCCGGCCATCATTCCGTCGATCGGCGGCTGGGCGCGGCTGACCGGCCTGAACACCATCTTCATCGACGACCGTGACCCGTTCGCGCACGGGTTCGTGGTCAAGTGAGGTTGCGGGGCTGCTGATCGTCCGGCCCGACAGAAACCTCACGGCGAAACCAGTCGGCAAAGGTGAGCGCGGCGGGCGAGGCATTCGCCGCCATGGTCAGGAAGTATGCCTTGTCGCGATTGGTCGAGATGTCGGACAGGACCACGAGGTCGCCCCGCTTCAGTTCGTCGCGGAAAACATCGACTGGACAAAGCGCCACGCCGTGGCCGGCAATGACCGCAGTCGCCAGAATGTTGAAGTCGGCAAAGACCGGCCCGTTGCCGACATCGACCTTGGCCAGTCCGGCCTCGGCAAACCATTCGCCCCAGCCCTGACGGTTCTCGTCATGCAGCAGGTCGGCGCCGGCGATCCCGGCAGGGGTTCGCAGATGCTCCCTGCCGGCCAGGTAATAGGGGCTGCACACCGGCCGGTTGAGGCGCGAAAACAGCTTCAGACTGGTGACGCCGGGCGTCGGATCGGCGCCGAGCGTGATCAGCACGTCATTGTCGCCATCGCCAAGCCTGTCCTCGGCCTTGGCATAGGCGACGCGCATGCCGATGTCGGGATGGCTGGCGGTGAAGGCGGGCAGGCGGGGCACCAGCCAGCGGCTGGCGATGGACGGGATGCAACCTACCGAAATGGTTGCTGCCGCGGCGTTGCGCCGGATGCGCCGGCAGGTGGCGCCGAGTTCGGCAAGGGCAGCACTCGCTGACGCTTGCAGGATCACGCCGGCGTCGGTCAGCCTTACCTTGCGTGCGTCGCGATGGAAGAGCGGCACGCCCAGCCACTCCTCCAGGCGCCTTATCTGGTGGCTGATCGCCGGATGGGTCACATGCAGCTCCTCGGCGGCAGCGGAAAAGCTCAGGCGGCGCGAGGCAGCCTCGAAAGCGCGAATGGCATTCAGCGGGATGTAGTCCATCTGTAAGATTTACTAACATGATCGGTGAGAAGCAATCATTTGAAAGCCTGCCTGGCATGCGGCATCTCTGCTGCGGATCATCAATTCCACCCATAACTTTCCGGCCCATGGCCGGTATCCGCAGGGAAATCGTCATGTTCACCAGACAATTGGCTGATGTAGAAAAATCTGACTTCTTCGTGAATTGGGGCAATGGCACCAGCCACCGGCTACTGACCCAGCAGGACGGCATGGGCTTCACCGTCTGCCACACCGTCGTGCGCGCCGGCAGCGAATCGCGCCTCCATTATCGGCAACATTTCGAGGCCTGCTATTGCATCGCGGGCGCCGGCGAGGTCGAGGACATGTCCGGTGCGGTGCATCGTATCGAGCCGGGCACGATCTATGTGCTCAATGAGCATGACGAGCACTATCTGCGGGCCGATGCCACAGGCGATATGATCCTGGTCAGCGTCTTCAATCCGCCCTTGAAGGGCACGGAGCGGCATGCGCTGAGCGAGGACGGTGGGTCCGCCTACTGATCACAGACGGGCAGGCGCTTCCAGTCCGGCGGCCGGGCCTGGACGCTCGGATACACATAGTCTTTTATCGACCATCGCGGGCCACTCGCTCGAGGCTTTGTGGCGAAGTAGCAAGAATCTTGCCCCCGAGGAAAGGAATGTGGCTAAAAAACGAAGCCTGTCAGCAACGCAACGATTCGTCTCATCACCTAATTTTGACGGTGATTTCTTCGAAATGGGGTGCATTGTCCGGCTGAATCGTCAAAGACATTGCGTTATGCCAATGATAGGGTCCGCGATAGTCCAGGGGTCGGGAGCAAAAAACGGGCAATCGGAAGGCGTGCCGGCAAAACACGCACGACGTTTGAAAAATCACGTTGCAATCCGGGCTCGAAACTTTACGACTAGGGGAAATACGAAAAGGAATGCGTCTGCATGGGCGACATTCCAGGGGAGCCATGTACACATGCAGTATTTTGTCCAGCAGCTTATCAATGGGCTGACGCTGGGATCGATCTATGGGCTGATCGCAATCGGCTACACGATGGTCTACGGCATCATCGGCATGATCAACTTCGCCCATGGCGACATTTTCATGGTCGGGGCCTTCGCCGCCCTCGTCGTCTTCCTCATCCTCGGCTCCTTGTTCTATTCGGTGCCGGTCGTCCTGGCGCTGCTGATCATGATGATCGTGGCGATGCTGCTCACCAGCCTCTACAACTGGACGATCGAGAAGGTGGCCTACCGGCCGCTGCGCGGTTCGTTCCGGCTGGCGCCGCTGATCACCGCCATCGGCATGTCGATCGCGCTGTCGAACTTCATCCAGGTGACGCAGGGTCCGCGCAACAAGCCGATCCCGCCAATGGTCAGCAAAGTCTACGACATCTACGGCATCAGCGTGTCGCTGAAGCAGATCATCATCGTCATCGTCACGGCGCTGCTGCTGGCGCTGTTCTGGTACCTGGTCAACAGGACTTCGCTCGGCCGAGCGCAAAGGGCCTGCGAGCAGGACCGCAAGATGGCGGCACTGCTGGGCGTCGATGTTGATCGTACGATCTCGATCACCTTCATCATGGGCGCGGCCCTGGCGGCCGTCGCTGGCACGCTGTTCCTGATGTACTACGGCGTCATCGCCTTCTCCGACGGCTTCGTGCCGGGCGTCAAGGCCTTCACCGCGGCCGTCCTCGGCGGCATCGGGTCGCTGCCGGGCGCGGTGCTTGGCGGGCTTTTGATCGGCTTCATCGAGAGCATGTGGTCGGCATATTTCTCGATCGACTACAAGGACGTCGCGGCGTTCTCCATCCTGGCGATCGTGCTGATCTTCCTGCCTTCCGGCATTTTGGGCCGGCCAGAAGTCGAAAAGGTCTGAGACAATGGCGGTTTCCGTATCCTCGGAGCGCGACACCGTCGCCTCCCCCGTGCAGCGTGCATTTCGTGAAGCGCTCTATGCCGGCGCCATCTCGCTGGGGCTGTTCATTCTGTTCATCGGCCTGAAGACCGACCAGAACATCAGCAACCAGCTGATCCTGGCGCAGCGCTGGGGACTGCTCATCACCGTGGTCGTGCTGACCATGCTTGGCCGCTTCTTCTACATTGCCTATGGCCAGCCGTTCATGGCCAATCAGAACATCGCCGATGTCGCCACCGGCCTGTTGCCGGCGAGCGTGGCGTCGCGCTTCTTCCAGCTTCCGGCCTTCATTGTGGCCGTCGTGCTAGCGGTTATCCTGGTTGCGTTCAGCAGCGCCCTGCCGGCGTTGGTGGGACCCGATCTGGCCGGCTATCTCCAGTTCCTGCGCGCGCTGGCCGTCATCTATGCGCTCGCCTGCGTGATCTTTTATTTCCGCGCATTCATCCACGCCAATTTCACCAAGCTCGGCATTGCGGCGCTGGTGCTATACCCGATCCTTGTCGTCGTGGTGCTGTCGGTCTATGCGTGGTCGATCATGGGCGGCCTGCAGGGGTCGTTGAAATGGGTCGACAATTACGGCATCCAGATCCTGATCTATGTGATGCTGGCCTGGGGCCTGAACATCGTCGTCGGCCTCGCCGGTCTGCTCGACCTTGGCTACGTCGCCTTCTATGCGGTCGGTGCCTATGCCTATGCGCTGCTCGGCTCCCACTACGGCCTGTCGTTCTGGATCCTGCTGCCGGCAGCCGGCGCCATGGCCGCCTTCTGGGGCGTGCTGCTCGGCTTTCCGGTGCTCAGGCTGCGTGGCGACTATCTCGCGATCGTCACGCTGGCCTTCGGTGAGATCATCCGGCTGGTGCTGATCAACTGGCGCGACGTGACCAACGGCTCGGCCGGCGTCTCCGGCATCCCGAAGGTCACCTTCTTCGGCCTGATGACGTTCAATTCGTCGGATCCGAACTATATCGGCAAGGTGCTGGATATCGCCCAGTCGAGCGCCTACTACAAGATCTTCCTCTATTACCTGATCCTGGCGCTGGCGCTGCTCACCGCCTTCGTCACCACTCGGTTGAGGCGCATGCCTGTCGGCCGCGCCTGGGAAGCACTGCGCGAGGACGAGATCGCCTGCCGCTCGCTCGGCATCAACACCACCACCACCAAGCTCACCGCCTTTGCCACCGGCGCCATGTTCGGCGGTTTTGCCGGCGCGTTCTTCGCCGCGCGGCAAGGTTTCGTCAGCCCTGAATCCTTCGTCTTCCTGGAATCGGCCATCATCCTTGCCATCGTCGTGCTTGGCGGCATGGGCTCGCTGGTCGGTATCGCGGTCGCCGCGCTGGTGATGATCGGCGGCACCGAGGCGTTGCGCGAACTCGATTTCCTGAAGAGCATCTTCGGCAAGGACTTCACACCGGAGCTCTACCGCATGCTTCTGTTCGGCATGGCCATGGTCATCGTCATGCTGTGGAAGCCGCGCGGCTTCGTCGGCAGTCGTGAACCGACAGCCTTCCTCAGAGAACGAAAAGCCGTCTCCAGTTCCTTCACCAAGGAAGGGCACGGCTGATGAGTGCGAATTCGATGAAAGACGCCATTCTCCAGGTCGAGCATCTGTCGATGAAGTTCGGCGGCCTGGTCGCTATCGGCGACCTGTCCTTCCAGGCCAAGCGCGGCGAGATCACCGCGCTGATCGGACCCAACGGCGCCGGCAAAACCACCGTCTTCAACTGCATCACCGGCTTCTACAAGCCGTCGGAAGGCATGATCACGCTCAACGGTGCCGACGGCTCGAGCTTCCTGCTCGAACGGCTGCCCAATCATGAGATCCCGGCGCGCGCCAAGGTGGCGCGTACCTTCCAGAACATCCGGCTGTTCTCCGGCATGACGCTGCTGGAGAACCTGCTGGTTGCCCAGCACAACAAGTTGATGAAGGCATCGGGCTATACGATCCTTGGCCTGTTCGGGATCGGTGGCTACCGCCGAGCCTCGGCCGAATCGGTTGAGCTTGCCAAGCACTGGCTGGAGAAGGCCGATCTTGTCGACCGCGCCGACGATCCGGCCGGCGACCTGCCCTATGGCGCGCAGCGACGGCTCGAGATCGCGCGCGCCATGTGCACAGGGCCCGAGCTTCTGTGCCTCGACGAGCCTGCGGCCGGTCTCAATCCGAAGGAATCGGCAGCGCTCAATTCGCTGCTGATGGACATCAAGAGCAGCACCTCGATCCTGCTGATCGAGCATGACATGTCGGTGGTCATGCAGATTTCCGACCATGTCGTGGTGCTCGAATATGGCCGCAAGATTTCCGACGGCAGCCCGCAATCGGTGCGCACCGACCCGCGCGTTATCGCCGCCTATCTCGGCGTCGACGACGAGGAGGTCGAAACCGTTCTGACCGAGGTCGGCGATGAAGACGTCATCGAGCAGTTGGATATCGGGCCGGACTCGGCACACGGGCCAGGCACGTCGTCTTCTTATCTCGCCGGTCCGGTGAGCGACACGATCGGCCATAGCGAGGGCGAGCGGGTCACGGTTTCGAAGGGCGCCTCGAAGGCAGCTCAATTCGATGCAAAGGCCAACGTCGCGCCGAGAAAACCGACCGAGCGGGCCACGGCCAAGCCCGCCGGGAAATCCCCGACATCCAAGCCGCGCGGAGGGCGTAAGTGATGGCCGAGACAACGCTGCTCGACATCAAGGGCGTCGAGACCTACTACGGCAACATCAAGGCGCTGAACGGCGTCGATGTCCACGTCAACCAGGGCGAGATCGTCGCGCTGATCGGCGCCAACGGTGCGGGCAAGTCGACGCTGATGATGACCATCTTCGGTGCGCCGCGGGCCCGTTCCGGCACCATCACTTTCGCCGGCACCGACATCACCCAGATGCCGACGCACGAGATTGCCCGCATGCGCATCGCGCAGTCGCCGGAAGGCAGGCGCATTTTCCCACGCATGACGGTAATGGAAAACCTGCAGATGGGCGCCGGTCTCGACAACCTCAAGCACTATGATGAGGATGCCGAGAAGGTGTTCACGCTGTTCCCGCGCCTCAAGGAGCGCATCGCCCAGCGCGGCGGCACGCTGTCGGGCGGCGAGCAGCAGATGCTGTCGATCGGACGCGCGCTGATGGCGCGGCCGAAGCTGCTCCTGCTCGACGAGCCGTCGCTGGGCCTGGCGCCGCTGATCGTCAAGCAGATCTTCGACGCCATCCGCGAGTTGAACCGCACGCAAGGGCTGACCGTGTTCCTGGTCGAGCAGAACGCCTTCGGCGCGCTCAAGCTCGCCACGCGCGGCTATGTCATGGTCAACGGCAACGTGACCATGAGCGGCACGGGTAAGGAACTGCTCGCCAATCCCGAAGTGCGCGCGGCCTATCTCGAAGGCGGCCATCACTGAGTTTGGAGCGAAATTTATGCATACGGTATTCCGCTCCAAGTTGTTTGTTTGTCGCATGACCTTTGTCCGAAAAGTCTGCAACTTTTCGGGGGCATGCTAGGGAGTCTTCACCATGCAAGGCATTCTCTACGAAGAACCTTCCATCTGGCAGTTCTTCTTCGTCACCTGTCTGCTCGGCGGCTGGGCGGCATGGATGACCGGCAAGGCCAGCGCCCAGACATGGCGCAGCCTGCCGGCGCTGTTCGCCTACCTGCTGGGGCTCGGGATCGGCATCAGGTTCATCCATCATGCCCTGTTCGGCGGCACGATGTTTTCGCTGCAATACTATGTCGTGGACACAATCGTGCTCATGATATTCGGGTTTGTCGGCTATCAATACACGCGCACCAACCAGATGGTGACGCAGTATAATTGGCTTTACGAACGTGCTTCGATCTTAAGCTGGAAACCGAAAGGCTGACGTTCATCATTAACGCCGTTTCGGGGATGAATCGGCGTGACAAGGGCCTGAAAATCGGCAAAGTACGCTTTCTGCGATAAGGGTGGGCATCGCATGAAAGTATCATCCACGCCCACCTCGTAAATGGGAGCGTTTCAATGAAGAAATCACTTTTGTCCGCCGTTGCCCTGACCGCGCTTGTCGCGTTCGGCGGTAACGCATGGGCTGATGTCCTCGTCGGCGTCGCCGGTCCGATCACCGGTCCGAATGCGGCCTTCGGTGCGCAGCTGCAGAAGGGTGCGGAAGCGGCCGTTGCCGACATCAACGCAGCAGGCGGCATGAATGGCGAGCAGATCAAGCTCGAAGTCGGCGACGACGTCTCCGATCCGAAGCAAGGCATCTCGGTCGCCAACAAGTTCGTCGGCGATGGCGTCAAGTTCGTGGTCGGCCACTTCAACTCGGGCGTCTCGATTCCGGTGTCGCAGGAAGTCTATGTCGACAACAATATCGTCGAAGTGACCCCGGCGGCGACCAACCCGAAATTCACCGAGCGCGGCCTGTGGAACGTGTTCCGCACCTGCGGACGCGACGACCAGCAGGGCGGCATTGCCGGCGCCTATATTGCGGCCAACTTCAAGGACGCCAAGGTTGCCGTCATCCACGACAAGACCCCCTACGGTCAGGGCCTTGCCGATGAAACCAAGAAGGCGATGAACGCAGCCGGCCTGACGGAAGTCATGTACGAAGGCGTCAATGTCGGCGACAAGGACTTCTCGGCGCTGATCGCCAAGATGAAGGACGCCGGCGTCACCCTGATCTATTGGGGCGGCCTCCACACCGAAGCCGGCCTGATCATCCGCCAGTCGGCTGACCAGGGCCTCAAGGCTACCCTGATGTCGGGCGACGGC
Organism: Mesorhizobium sp. P2_F5; assembly: GCF_056403715.1. Taxonomy (NCBI): domain Bacteria; kingdom Pseudomonadati; phylum Pseudomonadota; class Alphaproteobacteria; order Hyphomicrobiales; family Phyllobacteriaceae; genus Mesorhizobium; species Mesorhizobium sp. P2_F5. Next base: position 21,219 of record NZ_JBFUEY010000026.1, on the reverse strand, counting down.
ATCGTCACCGACGAGCTGGCTGCGATCGCCGGCGACGCGGTTATCGGTACGCTCAACACCTTCGGTCCGGATCCGCGCCTGATCCCCGAGAACAAGGCACTGGTCGAGAAATTCCGCGCCCAGGGCTTTGAGCCGGAAGCCTACACGCTCTACGCCTATGCCGCTATGCAGGTCATCGCCGAAGCCGCTGCCGTGGCCAAGACGAACGACCCGGTGGAAGTGGCCAAGGCCCTGCATGAGAAGGGTCCGTTCAAGACCGTTCTGGGCGACCTCGCCTATGACGAGAAGGGCGATCCGAAGCTCCCGGGCTACATCATGTACGAGTGGAAGAAGGGTCCCGACGGCAAGATCACCTGGCTGCCGAAGGGCTGATCGGATAACGCAATTCCTACGAAATGCCCGGCGCTTGCGCCGGGCATTTTTCTTTGACCAGACGCCTAGGTCCGAGCAGGGGTGGTGGCATTGGCTACAAAAGAACCTTTAGCCGGAGCCGGATTGAGTGCTGGATGACAATTCGCGTCACTTCGCGACGCCATTCGCACGCAGTCTTTCGCTTTGCAGTGCTAGAATCCATTTAAATCGGTTTAATCGCCTCCCGATTTTGGTTGCACTGCAGCATTTTCGCGTTAATCATTGCTGAGCCCCCATCCCTCCCTGTCCGGAGCCTTCTTCCTTGGCCATCACGAAGATCCTCGTCGCCAACCGGTCCGAAATTGCCATCCGCGTCTTTCGCGCGGCCAACGAGCTCGGGCTCAAAACCGTGGCGATCTGGGCCGAGGAGGACAAATATTCGCTGCATCGGTTCAAGGCCGATGAAAGCTACCAGGTCGGGCGCGGGCAGCATCTGGCCAAGGACATGGGGCCGATCGAAAGCTATCTGTCGATCGAGGAAGTGATCCGCGTCGCCAGGCTTTCAGGCGCCGACGCCATCCACCCGGGCTACGGCCTTTTGTCGGAGAGCCCCGAATTCGCAGATGCCTGCGCTGAGGCCGGCATCACGTTTATTGGCCCGAAGCCGGACACGATGCGCCGGCTCGGCAACAAGGTTGCCGCGCGCAATCTCGCCATTGAGGTCGGCGTGCCGGTGATCCCCGCCACAGACCCGTTGCCGGACGATATGGAGACGGTCAAGAAACTGGCCAAGGAGATCGGCTATCCGGTGATGCTGAAGGCCTCGTGGGGCGGTGGTGGGCGCGGCATGCGCGCCATCCGCGCCGAGGCCGATCTTGCCCGTGAAGTCACGGAAGGCAAGCGCGAGGCGAAAGCCGCCTTCGGCAAGGACGAGGTCTATCTCGAAAAGCTGATCGAGCGCGCGCGCCATGTCGAGGTCCAGGTGCTTGGCGACACGCATGGCAACGCAGTGCATCTGTTCGAGCGCGACTGCTCGATCCAGCGCCGCAACCAGAAGGTCGTCGAACGGGCGCCGGCGCCATACCTTGAAATGTCGCAGCGCGAGGAGCTTTGCGGCTACGCGCTGAGGATCGCTCGCGAGACCAGCTATATCGGCGCCGGCACGGTGGAATTCCTGCAGGACGCCGACACCGGCAAATTCTACTTCATCGAGGTCAATCCGCGCATCCAGGTCGAGCACACCGTCACCGAGCAGGTGACCGGCATCGACATCGTCAAGGCGCAGATCCACATCTTGGACGGCTTTGCCATCGGCACGCCGGAATCGGGCGTACCGGCGCAGAAGGACATCAGGCTGAACGGCCACGCGCTGCAGTGCCGCATCACCACCGAAGATCCCGAGCACAATTTCATTCCGGATTACGGCCGCATCACCGCCTATCGCGGCGCCACCGGCTTCGGCATCCGGCTCGACGGCGGCACCGCCTATTCGGGCGCGGTCATCACCCGCTTCTACGATCCGCTGCTGGAGAAGGTGACGGCCTGGGCGCCGACACCGGCCGAGACGATCGCCCGCATGAACCGGGCGCTGCGCGAGTTCCGCATCCGCGGCGTTGCCACCAACCTCACCTTCCTCGAAGCGATCATCAACCACCCGAGCTTCGCCGACAATTCCTATACGACCAAGTTCATCGACACGACGCCGGAGCTGTTCCAGCAGGTCAAGCGCCAGGACCGCGCCACCAAGCTGCTCAACTACCTGGCCGACGTGTCGGTCAACGGTCATCCGGAAACCCGCGGCCGGCCCATGCCGAAGGCCGATGCGGCAGCACCTGTCGTGCCTTATCTCAACGGCAATGTGCCGGGCGGCAGCAAGCAGAAACTGGACGTGCTCGGCCCGCAGAAATTCGCTGCCTGGATGCGCGAGCAGAAAGAGGTGCTGGTCACCGACACGACGATGCGCGACGGCCATCAGTCGCTGCTTGCCACCCGCATGCGCACGCATGACATTGCCAATATCGCCGGTACATACGCTCGGGCCTTGCCGCAGCTCCTGTCGCTTGAATGCTGGGGCGGCGCCACCTTCGACGTCGCCATGCGCTTTCTCACCGAGGATCCGTGGGAGAGGCTGTCGCTGGTGCGCGAGGCAGCCCCCAACCTTCTGCTGCAGATGCTTCTGCGCGGCGCCAATGGCGTCGGCTACACCAACTACCCCGACAATGTCGTGCAGCATTTCGTCAAACAGGCAGCGGCCGGTGGCGTCGATCTGTTCCGCGTTTTCGATTGCCTGAACTGGGTCGATAACATGCGCGTCGCCATGGACGCGGTGGGCGCCGAGGGCAAGCTGGTCGAAGCGGCGATCTGCTACACCGGCGATATCCTCGATCCAGCGAGGGCCAAATACGACCTCAAATACTATGTCGGACTGGCGAAGGAATTGCAGGCCGCCGGCGCCCACATCATCGCCGTCAAGGACATGGCCGGCCTGCTGAAGCCGGCCGCCGCACGCGTGCTGTTCAAGGCGTTGCGCGAGGCAACCGACCTGCCGATCCATTTCCACACCCACGACACGTCGGGCCTGTCGGCGGCGACGGTGCTGGCGGCGGTGGAAAGCGGCGTCGACGCCATCGACGCGGCGATGGACTCTCTCTCCGGCAACACCTCGCAGCCGTGCCTGGGCTCGATCGTCGAGGCGCTGAAGGGAACCGAGCGCGATCCCGGCCTCGACCCGCAATGGATCCGCCACATCTCGTTCTATTGGGAGGCGGTGCGCAACCAGTACGCCGCTTTCGAAAGCGACCTGAAAGGGCCAGCGTCGGAGGTCTATCTGCACGAGATGCCGGGCGGCCAGTTCACCAACCTCAAGGAGCAGGCGCGCTCGCTCGGGCTGGAAACGCGCTGGCACGAGGTGGCGCAGACCTATCACGACGTCAACCTGATGTTCGGCGACATCGTCAAGGTGACGCCGTCGTCCAAGGTCGTCGGCGACATGGCGCTGATGATGGTCAGCCAGGACCTGACTGTCGCCGACGTCGAGAACCCCAACAAAGACATCGCCTTCCCGGACTCGGTGGTGTCGATGCTGCGCGGCGATCTCGGTCAGTCGCCGGGCGGTTGGCCGGAAGCCTTGCAGAAGAAGGTGCTGAAAGGCGACAAGCCGATCACGGTGCGGCCGGGCTCGCTGTTGAAGCCCGCCGATCTCAAGGCCAACCGCAAGGAGATCGAGCAGAAGCTGGAGCGCAAGCTTAGCGAGTACGAATTCGCCTCGTGGCTGATGTATCCAAAGGTGTTTTCCGACTTCGCCGCGGCGCAAGAGACCTATGGCCCGGTCAGCGTGCTGCCGACGCCGACCTATTTCTACGGCATGAAGTCGGAAGACGAGATTTTCGTCGACATCGAAAAAGGCAAGACCCTGGTGGTACGGTGCCTTGCGATCGGCGATGTCGACGAGAAGGGCATGGTCACGGTGTTCTTCGAGCTCAACGGCCAGCCGCGAAGGGTGAAGGTTCCCGACCGCGCGCATGGCGCGTCCGCCGCCAAGGCGAGGCGCAAGGCCGAGCCCGGCAATGAGGCGCATGTCGGCGCGCCGATGCCGGGCGTGGTCTCGGCGCTTGCGGTTGCCGCCGGCCAGGCGGTCAAAGCCGGCGACGTGCTGTTGTCGATCGAAGCCATGAAGATGGAGACGGCGCTGCATGCCGAGCGCGACGGCACGATCGTCGAAGTGCTCGTCAAAGCGGGCGACCAGATTGACGCGAAGGATCTGCTGATCGCCTTTGGCTAAGGCGTACTGATATTCAGGTGAGGCCGGCCGGCAAATGGCGGCTTCCTGCGCTTCCGGTGCTCATATGTGGACGGCCCCCTGCTTGCAAGGTTTGGCGGAGATAGTTTGATCGGATCGCTTGCGCTCATATGTCCGGCCTTTTGCGCGCAGTTTGTGAGCGCTGGCCAAGATGGGCTCCGCGGATAGCGAGTTCCAAACACGTACACGGCATTGGCTGCCGGTGAGCACCTCGGAATGCCTCGCTGGTCCCGGTTCGACCGGTCACACCATCTTCTCCTCTTGCTTGCAAGTTCCGGCCTTCAGCGTCGAGTGTGGGCTCGGCGCCGAACTCTTAATGCTCTACGGCTGCACAGGCGCCGGATAGGTGGCGTCGAGGGGGCGGTACTGTTCTCCGCTGACCATCAGCTTCCAGGCGATGCGGGCCAGCTTGTTGGCGAGCGCCACCGCCGCAAGCTTGGGGGCTTTGCGTGCTATCAGGGCTGCCAGCCATGGCCAGAACCTTTTGCTGCCACGCCGCATGTGCTGGATGAGAGCGGTAGCGCCCGCCACCAGCACGCTTCGCAGCATCTCGTCGCCAGCACGGGTAATCACCCCAAGCCTGTTTCTGCCTGCCGTAGAATGGTTCTTCGGCGTCAGTCCGAGCCAGGCGGCAAAGTCCCGTCCCGGACCTAAAGCCGTACGCATCCGTAACCTTGATGGCCAGCAGCGTCGCTCCGACAGGACCAATCGCTGGTATGGCGGCCAACCGTTGGCTCATTTCGCTGTACCGATGAAGCGAGAGCAGCTTTTCATCGAGCGTGGCAACCTCAGCGCTGATATGCGCATAGTCGCGCGCCAGGGTCTCGAACATCTCCCTGGCTGCGTCCGGGATCGCCTTGTCGGTGCGAATGTCGGCCAGCAGATCGCCGAGGCGGGAAAGTCCCTTGGGCGCAACAAGGCCGAACTCCGCCGCAAAACCCCGCATCGAATTGGCCAGCTGCGTGCGCCGGCCGATGAACTGCGCGCGCAGTTTCGCCAGCATCTGCGCCGCCTGCTGGTCGGCGCTCTTGACGACAACGAAACGCATATTTGGCCGGCTCATTGCCTCGCAGATCGCCTCGGCATCGGCGGCATCCGACTTGGAGCGCTTCACATAGGGCTTCACGTACTGCGCCGGTAGCAGCATCACATCATGACCCAGCGCGCGCAATTCCCGCGCCCAGTAGTGCGCCGCGCCACAGGCTTCCATGCCAATCTTCAGCGGCGAAAGCCCGGCAAAGAAGGCAAGCACCTGATTGCGCCGTAGCTTCTTGCGCAGCACCGGCTGCTCAGCTTCGTTCACGCCATGCAACTGGAAAACGCTCTTTGACGTATCCATGCCAATGCGAATAAGTTTATCCACGGACGGTCTCCCTTGTTTGAGATCTGCAACGACCTCATTCTGGCACATCACGATGCCGTCGGGGGCCGTCCACCCCAACACGTGCTTTAAGTACGCTCCGCTCCGGTTCTCGAAAACACCATTTTCGGCACGGCCTGACCTGAATCTCAACACGCCTTAAGGCGTGCGCAACTCTTCATGCCGCATCGATAATGGCTTGACCCGCCGCGCCTGCTCGGGCATCGAACCCGCTCCAATTTTGCCGCGCCAGAATCGCGGTGCTTAAAAAGAAGCGGAGAAAAAACATGGCCGACGACATCACCGAGACCAGCCAGACTGTTGCCGCCGGCCAGTTGCGCGCCTTCATCGAGCGCATCGAGAGGCTCGAGGAAGAAAAAAAGACCATCGCCGACGACATCAAGGAAGTGTTCGCCGAGGCCAAGGGCACCGGCTTCGACACCAAGGCGATGCGGTCGATCATCCGGCTGCGCAAGAAGGATCAGGCCGAGCGGCAGGAAGAAGACGCCATCCTCGATCTGTATATGGCGGCCCTCGGCATGGTGTAAGAGAACTGTATGGAAATTCTACCTGGCTGATATCGCCGGAGCGGATTTCGAAACAGTCTCGGCCGGGCATGATGCTGGAGCGGGCATCGAACCATGAGCGAATTCGACTTTGGCGCCCGCCGCGCCTCTGAATTTCGCCAACGCAGCTTCTGGGCGCTGTTCGCCGAACGGCATCCGGAGGAACGCGCATCCATGGCGCGGCGCGGGCCGTGGTTCTGGCAGCGCGGGCTGCCCGATTTCGCCCTGGTCCTGTCCATGTATGTCGCGCCGGCGCAAAACCATGTCGGCGTCTTCTTCGGCCGCAACGAGAAGTTCGGCGCCACTGAAGCCTGGTCGCGGCTGAAGCCGTTCCAGCCGGCAGTCGAAGACAGGCTGAAGCTCAGGCCCGAACAGAGTTGCGAGGGCCTCGGCATCAATTCGATGTGGCGGGTGAACTGCTATGCCGAGGACAACTGGCCGGCCATGGCCGACTGGCTGGTGACGGAATGCTCGCGTTTCGAGCGCGCCGTCACCGAGGTGCTGGGACAGGCTGAGACCGCCTGGCGCTAGTTCGGTTTCGGCGCGTCGCGGCCGATCTCGTCCAGATGCTGCTGCAGCGCCATGTGATCGAGCGCGTCCATCGGCAGGTTGGTGAACAGCGAGATGCGGTTGTTGAGCATGCGATAGGCATCGGCGAAGGCCAGATGCATCTCGGCGTCGGTGCCTTGCGCCTTGGCCGGATCCGGTATCGCCCACAGCGCGGTCATAGGATGACCGGGCCAGACCGGGCAGGATTCATTGGCGGTGCTGTCGCAGACCGTGAAGACGAAATCCATTTCCGGCGCGTCAGGCTCTGCAAATTCGTCCCAGCCTTTCGAGCGGGCGAAGCCGGTGTCGTAGTTGAGGCTTTCGAGCAGCTGCAGCGCGTAGGGATTGACGGTGCCCTTCGGCTGGGAGCCGGCGGAGAAGGCCTTGAATTTCTCGGCGCCGATCCGATTGAGGATGGCTTCGCCCATGATCGAGCGCGCCGAATTGGCGTTGCATAAGAACAGCACGTTGTAGCTTTTGTCGCTCATCAAAAACCTCCCCTGCAGGCGACCGGGATGAAGGAACGGCACGTTGTGCAAGTTAGCTTTGCTGCGGATGCGGGCAAGGGGCGGGCTCGAAAAGATTTCGCGATTGTTTGGCGATCGGCAAGACATATGCTTCAACGCGCCTGATCATTATGCGGCGTTGACAGACCTGCCGCTCTCGGGATCGTTGCGGGTTCCGGATGGGATAGTTTGATGCAGGGACCAGCGGGCAGTGAAGACGGCAAGACGGGCGGAGCCGCCGGCTTCTTCCGCTCGCGCTGGCATGGCGCGGTGCCGCTCGACCGGTTGTTCTGGCGCGACATGGTCGTTGTCGGCACCGCGATCAACGTCGTATCGTCGGTGGTTGCACTCATCCTGCTCGGGCTGAAGCTGCCGTTGGCAGTGGTGCTGGCCGTGCATTTCGCGCCGGTGCCCTACAACATCTTCCTGACCCTGGCTGTCTGGCGCATTGCGGAAAAGGCCGGCGGCGGCAAGGCCTCGCTGATGATGCTCGGTTCCGCGCTATGGTTGATCCTGGTGGTCGTTGTCTGAGACGCCGGCTGGGCACGAAAAAGGGCGGCCGGAGCCGCCCTTTGCAGGAGATGATGACCGGGTTGCGGTTTAAGCCGCCGGCTCGAATTTCAGCGCCACGCCGTTGATGCAATAGCGCAGGCCGGTCGGAGGCGGGCCGTCGTCGAAGACATGGCCGAGATGGCTGCCGCAGCGGGCGCAGTGGCATTCGGTGCGGACCATGCCGTAGCTGCGGTCGACAGTGTTTTCGACCGAACCTGGCACCGGGTCGTTGAAGCTCGGCCAGCCGGTGCCGCTCTCGAACTTCAGCTTGGATTCGAACAGCGGCTGGTCGCAGCCGACGCAGGAAAAGGTGCCGGCGCGCTTCTCGTAGAGCAGGGCGCAGCTTCCGGGACGTTCGGTGCCGTGGCCGCGCATGATCGCATATTGCTCCGGCGTCAGGCGGGCACGCCATTCGGCGTCGGTGCGGGTAACGGGGTAGGTGTGGGTGTCCATTCAATCTCCTCAGCCTTGGCGGCTTGTTGTTGGTTGCAATCTGTCTTCGCTCCAAGATAGGGGTTTGTTACAGGTTCGGCCAGCGCCGCGACGTGCCTGAGCCTCAATGCTTGCGTGAAAGCTGCTTCGTCGCGGCTTCGAGCCCTGCCAGCGTCAGCGGGAACATGCGGCCGCCGAAGAGGTCGCGGATCATGGCGATCGAATGGGTGAAGCCCCAATTCTTGGGGTTTTCCGGGTTCAGCCACACCGCATTCGGCCATTGCTGCAGCAAACGGCCGAGCCAGACGCTGCCGGCTTCCGGGTTCCAATGTTCGACCGAACCGCCGGGATGCGCAATCTCGTAAGGGCTCATCGAGGCGTCGCCGACGACGATCACCTTGTAGTCTGGGCCGTATTTGTGAAGCAGGTCGAAAGTCGGGATCGTCTCGGAATGCCTGCGGCGATTGTCCTTCCAGACGCCCTCGTAGAGGCAGTTGTGGAAGTAAAAATATTCGAGCTGGCGGAATTCGGCGCGGGCGGCCGAAAACAGTTCCTCGACACTTTTGATGTGGTCATCCATCGAGCCGCCGACATCGAAGAACATCAACAGCTTCACGGCGTTGCGCCGTTCGGGGCGCGTCTGCACGTCGAGATAGCCATGCTCGGCGGTGGCGTGGATGGTGCCGGGCAGGTCGAACTCTTCCTCCGCGCCCTCGCGCACCCAGCGGCGCAGGCGCTTCAGCGCCACTTTGATGTTGCGGGTGCCGAGCTCGACCGCATCGTCGAAATTCCTGAACTCGCGCTTGTCCCAGACCTTTACCGCGCGGCGGTTGCGGCTTTCATGCTGGCCGATGCGCACGCCTTCGGGATTGTAGCCATAGGCGCCGAAAGGCGATGTGCCGCCAGTACCGATCCATTTCGAACCGCCCTGGTGCCGGCCCTTCTGTTCCTCCAGCCGCTGCTTCAGCGTCTCCATCAGTTTGTCGAAACCGCCGAGAGCCTCGACCAGCTTTTTCTCCTCCTCGGTCAGGTGCTTTTCAGCGAGACGGCGCAGCCATTCTTCCGGAATGTTGGCGACGTCAATGGCGTCCGGTCCGGTGAGCGCCTCGACACCTTTGAAGACATGCGCAAACACCTGATCGAAGCGGTCGATATGGCGCTCGTCCTTCACCAAAGCGGCGCGGGCGAGGTAATAAAAACCCTCGACGTCATAGTCGACCAGCCCGGCCTCCAGCCCTTCCAGCAACGACAGATATTCCCTGAGCGAAACGGGAACCCGCGCGGCCTTCAGTTCGAGGAAGAAGGGAAGGAACATGGTTGGCCGTTATCTATGTCCTTCGATCTTCTCTCGTGCCGCACTAGCGATGAAGGCGGAACGCGTGAGGCCGCGCCGACCGGCTTCCTCGTCGATCGCAGCCAAAAGACCCGCGTCGAGCGACAGATTAGCCCGCACCGGCCGGCCGGAATCAATCAATACCGGGATCATCACGGCGGACTCTCCCGCTGTGCTGTCGATTTCACCCTGTCCGAGCAGCTCAGCAACGGTATTCGGTCCCGGCAAGGGCAAGTGTTTCGCCAAGTGCGCTTCGACCCATTCACGCACGGCCGACGTCACATCGGCGATGGCCTCTTCAGGGCTTGCGCCGCCGCCATGGCACCCCGGAAGGTCAGGGACTCGGACACCCCAGACATCGTCCGCGCCATCGAGAATTCCGATATAGTGCGCCATGTGCTTGGTCCTCAAATCCATCCTGCCAGCCGAGCGATCGACCGGGCAACGCCAGGAGATTGCTCACGGTGCCGAGGTACGATGAGCATCACCTCAGGCTTGTCCGGATGCTCATATTTGTCGTGCTTGCCGCCGCCGACACCTACCCAACCCTCGCGCAAAAGCCTCGCGATGATCTTGCGCGTATTGGTCTCGATCAGCGGCATCGCTCACCCACGTATGCGCAATATATTGCGCAATAGCTGTTATTTCAACTGGGTGTCTATCTACAGCAGATCGTACTCGATGAAGCCCGTCCGCCGGGCGACATGGTCGTAGAGCTTGCGGGCGGTGATGTTGGTTTCGTGGGTCATCCAGTAGACGTTCTTGACGCCGATCTTGCCGGCTTCCTGCTTGACCGCTTCGATCAGCGCCGCACCGATGCCCTTGCCGCGCACCTCAGGGTCGGCGAACAGGTCCTGCAGGTAGCAGTTGTTTTTCTCCGACCAGCCGGAGCGGTGATAGAGATAGTGGGTCAGGCCGACCGCCTTGCCGTCGAGGGTGGCGATAAATCCCTTCGGCTCGAATTCACCTTCCGTGAACAGCCGCTTCCAGGTGATCTCGTAGACCTCGTCCGGCAGCTTGGTTTCGTAGAAGGTGAGGTAGGCGGTCCACAGCCGCCGCCAGTCGGCGTGGTCGGACTGTGCCAAAAGGCGGACGGTGATCTCGGTCATTTCGGTTCCTCCAAAGCTTGATCCGTTCCGGCGGAATCAGATCCAGTACAGCTTCGCCTAAATCACCGGCGAATTGTACTCGCGAAATGCGGTCGCCAGCACATGCAGCGCCTCGCGCGCTCGTGGCGCCAGTGTGTGCGAATGCAGGACCACTTCGGATGGGTCAAGCGGCGGCAGGCCAAGCTTGCGGCCAATCTCGACCAGGCCGGGAGGAACGACGCGGTGGGCCAGCGCCGAAACGGCAAAGCCCGCCGACACCGCAATGTTGACGGCCGCACCGCCGCCGCCGACGAAGGCTTCCTCCCAGGCGATGCCTGCCTTGTCCAGCGTCTCGACTGCTCGCACACGATCCGGGCAGCTGCATATTGTGCTTAGAAGCGCCAGGCGTAACGGCGTACCGCGCTGCCATTCGAAGGACGGGGTCGCGAACCAGCCATAATGGTTGCGCGACAAGGTCCGGCCCGGACGGCTGTCGCCTTCGCGGTGGACGATGATCGCATCGAGTTCGCCGCGATCGAATGCTTCCTTCAGAATGGTGCTGGTGTCGATTCTCAAACTGAGCGTTAGCGATGGATCGTGCGCGTGGAGCTGGGCGATCAGGACGGAGAGCTCGGGGCCGGCGACATGGTCGACAAAGCCGAGCGCGAGCCGACAAGGCGCTTCGGCAAACTCGGCCATGGCGCGCTCATGCGCGGCCAGGAAATCGCGCGCGGAGGGCAGGAAAACAGCGCCCTTAGCCGACAGGCTGACGCGGCGCGGGGTCCGTTCGATCAGCCGCGCTCCGAGCTTTTCCTCGAGCCGGCGCAGCTTGACGCTGATCGTCGCCTGGGTGCTGCCGAGCGCTGCGGCGGCACGGGTGAAGCTCTGCAGGTCGGCCACCATCACGAAGGTGCGAACGGCATCGACATCAAGGCTGGTCATTTACGAGCCTTCCATTGGGAAGCATGCCAATTTGTCATTTCTGATATAGCCAACCATAGCCTTTTTTCATGATCAAGTCTCCTCTATTTCAGCTTGATCGCGGTTTGAAGAGCTTCACCGCCCCATGTTCCGATGGAGAGAGATCGATATGCCGTTGCCCATTCAACGAAACACCATTGCGCTTACAGGCGTCTGCCTGGCGTCGCTGCTGTTCGGGCTCGAGATCTCCAGCGTGCCGGTGATCCTGCCGAAACTCGAAAGCGTGCTCGCCGCCGATTTCAGGGATCTGCAGTGGATCATGAATGCCTACACCATTGCTTGCACGACGGTGCTGATGGCCACGGGGACATTGGCCGACCGCTTCGGCCGCAAGAGCGTGATGGTGATCACCACCGTCGCCTTCGGCCTCGCTTCGCTGCTGTGCGGCCTCGCCCCCAGCGCGCCGCTGCTGATCGCTGCCCGCTTCCTGCAAGGCCTTGCCGGCGGCGCGATGCTGACCTGCAGCGTGGCGGTGCTGTCGCACCAGTTCCAGGAACGGAAAGGCGCGCGGCAAGGCTTTTGTCGCCTGGAGCGTCGTCGCGGGCATCGGGCTTGGGTTCGGTCCCGCCATCGGCGGTCTGATCGTGGCGCTGTCGAACTGGCAGTGGGTCTTCCTCATCCACGTGCCGCTGGCGATCCTGGCGCTCGCCTTCATCGGCGCCGGTGTTACGCAATCGCGCGATCACAACGCCCAGAGGCTCGACTGGGCCGGCATGCTGACGCTGTCAGCCGCTGTCTTCGGCTTCTCCTATCTGATCACCCAAGGCGCGGATCTCGGAGCCAGTGCCCGCATCGGCGTGATTGCGGCGGCGGTGGCGGCCTTCATCGCTTTCCTTGTCGCCGAGTGGGTCAATCCCTATCCGATGTTCGATTTTTCGGTGTTTCGCATCCGCCAGTTTTCGGGCGCGATCATGGGCGCGATCGGCATGAATTTCAGCTACTGGCCGTTCATCATCTATCTGCCGATCTATTATTCGGGCGTGCTCGGCTATGACAGCACGACGACCGGCCTTTTGCTGCTCGTCTACACGCTGCCCTTCATGGTGATGCCGCCGATCGCCGAGCGCATTCGCGCGCGCTATCAGGCGCGGATCGCCATCCCGCTCGGCCTTTTGACATTGGGGATCGGCTTCATCGCCATGTGGATCGGCTCCGGGCTCGAAGGGGCGACCTGGCTGACCATGCTGCCCGGCACGCTGATCGCCGGCATCGGCATCGGCCTCACCAATTCGCCGACCACCAACACCACGACCGGCGCGGTGTCGCCGGATCGCGCGGGCATGGCGTCCGGCATCGATATCAGCGCACGCCTGATCACGCTCGCCATCAACATCGCGGTGCTCGGCCTGCTGCTGACGCAGGGTATCGTTTCTTACTTGCGGACCACACTCGGTGCGGCCTTGGAGCCGAACGAGTTGCAGGCGCTGGCGGAAAGGATCGCCACCGGAAATCTCCACAACCTCGCGCAGGGGACGCCGAAGCTCGCAACCCTCGATCCCTCCGGCGCCATCGTGCACGCAGCTCTGGTCAATGGTTTCAGCTGGGTCATGCTCTATTGCGGAATCGGCGTTCTTGCCCTGTCGGTCATCGGCTTCGTCATCTTCGGACCAAAGCGCGTCGCGCCGCAGGAGCGAGGGTTTGCTCCCGCTGAGTAAGCGGCGGAAGCCGGCTCATGGCTGTCAGCTCAGCCCGCCGTCCTCATCCCTGCCGCCTGGCCAAGAAGGCCAGGCGTTCGAACAGGTGCACGTCCTGCTCGTTCTTTAGGAGTGCGCCATGGAGCTTGGGCAGCGCGTTCTTGGGGTCGGCGCGCAGATCCTCGGGTGCTATGTCGTCGGCGACCAGCAGGCGAATCCAGTCTAGCGCTTCGGAGGTCGACGGCTTCTTCTTCAGCCCCGGCACGTCGCGGATTTCGTAGAACTGGGTCAGGGCTGCCCGCACCAGATTCTGCTTGATGCCGGGATAGTGGACGTCGACGATTTTGTGCAGCGTCTCGACATCGGGAAAACGGATATAGTGGAAGAAGCAGCGGCGCAGGAAGGCGTCGGGCAATTCCTTCTCATTGTTGGAGGTGATGATGACAATGGGGCGCACAGCGGCGCGGATCGTCTCGCCGGTCTCGTAGACGAAGAACTCCATCCGATCGAGTTCCTGCAACAGATCGTTGGGAAACTCAATGTCGGCCTTGTCGATCTCATCGATCAACAGCACGACCTTCTTTCCGGCCGCGAAGGCCTCCCAAAGCTTACCGCGCTTGATGTAGTTCCTGATGTCATTGAAGCGCTCGTCGCCAAGCTGGCTGTCGCGCAGCCGCGAGACCGCGTCATATTCATAGAGCCCCTGCTGCGCCCGCGTCGTCGACTTGACGTGCCATTCGATCAGGTCGAGGCCGAGTGCCGAAGCCAGCTGGCGAGCAAGCTCGGTCTTGCCGGTCCCGGGCTCGCCCTTGACCAGCAAGGGCCGCTCCAGCGCGATCGCCGCGTTGACCGCCACCATCAGATCCTTGTCGGCGACATAGGCCGCCGTGCCTTCAAAACGCATTCTTGCTCCTCGGTTGGTCATCGCGACCGTAAGGACGCCGCCCGGCCTGTGCAAGGGCGAGCCGGCTGCGACGAAAGGGTGTGACATCCGAAATGGAAACATCGGCTCGTGTCACTGGCGCTTAACCGACCAGCAGCCTATATTGGGCTTGGCGATCTGCGCTTCCCGGCAGGAGAACATTTTCCCCGGGGCCTTAACGATCCTTAGGGAGCTGTCCCTGGGAAGACCCGTGGGTTTTCTCATACGGCGCCCACCTACTTTGTAGGTTCCCGGGATCGCTCTCTCCACCGGTTGTGTGGATCGTCACTTGTTGCCTGTATCCACGTGTTTGGTGGATGATGCGGTAGAAAACGTCGCTCTTAAAGCTCCAACAGAAACCGACCTTTTCTATCGTTTGGCGCATGGCACCCTCAAAAGACCTGAAAAAACAACTGCGCCGCGAAGCCCTCGGCCGCCGTGATGCGCTCGATCCGATGTGGCGGGTGGAGATCGCACTTGAGATGGCCGAGACGGCGCGCGATCACCTCGCTATCGAGCCTGGCCAGATCGTTTCAGCTTTCTGGCCGATGCGATCGGAAGTCGACGTCAGGCCGCTGATGTTTGCCTTGCGCGAGAAGGGAGCCAGGCTTTGCCTGCCGGCCATCCTCGACAAGAGCACAATCGTCTTTCGCGAACTGGTGCGCGGCGCGCCGATGGTCGAGATGGGTTTTGGCACGGTCGGTCCCCATGAGGAAGCCGAGGTGCTCGATCCCGCGGTAATGCTGGTGCCGTTAGCCGCCTTCGACGCTCGCGGCCATCGCATCGGCTACGGCGCCGGCTATTACGACCGCGCCATCGCCAGGCTGATCGATAAGGGCCAGCCGCCACGGCTGATCGGCATCGCCTTCGATTGCCAGGAGGTGGCGCAAGTGCCGGACGAGAACCATGACGTGATCATCCCGGAAATACTCACGGAGAGCGGGTTGCGCCGCTTCGATATCGCTTAAAAATCGCGATCCGTTTAACGTGTTTCCAAGACATGCCGGATAGTATTCCTGCAATACAATCCGAGCCGATGGCGGCCATCATGTTTGTCTTTGCACGCTTCCTGCTGATGCCGTTCGTCCTCATCGCGGTGACGCTGTTCGCGATGGGCTTGCACATCGTCGGAACAACCTTGCATCACCAGTTCGCCTGGCATCGGACGGTTGCCACCGTGACGGATGTCAGTCCTTACAGCGAAACGCAGAGGAATGGCCTGACCACCGAAGGCATCAATGTTGCCGTCACCTACATGGCGAACAATGCGCCGATGACCTGGTCCGGCAAGGGGAAGATCATCGGTCTCTACACGGCGTCCAAAGGCGACAAGGTGGAACTTTACTACGACCCAGGCGATCCATCGACCCTCGATACTGCCGCAATGAAAGGCTGGCGCGGCGGGTTGTTGCTCCTTGCCGTTACCGGCGGCTTTACCGTGTTCTACGTCTGGTTCTTTTGGCTGCGCGGACGCAGCGCGCCGCCGATGATGCCATCGGCTGTTCGCGTTGCGGGCTCGGACGCCAAGCCGCCTCAGCAGCAGCGTGATACTTTCGGCCGGCGTTAGCGCCAATCGCCCGGGTAGCGCTTGCCTAGCGTCCGCACCTCTGGATAGAAGTGGGCATGAGACTTCTCTTCCTCGGCGACATGGTGGGCAAATCGGGACGTACGGCAGTGTGGGAACAACTGCCTGGCCTGATCTCCGATTTCAAACTCGATTTCGTCATCGTCAACGGTGAGAACGCCGCCGGCGGCTTTGGCATCACCGAAGACATTTTCCGCGACACCATCGCCGCCGGCGCCGATGTCGTCACCACCGGCAATCATGTCTGGGATCAGCGCGACGCGCTGATCTTTGCTCCGCGCGAGGAGCGCTTCCTGCGCCCGTCCAATTTCCCCAAGGGCACGCCGGGGCGCGGTTCCGGCGTCTATATCGCCAAAAACGGAGCGCGCGTGCTGGTCGCCAACATTATGGGTCGGGTGTTCATGCATCCCGAGCTCGACGACCCGTTCCAGGCCGGTGAGCGCGAGCTTGCCGCCTGTCCGCTGGGCGAGCAGGCCGATGCGGTGGTCATCGATTTCCACGCCGAGGCGACCTCGGAGAAAATGTGCTTCGCGCATTTCGTCGACGGCCGCGCCAGCGTCGTCATCGGCACCCATACGCACCAGCCGACCGCCGACCACCAGATTCTCAATGGCGGCACCGGCTACATGTCCGACGCCGGCATGTGCGGCGATTATGATTCCTCGCTCGGCATGGACAAGGAAGAGCCGCTCAACCGGTTCCTGTCGAAAGTGCCGAAAGGCCGGTTCGAGGCGGCGACCGGACCGGCGACATTGTGTGGCATCGGCGTCGATATTTCCGACCGCACCGGCCTGACCGAGAAGATCGCGCCGTTTCGTCGCGGGCCGCGGCTCGAAGAAACCGCGCCATCCTTCTGGTCGTGACATTGATATAGTCGAGTACAGTACCTAACTGGCGACGAAACTGCTCTAGATCGTTAAAGAGGGGACGACCTCCATGCAGCTGATCGAATTCTTTGCGCCGCATTTTCAATTCGTTTCCGACCCCACCGCCTGGGTCGCGTTGCTGACGCTGATTGTGCTCGAGGTCGTGCTCGGCATCGACAATCTGATCTTCATCTCGATCCTGACCAACAAATTGCCGGAAGCGCAGCGCGCCCGCGCCCGCCGTCTCGGCATCTCGGCGGCGCTGATCATGCGGCTGGTGCTGCTCGCCACCATTTCCATCATCGTCCAGCTGACGACGCCGGTCTTCACCGCTTTCAGCCATGGTTTTTCCTGGCGCGACCTGATCCTGATCGCCGGGGGCCTGTTCCTGGTGTGGAAGGCGACCAAGGAAATCCATCACACGGTCGATCCCGAAGACCATAAGGACACGATGCTGGGCGAGACGCTGCAGATCTCGCTTGCCGGCGCCATCTTCCAGATACTGCTGCTCGACCTCGTCTTTTCCATCGATTCGATCATCACCGCCGTCGGCATGACCGACGAGATCGCCATCATGTACATCGCTGTCATCGTGGCGGTGAGCGTGATGATGCTGGCGGCCGGGCCACTAGCCAATTTCATCGCCAAGAACCCGAGCATCGTCATGCTGGCGCTGGGCTTCCTGCTGATGATCGGCATGACGCTGATCGCCGACGGCATGGGCTACCATGTGCCCAAGGGCTACATCTACGCCGCCATGGGTTTCTCGGCGCTGGTCGAGGGGCTCAACATGCTGGCAAGGCGGCGCAGGAAATCCGGCGGCGGGCACTGAGAGCCATGGCACCCAAGAACCTCGATCGAGATCAGCGCGATCAGTTGGCCAAGCTGGCTGATTTGCCTGACAGCGAGATCGATACGTCGGACATTCCGGAAGCTCCGGTCGAGAATTGGATTTGGGCCTATCGTGGCGCTAACAGGTCGAGCGGCGAACGCTGTGTCTGGACGAATTGAGCCGATTTATCTATAAGCCGGCCATTCCGAGAAAGAGCGCCGTATGCCTTCGCAGGCATACGAAAGACGTTCTGAGATTTAAATTCGAGCATTTGCGGGAAGGCTGGGCATCGTCGCCTCGCTTCGCGATGCTCTAGCCGAAGACGACAGGGGTGCCATGGCTGGCCATTCACAGTTCAAGAACATCATGCACCGCAAGGGCCGCCAGGACGCGGTGCGGTCGAAAATGTTTTCCAAGCTGGCGCGCGAAATCACCGTCGCCGCCAAGAGCGGGACGCCCGATCCGTCGATGAACCCGCGCCTGCGCCTGGCGATCCAGAACGCCAAGGCGGTGTCGATGCCCAAGGACAACATCCAGCGCGCCATCAACAAGGCGTCGATGGGCGATGCCGAGAATTACGAAGCGGTGCGCTATGAAGGCTATGGGCCGGGCGGCGTGGCGCTGATCGTCGAGGCGCTGACCGACAACCGCAACCGTTCGGCTTCGAACGTGCGCGCCGCCTTCACCAAGGCCGGCGGGGCGCTCGGCGAAACCGGCTCGGTGTCGTTCATGTGGAACCGCGCCGGCGAGATCTACTATCCGGCCTCTGCCGGCAGCGCCGACAAGGTGATGGACGCGGCGATCGAGGCCGGCGCCGATGACGTGGAATCGGACGAGGAAGGCCACACCATCTACTGTGCCTTCGAGAGCATGGGCGAAGTGTCGAAGGCGCTGGAAGCCTCGCTCGGCGAGGCCGAATCGGTGAAGCCGATCTGGCAGCCGCAGAACAATGTTCCCGTCGACGAGGAGCGAGCACAGTCGCTGATGAAGCTGGTCGCGACGCTCGAGGACGATGACGACGTGCAGAGCGTCTATGCCAATTTCGAAGTCGATGACGAGACCATGGCCAAGCTCAGCGCGGCGTGATCGATCAGGATATGAGCGAGTCTCAATCCGATATGAGTGAAAAGGTGCTGCCCACCATCCGCATCACCTATTGCACGCAGTGCCAATGGCTGCTGCGGGCCGGCTGGATGGCGCAGGAGCTGCTCTCCACCTTCGGCACGGATCTCGGCGAAGTGACGCTGGTACCCGGCACCGGCGGCATCTTCACCATCTCCTGCAACGATCAGTCTATCTGGGACCGCAAGCGCGACGGCGGCTTTCCCGACGCCGCCAAGCTCAAGCAGCTGGTGCGCGATGTCATCGATCCGGACCGCGATCTAGGCCATTCCGACCGCAAGGCCTAATCTGCGTCGATATTCAGGTGAGGCCGGCCTGCAAATGGCGGATACCTGCGCTTCCGGTGCTCACGTACTTGAGTACGCTCCGCTCCGGTTCTCGGTATCCACCATTTTCGACGCGGCCTGACCTGAATCTCAACACAGCTTACGTTGCTTAACGACTTTCAGAGCAATGCGAAGATGAAGCAGGCCATCGACACGATGGCGGTGATGGTGCGGACGTGGTTCCACATCACCCATTGGTTCAGATGGTTCGCCCACACGGTGGCGCCATTGGCGCTGGCGGGGTCGACGGCCGCGAGCGCGTCGTTGAGCGGCACATTGAAGACCATCGTCACGATCGGGTTGCCGATCAGGTAGATCACCGCGCCGGCAAGCAACCAGTAGGAGCCCGACTGGCTCCAGCCCATGATGACGGCGGCGATAAGCACCAGGCAGAGCAGGCCGGTGCCGAACAGCGCCGTCATGAAGGTCGGGGTGATCACCGTGATGTTGATCGAATTCATCGCCGCGATGCCTTGAGGGACGGGCAGCCGGGCAAGCGCCGCCATGACGAAGTTGGAAAAGGCGAAGAACACGCCGCCGACGACGCCCGAGCCGATTGCGGCAATGATGGTGAGAGTGGGAAGAAGCCTGATCATCTCAGTTACTCCAGATGCCGGTTGCGGCGGTTTCATTTGCGTAGGCGGAAAAGTCTTTCGGCGCACGGCCAAGCACGCGCTGGACGCCATCGGTTAGCGCCTCGTTGCGGCCGTCAAGCACTTCGGTGAACAGCTCGTTGAGCAACCAGGTGATTTCGGGCGGCAGTTCATATGCGGCCATCGCGGCGGTGAATTCGTCATGCGAGACCTTGACATAGCGGATGTCGCGGCCGGCCGCCTTGGCGATCTCGGCCACCGCGCCGGCGAAGCTCAGGAGCCGCGGCCCGGTCAGTTCATAGAGCTGGCCGACATGGCCTGGCCCGGTCAGCGCGACGAAGGCCGCGTCGGCAATGTCGTCGGCATCGATAAAGGGCTCACCGACATTACCGACTGGCAAGGCCACTTCGCCCCCGAGCAAGGACTCGACGAGAAAGCCTTCGCTGAAGTTCTGCGAAAACCAGGCGCAGCGCAGGATCGTCCAGTCGGCGCCCGAGGCTTTGACCATCTCTTCGGCGCGCTGGGCCTCGGTCTCGCCGCGGCCGGAGAGCAGCACCAGCCGGGTGACGCCATTGGCCACTGCAAGCCTGGCGAAGGCACCGACGGTCTCGGCGGCTCCCGGCACGGCGATGTCGGGATAGTAGCTGATGTAGATGGCGCTGACGCCTTGCATGGCCGGCCCCCAGGTCGCCGGAACTTCCCAGTCGAAGCGTGGGCTGCCCGAGCGCGAGCCGATGCGCACGGGAACGCCCTTTGCGGTCAGTCGCTCGGCCAGGCGACGGCCGGTCTTGCCGGTGCCGCCGAGGATCAGGATTGGTTTTGAAGCTGTGTCAGTCATTTCGCTTTCCTCTCTTTTACAAACATGAGCAATCCTCACATTTGCAAAACGTGATAAACCCTCGTATTCTGCAAGTCAAGCGCGTTCGTTGAAAATTCTTGGAGGGACCATGGAAGGCAGGACCGTTGAGCAGGATGGGCAGGTCGGATCACCGCGCCGGGCGCCCAGCCAGCAACGCAGCCGCGAGCGGGTCGAGCGTATGCTGGCCGCCGCCTCGGCGCTGATTGCCGAACAAGGCAGCGACGCCATGCGCATGGGCGAGGTGGCGGAACGGGCAGAGGTGTCGATCGGTTCGCTCTACCAGTTCTTTCCCGACAAGCGGGCGATCGTCTGGGCGCTGGCCGAGCGCTACACCGCCGAAAGCCAGGCCTGCATCTCCTCGGCGCTCAAGGATGTCGTCGACGCCGAGGGTCTGCGGCAGGCGTTCTCAGAGCTGGTCGATATTTACTACCGGCTGTTCCTGGCCGAGCCGGTGATGCGCGACATATGGTCGGGCACCCAAGCCGACAAGGCGCTGCGCCAGCTCGAACTCGCCGACAGCCGGGCGAACGCGGAATTCCTGACCGCAGTGCTCAGGCGGCTGCAGCCCGGTGCCGATCCGGCGACGCTGGAGACGACGGCGTTTCTGGTCTGGCAGATGGGCGAAGCCGCGGTGCGGCTGGCGATCTCGGTCGACCGGCAGGAAGGCGACAGGCTGGTGGCCGCCTACAAGCGCATGGCGTTGAGGGAGTTGTTGGAAAGGTAGGCTCTCACCCTCCCCCTTGTGGGGAGGGTCGCTGCGAAGCAGCGGGGTGGGGGCGGCGCCGGACCCCCACCCGGACCTTCGGTCCGACCTCCCCACAAGGGCAGGGGAATCGCAGATAAGTTGATTGGCTATTGCCAAGCAGCAAAAGAAGGATTCTGGAGAGGCTTTCTCGAAGCAGAGGAGGCCGCAGTGCCGTTGGTTTTGTCGATCCTGCGAGAAGTACGCGATCCGCGCGACAT
>NZ_JBFUEY010000025.1:0-67645 GCF_056403715.1 Mesorhizobium sp. P2_F5 | reverse complement strand
ACGCTGATCGCGCCAATCGGCCTTGGCAAGACGATGAGCCGCGACTTCCTCACCGACTTCATCGCCGCCGAACGCCGGCGCCCGCTGTCGAGCGTGCTTGAGCGCCTGTTTGCCGATCCCTCCAGGATCACCAGCGACATGGTCGAGGGCACGCTGCGCTTCAAGCGTCTCGAAGGCGTGCCGGAAGCGCTGACCGCGATTGCCGACATCATTGCCGACGACAACGGCCAGCGCCAGTCGATCGGCGACAGCCTCGCCGCACTCAACTGCCCGGTGCTGCTGATCTGGGGCGACCAGGACCAGGTCGTACCGGTCCCGCAGCCGTCCGACGTGCCAGACAACGCAACGCTCACCATCATCCCAGGCGCAGGACACATGCCCCAGATGGAGGCCGCCTCAATCGTCAACCAGGCAATCCTCGACAATGTCAAACGCACAGGATGAGGCGCCGAACAGCAATGAGGGCGGGTCCGAAATGTAAACGTTAACATTGCAGTCGATGAGGGATCTCGCAAGCCCGATCGCTTTGTGACCGGCAGCATTTGAAGCAAAAGACCGCAAGACCGCACTGCGACCCACGCGCGCTAATGATTGAAGCAAACTGCAAATTTTCGAATGGATCAGGAGAACACTATGTCCGAACGTATGGCTGGAAAGCGTGTCCTTCTCACCGGGGGCGTCGCCAACATCGGCCTTGCCATTGTTGAGGCGTTCGTCGCCGAGGGCGCGATCGTCTCGGTCGTCGATATCGATGCCAAGAGGGGCGCTGACCTTGAGCGGTCATTTGGGAGCAAGGTGAAGTTCCTGCAGGCTGATATCTCCAAAGAGGAGGAGATCAAGGATTCGATTGCCAAGGCAGCAACGTGGATGAATGGCATCGATACGTTGTGCCTCAATGCCGGCATTCAGCTTTCGGGTAAAGCTGAGACTTTTTCGACTGCGGACTGGGACAGGGTCTTCGCCATCAATGTCAGGGCGAACTTCGTCTTTGTGCGCGAATCGCTGAATTTCCTCAGGCAGGGCGGTAAGTCGTCTGTGGTGATGATGTCATCGCTGGCCGGCAAGCGAGGAGCACCGGGCCTGACAGCCTATTCATCGTCCAAAGCCGCCGTCATTGGATTGGCAACAACCCTCGCACTCGAGCTGGCATCCGAAGGAATCCGCGTCAATGCCGTGTGCCCAGGCTGGATCGACACACCGTTCAACCAGCCCGCTATTAATTTCATGGGTGGCCGGGAGAAACAGGAAGCGGCTGCCAAGGCCATGATCCCGCTCGGCCGGCAGGCGACCGCCAAGGAAGTCGCACCGCTCTTTGTCTATCTCGCCTCGGACGAATCCTCCTACGTGACAGCGCAAGCAATCAATGTCGACGGCGGCATCTACAACTAAGGCGCACCGCCAAAGCAAGGATATCATGATGACCAAGCTGATTACACATGAAGCCGCGCTCCAGGCACTTGAGGCCGGCGCGGCAAAGGCAAGGGAATTGTCTGAGCCATCTTCTCTGGCGATCGTCGATCAAGGCGGCAATTTGCTGGCGTTCATGCGGGTGGACGATGCTGCGCTCTCAACAGTCGAGATTGCGCAAAGCAAGGCCTACACCGCGCTCGCGCTGCGCTCCCCTTCCGGAAACTGGCTTGAGATCGTCCAGCCGGGAGCCCCGCTCTATGGTCTCGATGCATGTGGCGGCAAGAGACCCTTCGTGGTCTTCGGCGGCGGCTTGCCGGTTCGTGACGCCAAGACCGTTATCGGCGGTGTCGGCGTGTCGGGCGGCCCTGTCGATGCTGACTTGGCAATCGCCGAGATCATGGTCGCCGCACTTCAGAAGACATAACTGCCACCGCAGACCAAGAAAGGATATCCAAATGTCAAAACACAACGTTCGCCTTGAATGGGCTGCGAGTCCGCACCCCCAGCAGCCGACATACAGCCGAGACCACCATGCGATCATCAGCCCGCAGGTGACAATTCCGGTGTCCGCAGCTGCCGAATATCTCGGCACGCCCACGCTGGCTGACCCGGAGCAATTACTGGTGAATGCATTGGCGAGCTGTCACATGCTCTACTTCCTGGCGATCTGCGAGGGGAGTGGCTACAAGGTAACGAGCTATGTAGACGAAGCGGTGGGCGAAGTTTCCAAGAGCCCCGAAGGTGCCCAATGGGTGTCGTCGATCACGCTCCACCCCAATGTCACCTTTGGCTCTGACAAACAGCCTGACCGGGCGGCGTTGGAGCGCCTTCATCATCGCGCTCACAAAGGTTGTTTCATCGCCAATTCGATCAAGTCGAGCGTAACCATCGAGCTGGGCTGACCTTGGGCCAAGGGCTACCGCGGATTCCGTGCCTCGTTGAGAAGAGGTAGGAGCCGCAAGTCCCGACCAAGCCGGTCCAATAGCCTGTCTGGTGCAACTGCCAGCTGGTGTGTTTTTAGGGAGGTTGAGGAATTGACAGCGGTAGCGAACTTCAAGGAAATGGAAATCGGTTTCGATGTGCCTGCCGTTCCAGGCATGGCCATCGATGAAATTCAGACGCCATGCCTGATCCTCGATCTTGACGCGCTCGAGCGCAACATCAAGAAAATGGGCGACTATGCCAAGGCGCATAAAATGCGACACCGGGCCCATGGCAAGATGCACAAGTCTGTGGACGTCTTGCGCCTCCAGCAGGAACTGGGCGGGGCCATCGGCGTCTGCTGTCAAAAGGTGTCCGAAGCCGAGGTCTTTGTCCGTGCGGGTATCAAGGACGTACTGATTTCGAACCAGGTTCGCGATCCTCTGAAGATCGATCGACTGGCGCGCCTGCCGAAGTTCGGTGCGCGGATAATCGTTTGCGTGGACGATCTCCAGAATGTCAGTGAATTGTCGGCTGCCGCTGGAAAGCACAACACGTTGATCGAATGCCTTGTGGAGATCGACTGCGGGTCCGGGCGTTGCGGCGTCATGACAAGCGCAGCCGTTGTCGAGCTTGCCAAAGCCATCAATGCTGCTTCCGGGCTCAAGTTCACGGGAATTCAAGCGTATCAGGGGGCCATGCAGCACCTCGAAAAGTACCAGGACCGCCAGGCCAAGCTGGATATCGCGATCGCACAAGTCAGGGATGCCGTCCAGGCTCTCAATGCCGTTGCCCTAGAGCCTGAGCTTGTCAGTGGCGGCGGCACCGGCAGCTATCATTTCGAGAGCAATTCCAGCGTCTACAATGAGCTTCAATGCGGCAGTTATGCCTTCATGGACGCTGACTACGGCCGGATTCTCGATCAAGGGGGAAAGCGGATCGACCAGGGCGAGTGGCAGAACGCACTTTTCATTCTGACCAGCATCATGAGCCATTCCAAGCCGGACAAAGCCATTTGTGACGCGGGGCTGAAAGTGCAGTCGGTCGACTCCGGATTGCCTTTTGTTTACGGCCGCAGCGACGTGAAGTATGTCAAGGCGACCGACGAACATGGCGTCATCGACGATCCGAACGGCATCCTCCAGGTCAATGACAAGCTGCGGCTGGTCCCTGGTCACTGCGATCCAACCTGCAATGTTCACGATTGGTACGTAGGAGTGCGCGGCGGTAAGGTCGAAACATTGTGGCCGGTGTCGGCGCGAGGCAAGGCATATTGACGATTAAAAGCCTGTCCCTTCGGGAGCTGGCCGGTCGTGCTCGCAAGCATGGCGCATGCTCCCCGAAATTGGATGCCCAACTTCAACAGATCTTACTTTCAAGCTGAGCTTGAGCAACGGCCCCGGAGCAAATTATGCTTGATCCAACAAGTCCAAGCTGGGAGAAAATCGCCCAGACGATCGAAAATTTCATGACTCTCGACTTGACCGGCGTGGGGTTGATCGGCAAGCTTCATGATGCGCTTCAGAAGCGCCAGCCAGGTCCAGCGTGCATGCACGCCGCCAAGCTGATTTGTGACCGGACCCAGGAACACAAAGGCCCGGTCGTTATCGCCACAGGTTTTCCTGAAGGCGCCGGTGTTCCGGAAACCGATGGTCCTGTTGGAGCGGCTCTCCTCGCACGCGCTCTGTTTCTGGGGTTCGGTATCGAGACCGTGATCCTGACCGACAATGACTGGGTCGAAATGATGATCGGCACCTGCCGCGGTGCTGGACTGTCTCCGCTTCCATTTCCCGCCGATGGCCTAATCAAATCGATAGATTTCATCCGCCCGGTGTATATCCGCAGCGTGCCGAAGGACGACGCCGGTTGCAGGGCCATCACGGATGCCTTGCTTGATGTGACGAAACCGTCGCTGGTGATCTCGATTGAACGACCCGGCCAGAACGACCGAGGTCTATATCATGGCCTCGGGGGCCGGCCTCTCGACGGTCTTGTAGCTGACCTCGATCAGTTCTTTCGCCGCGCCAAAGCTCAAAGCGTCCCCTTCATTGCCATTGGCGACGGCGGAAACGAACTGGGCATGGGCGTGATCGCTGAGGATCTCAGAACGTTCTCTCCCAAGGCCAGGGACAGCGGGCATCCAGGACGCGGAGGTGTTGCCGCGGCAACAGCGGCTGATCATCTTATCGTCTCAAACGTATCCAACTGGGGTGCCACAGGGCTTATCGCGGCGCTATCGGCAGTGCTCGAAAACCCTTCAGTCTTTCATGACGGCGAACTGGAGCGCAGATGCATCGAACAGTGCGTGTCCTTCGGAGGCGTCGACGGCATGTTTATGGGACCCGAACCGGCGGTGGACGGCATTTCTGCGGCTGAGTGGGCGGGGCTTGTGACGAGCATGCGCAACACAATCGAACGGCTCAACGGTCGCGTCGTCGGTTGGAAGGGTCAAGGTGGCGACTGGCGCCAACTGAAGTAATTCAGCTCAATTTTTCCAAAGGATGCTGCCCATGTTCAGCCAAAATCCAGTCTTCATCCCCGGCCCAACCAACATACCCGATGTGCTGCGCAAGGCTGTCGACATGCCAACCATCGATCACCGCAGTCCGCTCTTCGGCAAAATACTGCACCCGGCCTTGGAAGGTGTGAAGAAAATACTCAAGTCAGAAAGATCCGCGATCTTCGTGTTCCCATCAACGGGCACGGGCGGGTGGGAGACGGCCATCAGCAACACCCTTTCGCCCGGAGATAAGGTTCTCGCCACACGCAACGGCATGTTCAGTCATAAATGGATCGACATGTGCAAGCGCCATGGGCTCGAGGTCGAGGTGGTGGTGCAGGAATGGGGCGAGGGGGTCTCCGCCGACCGTTACGAGGAAATACTGACCGCTGACAAGGGGCACAGTATCAGAGCGGTTCTTGCCACCCACAACGAGACCGCGACCGGTGTTCGCTCCGACATCGCAGCGGTTCGGCGGGCCATGGATGCGGCTCGACACCCAGCGCTGCTGTTTGTCGATGGCGTAAGTTCGGTCGGCTCGATGGATTTTCGAATGGACGAATGGAGGGTCGATGTTGCGGTCACAGGAAGCCAGAAAGGCTTCATGCTGCCGCCAGGCCTGGCGATCGTCGCCTTTTCACCTCTCGCGCTCGAGGCGGTTGCCGCAGCCAAGCTGCCGCGGACATTCTTCGATGTCCGGGATATGGCCAACGGATACGCAAACAACGGTTATCCCTATACGCCGCCTGTCGGGCTGCTGAATGGACTGAAGGTCGCAACCGAGATCCTTTTGGACGAGGGTATCGAGAACGTCTTTGCGCGGCATCAGCGCATTGCGGAGGGGGTTAGAAGAGCCGTGGATGCCTGGGGGCTGCCCCTTTGCGCTGCGCGCCCCGAACTCTACTCCGACACGGTCAGCGCGATCCGTGTGCCGGAAGGCTTTGACGCAAACGGAATCGTGGCGCACGCGCTCAACACCTACGGCGTCGCGTTTGGAACCGGACTTGGCGATGTTGCCGGCAAGGTTTTCCGTATCGGCCATTTGGGCAGCCTTACCGATGTGATGGCCCTCTCGGGAATTGCCACGGCAGAAATGACGATGCTCGACCTTGGCATCAAGGTGAAATTGGGATCAGGCGTGGCTGCTGCGCAGGATCACTACCGCCGGACCGCTGGCAGGCAGCAGCAGCAGGCTGCCTGAGCGTGGATGCAACGATGTACATCCCAACGCTTGATGACATGTTGTCGGCGCGTGAGCGGATTTCCCCGCATATTCACCGCACCCCGGTTTTGACCTCGCGTATGCTCAACGAGATGACCGGGGCGCAGCTCTACTTCAAATGCGAGAACCTCCAGAAAGCCGGGGCATTCAAGGCGCGCGGTGCTTCAAATGCCGTCTTCGGGCTATCGGAAGCACAGGCAAAGAAAGGGGTCGCAACGCATTCCAGCGGCAATCACGGGACATGCCTGTCTTATGCCGCCGGTCGTCGGGGCATACCCTGCACCGTGGTCATGCCCCGCACCGCGCCACAGGCCAAGAAGGATGCCGTCAAGGGCTACGGAGGTCATGTGGTGGAATGCGAGCCATCGACCTCCAGCCGCGAGGCGGTCTTTGCCGATGTGGTCGCAGAGACGGGTGCCGAATTCGTCCATCCCTACAACGACCTTCGTGTGATCGCTGGGCAGGCGACATGCGCGGCCGAGCTGATCGAGCAGGTCGAAGGGCTGGACGCAGTGGTCGCGCCCATCGGCGGAGGCGGAATGGTGTCGGGAACTTGCCTGACGCTGTCAGGCCTCGCGCCGCATGTGAAAACCTATGCTGCCGAACCGGAGCAGGCCGATGACGCGTTCCGAAGCTTCAAGGCTGGATACATAATCGCTGACGACGCGCCCGACACGGTAGCGGACGGGCTCAAAGTCCCCCTCAAGGAACTCACCTGGCATTTCGTCAATAAATACGTCAGCGATGTTCACACCGCATCCGAACAAGAGATTGTCGATGCCATGAAACTGATCTGGAAGCGTCTTAAGATCGTAATCGAGCCCTCAAGTGCCGTTCCGCTGGCGACGATTCTGAAACACCCCGAAGCCTTTGCCGGCAAGCGGGTCGGTGTCATCCTCACCGGCGGGAACGTTGACCTCGAAAAATTGCCGTGGAACTCAGATATGGCGCCAGGAAGCATGTCGGCCGAACGTCCTGGGCAGGGATTTGCGGGTACGGCCAGGCCGCCTACCAACACGGTAGCTCGGACGAAGCCATGATAATCGTTCCTGAACACGAAATCGCGGGGCTTGTTTCTCCCACCGACTGCCAAGTGGCGGTCGAAAACGTATTTGCTTCCATGGCAAGTAAGTCGGCTTACAATTTCCCCGTTATACGGGAAGCAATTGGCCACGCCGACGCGCTGTACGGCTTCAAATCGGGGTTTGACCGTGAGAGGCTTATCCTCGGGCTGAAGTCGGGAGGGTTCTGGCCGAGCAATACCCGGCGTGGCCTGTCAAACCATCAATCGACCGTCTTTCTCTTTGACGCAGACAGCGGCCGCTGCCGCGCCGCCGTGGGCGGCAATCTCCTGACCGCCATGCGGACTGCCGCTGCTTCAGCAATTTCGATAAAGTATCTGGCACGCCCCAAATCGAAAGTGATTGGCATAATCGGCGCCGGCCATCAGTCGACTTTCCAACTCAGGGCTGCTCTGGATCAGCGGCCGTTCGAAAAGATTGTCGCTTGGAACATCGATCCGACAATGCTCGTCCGCCTGGAACAGGTAGCAAACGAAAGAGACCTTCCATTCGAGTCTGTCGGTCTTGACCAACTTGGCCAGCAGGCCGATGTGATCATAACGATCACGTCGTCCTTCAAGGCAATCCTTAAGGCGTCCCAGGTGCGACCGGGCACTCATATTGCCTGCATGGGAACGGACACAAAGGGTAAACAGGAAGTGGAGCCCGAACTCCTCGCCATCGCCACCGTTTTTGCGGACGAGATTACGCAGGCCGCCACAATTGGCGAGGCGCAGCATGCTGTCGAGCAACGGCTTATCCGACCCGCCGACATTACCGAGATCGGCGCCGTCATTCGTGGCGATCATTTCGGTCGCACCGATGCCGAAGAGATTACTCTGTTTGATGGAACCGGCGTGGGGCTGCAAGACCTGGCTGTCGCCTCTGCAGCCGTAGACAGGGCAATCTTGACGGGCGTTGCCATTGAGGTGGATTTTTAGGGCTGGCCGTTGGTGGCACAGCGCCAGGTTCTCAACGCGATCCTGCTCGAGGGCCCTTTTTCGGCGCTGTCGCCTGGCTTGGGAGCAGTTAATTGCGGAATGTGCCGCCGCTTCTCATTTCAGTTTTGATGTTGATCCCCTGCGGTGCAAGCTTTTCGTCATTGCTGATCACTATAGGCGAGATCGATGTTTCTGCCGGCTCGTTCCGGAATCGGTAATGTTGCGTGGACGGCAGTCATGGCGTCCAGCTTTTCTTTGACGTCTTGCGGAAAGGGAACCGCTTTCGGTCCACTCAGGTCGACATGTAGCGACAGGATTTCCGTCGTGGCCGCCAGCCATCCATCTACATGGTGGATCTCTTGGTACGATCGTATTCTCTTTTCGTCACGATCGATAATCTGAAGGTTGACCACCACCTGGTCGCCGGTGTGCAGGGGACGAATGAAGCAAGCATGCGCTTCCGCCGTATAGTACGAGAGTCTGCGTAGTTCAGTATAGGCTGAACCCATTCCCATCAATTCGAAGGCGCCCTCCGCGCCACGGTCAAAAACAATGCCATAGTAAGCAAGGGTAAGCCGGCCGGCGGCGTCACACCAGTCGCTTTGGATCTGGATGGGTTCGGAGATAAACGGTGAAGGTATCGACACAATTTTCCTCACTGTCTTTGGACGGTGCAAGGCTGCTGACGCGCTTCCTTCGATCCAAATCGTTCACGTATCAACGCCGCTCAACTGCGCGCCCAAGCCTTTGGGCCGCAGGATTGGCTTCCATCTGCGAAGGGCGCCTTCAAGGCAGTCCGACATATAGGAGTTTATGGGGGTCCTCTTTCGCCGTGAAGTATCGACGTGCAGCATCAAGTGCTCTCCCGTCGCCACCGTCACATCGCGACTGCGATCGACGACGTATTGGTAGATGTGCAGGCGGACAGGATCATATCCGATCATTTCGGAAAATACGCACAATGGCGTTCCAACGCGGCATTCCTTGAGATTGCGCATCACGCCGTGCACCGAAAAGAAGCTGTAGCCTTGCAGGCGGTAGTCCTCGGTGAAACCGACAGCCCTCAGGAGGTTCTCACCTGCGTCCGCCAGAACCTTGTAGTACTGCCATTCCGTCATATGACCGTTGTAGTCGATCCAAATCGGATCGACGGTGGTTTCCAAGGTCAGCAACGCGTTTGCCTGTGGCGTCTCGTCATGAGCCCCCGCACTGAACGTAGCGACAGGCACTGTCAGTTGACACCCATAATATCGGCGTCCATTTCAATGAATGACCCTTGCGCGACATTTATCTTGGCGACGACGCCGGCGACTTCGGCCACGACGGGCTGCTCCATTTTCATAGCCTCCATGATGGCGACCGTGTCGCCTTGGCCGATGGCGTCTCCTTCTTTCACACACACCTCCATTATGACTCCCGACAGCGGTGCCTTGATGCCTACGCGGTAAGGCGGCGGCTCCGTTGCCGGTGAAGGAGATGGCTCCTGTTCGAACGAAACGACGTCCGCAAGTCGAACTTCAGGCGCCGCGCCTTCCGCAACAAATGACTTCGCTGTCTGCGCCAGTCGTTCCAATTCGGCGTCTATCCAACGGGTGTGTATTGCGAAACCTTCGGCGTGAAGTGCACAAAATTCGGGGGAAATCAGGATGGCCCGATGAAGGGGGGCGATCGTCTTAACGCCGGCAATCTGCAACTCTCCCATCGCACGTCGGGCTCGGGCCAAGGCTTCCGGCCGATCTCGGCCGGCAACAATCACCTTGCCGATCATCGAATCATAGTAGGGCGGTACCGTGTCGCCACCGGCATAGCCGAAATCAGTGCGAACGCCTGGTCCGGCTGGGAGATGCATCCTATCGATGTGGCCGGGAGCCGGGCGAAAATCGGACCACGGATCTTCGGCATTGATACGAAACTCGATTGCGTGCCCGCGTGCCGCAGGGAAGCTCTCCGGCAAGCGGTCGCCCTCGGCGATCCTGAACATCTCACGAATGAGGTCGACCCCTGTCACTTCCTCCGTCACCGGGTGTTCGACTTGAATTCGTGTATTTACCTCTAGGAAGAAAATGTCGCCGTCGCCGGTCAGAAGAAACTCGCAGGTTGCGGCGCCTTGATATCCGACCGCTGAAAGGACGGCCACGGAAGCCTCTGTCAGCCGCGCGATTTGCCCCGGATCGAGGAAGGGAGCCGGGGCTTCCTCCACCAGCTTTTGATGTCGCCGTTGCAGAGTACAATCTCGCGTCGATACAACGACCACCCGACCGTAAGCATCTGCCAGGCATTGCGTTTCGACATGTCGGGCGTGCTCGACGTACCGCTCGATAAAGCATTCGGGACGCCCGAAAGCGAGTTCGGCTTCGCGGCGCGCGGCGGCGATCTGCGCTTCAAGGTCAGCGTCCTGGCGAACGATCCGCATCCCCCGTCCGCCGCCGCCATTCTGCGCCTTAACGATCACCGGCAGGCCGTGCTCCTCGACGAACACGCGCGCTTTCTCGGTGGTCAGGTCATCGCCCTCCCAGGAAGGAAGCAACGGCGCTCCGGCGCGTCGGGCAATCGCGCGAGCCGCCACCTTGTCACCCAATTGTGCGATCGCCTCAGGCGAAGGCCCGATCCAGGTCAGACCAGCCGCCAGCACGGCTGCGGCGAATGTTTCGTTTTCTGAGAGTAGTCCATAGCCCGGATGCACGGCATCGGCCCCGACACGTGCCGCGACGGCAAGAATTGCCGCCTGGTTCAGATACGTCTCGCGCGGGGCGGTGCCTTTCAGGATATGGGATTCGTCAGCACTTCGGACATGCATAGCCTGGCGATCGGCCTCCGAAGCAATGGCAACTGAAATGTAGCCGGCATCCTTGCAGGCGCGCACGATACGAAGTGCGATTTCTCCACGATTGGCGATCAGGATTTTCTTCATTGTGTCGGCCTATCGAGTTCGTCAGCTGTCGAGAAGAACAGTAGCCGAGCGGTCCCACGTAATCGACACATCGTCGCCTGCTTTCGGGACGTCGGACTTGTTGCACTCGACCAAGATCTCGCTGTCATCCGGCGCCAGGACTGTCACAAGGCATCTGCTGCCTAGAAAGAGAGTCCGACATACGTTGACTTTTAGGGGTCGCGCGAGCGCCGCGTCAGCCGTCCGGCCCGGATTAAAGAGGATGTCCTCTGGTCGCACCAAAAGCGCCGGGCTGGAAGTTTTCCCGCGCTCGGCGGTCTGGCTGAGGCTTACCGGGCCATAGGCAGTCAGGGCGATATTGTCTTGCATCGACTGGACATCGATCAAATTCGCTTCACCCAGGAACCTCGCGACGAACCGCGATCGCGGTCGTGAATACAGATCGCTTGGCGTCGAGTATTGCAAAATCTCGCCGTGCGACATGACGGCAATCTTGTCGGAGAGAATGAAAGCTTCCTCCTGATCATGCGTCACGTAGACCGCGGTGATGCCAGTTCGCTGCTGCAGTTCGCGAAGATCTGCTCCGAGTTGCTGCCGCAGGCGGCGGTCCAATGCACCCATGGGCTCGTCAAGAAGCAGAAGCGAGGGACGATAGGCCAATGCGCGCCCAATCGCCACCCGCTGCTGCTGGCCGCCACTCAGTTGACCGATAGTATGCCCGGCGGCATGGGGCAACTCGATGAGGTTGAGGATCTCCTTGACGCGGGCCTCCCGGTCAGCGGCGCTCCAGTTGTGCAGTTTCAAGGGATAAGCGATGTTTTCTGCGACATTCATGTGCGGAAAGAGCGCGTAGTTTTGAAACACGAACCCGATGTTGCGCGCCTGGACCGGCAACGCCGTGACGTCGGTATCGCCAATAAGAATATGTCCCCGGGTAGGAGCGATCAAACCGGCGAGCGCGCGCAGGAGTGTAGTCTTCCCCGAGCCGGAAGGCCCGAGCAGGGTGCAAAACTGGCCGCCTGCCACGTCCAACCTCGTGGACTTTAGGCCGACGAAGCCGTTTGGGAAGATCAATTCAAGCCCATCAATCGTGATGCTGTTCGCGGTGGTCGGCGATCTTGCGGGGTCAACGGTCTGGGGAACTCGCATACGATCCATTTATAACGGTTGTCCAAAATAAGTTCGGCTTGGGCGCGTCCGACTAGCGATCATAGCGCCCGTCCCTTCGCAAAATCAAGCCGACTCGGTCAACTGTGTCAATAATCATGATTTTCGGCTTGACGAAGCCTCCGCCGCGGTGTTTTTAATATAACAGTTGTAATAAAACAACGAAGGGGAATGGCATGACATCGCTTAAGGCACTTGCATGCGCGCTGCTTTGCAGCGTTGGAGCACAGTCGGTTGCACTTGCGGCAGACGTTTTACCCAAGGATCTGCGCGACAAGGTCAAGGGTGAGCTGGTCTGGCATGACGCATCTGGGGGTGCGACAACCCGGGCCCGCGACGAGACTACGAACAAGAACTTCGCCGCCGAGACCGGGATTACAATCAAGTCGGACTTCAATGCCGATACGACGAAGTTCTTCGCTGCAGAGGATTCCGGCGCTCAGATTCCCTGGAGCTTGATTGAGTTCCCGACCAAGGGCGATTTCATCCGCGCCCGCGATGCCGGTTACGTTGAGAAGCTCGATCCCTCCATTGTGGACTTCTCCAAGCTGGATAAGGGCGCTTACGACGATTACGGCGTTGACGTGATGCGTTACGGCATTGTGCTGACCTACAATACCGAGAGGTTTTCCGCAGCTAGTGCGCCGACAAGCCTGCGTGACCTGTATGACCTTGCCAAGTTTCCGGGAAAGCGCTGCATGTTCAAGTACCCGCAATTCGGAGCGGTGCTTGAGTCCGCGCTTCTGGCCGACGGCGTTTCGCGCGAAAAGCTTTATCCACTTGATCTCGACAAGGCCTTCGCCAAACTCGATTCAATCAAGTCAGACATCCTTTGGTGGAGCAATGGCGACGATGCGATCCGTCTCTTGTCGAGCGGTGAGTGCTCG
Source organism: Mesorhizobium sp. P2_F5 (assembly GCF_056403715.1). Taxonomy (NCBI): domain Bacteria; kingdom Pseudomonadati; phylum Pseudomonadota; class Alphaproteobacteria; order Hyphomicrobiales; family Phyllobacteriaceae; genus Mesorhizobium; species Mesorhizobium sp. P2_F5. The sequence continues at coordinate 54,646 of NZ_JBFUEY010000025.1, read as the reverse complement.
ATCGGCGTAGCCTGGAGCGGTCGCGTCTACAATGCCGTGAAGAACGACAAATCGCCACTGGCGATCGCCTGGCAGGACTCGCTCTATTCCTCCGCTGTTTATGCTGTGCCCAAGGGCGCTCCCAACGCCATCGCGGGACAGGCAATGATTGCTCACTTCATCGGCGATACGGAAGGCCAGAAGGCTCTGGTGAAGAAAATCACCTACGCAACGGGCATCGCCGGCCTGTCGCCGTCCGACTACGGCGAAGACGTTGCAGCGTGGATCGTGGCGGGCGACAATGCCAAGAAGGCGATCCTGGAGAATGCCGACTACTACGCGAAGAATCTTCCAGACGTAGTTGATCGGTTCAATCGTTGGGTCGCCCTGAACTGATCCCAAGGGAGGGCCTCTACATCATGCCACGGATTGTGGACCACAACGAACGGCGACGCCAGATCTGCGATGTCCTTCTGGATATCGTGGCCGAGTCCGGGATGGCGGGCGTCACGATCCGTGCTGTGGCGGAACGCTCAGGCTGGTCGACTGGCGTCATTGGTCATTATTTCCATGGACGCCAGGACCTATTGCTCGGCGGCTTGCGCCGCGCGGCGGAAATTCTGGCGGAGCACAATACACGCGTCCTCACGACGCTCGATGGCCTGCAGGCGCTCGAGCAAATCCTTGAGGGCAGTGTTCCGCTGGATAGCCGTCGACTGGCGCTGAGCCGGATCTTCTTCTTCTTCTTCGTGGAAGCGATAACAGATAAGGGGTTGCGTGAGGAGGTCGAGTCCTACCTAGTGGGCTGGCGCAAGTCAGTCGCTACGGCCTTGCGCCGGGCTCAAGAACATGGCGATCTTCCAGACGATATCGACCGCAAGGCAATAGCGACGGACCTTGTCGGACTGGCAGACGGTCTTAGCCTGCATGCTCTTCTCGACGAGGATGTGATGGCCCGATTGCGCGAGCAATCGCCGGTGCGTTTCTGGATCCGACGCCTCACAACAGTTGCGGCTTCTGGCGCCGCTACCGGTCTGCCCTCGGCAGAAGAAATTCGCGCGACTGGCTAGGCCACTCGTCTAAACTTTATGGAAGCAACACTATGGTCAGCTCCAATCTGGGTGCGCTCGGCTGTGTATCGTCAATCCTTGGCGATTACGGCCCGCAAGCATTGCAGCACCCCGGCAAAATTGCGCTGGTATGGGAAAATGGCTTCCGGACATATGGCCAGTTGCGGGAACGGGCTCTTAGGCTTGCCGGGGCGCTGCGCGAGATGGGTCTGCAGACCGGCGATCGGGTGGCGACCCTGCTGTTCAACCGGGGCGAGACATTTGAGCTTTATTTTGCCTGCGCCTACGCAGGGCTGACTTTCGTTCCAGTCAGCTTCCGGCTGACCTCTCCCGAGATCGCGTCGATCCTTAACGACTGCGAAGCGACCGTGGTCTTCACCGAAGCTGATTTGATGGCCTCGCTCGAAGGCGCGTTGCCCTCCCTCGAGCGGCGACCTCGCATCATCATGCTGGAGACTGATGCTGGAGGAGCCGGGTTTGAAGGCCTGGCGACGACAACCCCACCGATTGGGGCCCCCATCCCGAATGATGTGCATATGATCCTTTACACATCGGGCACAACCGGGCGCCCGAAAGGCGTCGCCATGCGGTCTCAGGCGATCGTGTGGTGCGCCATGCAGCAGGTCACGCAGTTCCGCCGCCTCGACCACAAATCTGTGATGCTGCTCAACGCGCCAATGTTCAACACGGCGGCGATGAACGAGAGTTCCATACCCACCTTTTTCGTGGGTGGCACGGTGGCGATCATGCCCAGCCGCGGTTGGAGTGCCGGGCGTCTGATCGATTTCATCAAGCAGTGGCGGGTGAGCCATGTGCTGATGTTTCCTTCGATGTTTCGCGATCTAATTGCCGCGGACAATGAGGAGCGCGTGCCTCTCGATACCATGTTGTGGTGGTACACCGGGGGCGAGAATTGTCCGCCCGCGCTGATGGCTGAAGTCCGTCGGCGCTGGCCGCATATCAGCCTGACGATCTCATACGGCTCGACCGAATCCGGCATGGCGACGCTCATCGAAGGCGATGACATCGAAAACCATCCCGGCTCGGTCGGCAGGGTCGCGCCGGGACAGTCGATCCGTCTTCTCGATCAAGAAGGGGTTGCTGTGCCGGTCGGAGAAGTCGGTGAGGTCTGGACGGCGGGCCCCTCGGTGATGACGAACTATTGGCAAAGCCCTCAGCTCGACGCTGAAACGGTCAAGAATGGTTGGCTCAAGATCGGCGATCTAGCCCGCATGGACGAGGGGGGCTGGATTTACATTGTCGGTCGCACCAAGGACCTGATCATCTCCAAAGGTCAAAATATTTACCCGGCCGAGATCGAGAACGCGTTGCGCCAGCATCCCGCAGTTCTCGATGTCGCAGTCGTCGGCGTGCCTGATCCTGAGTTCGGCGAAGCCGTGTGCGCCTGCGTGATGATGCGCAAGGGAGAGGTCGCTGGAAAAGACGAAATCCTCAGTCTCGCGCTGCAGCGGCTCGCCTCATACAAGAAGCCGCGTCACATGTTTTTCATGGACGCTTTTCCGGTCCGCAACGCGACCAAGATCGACAAGGCCGAACTCGCGCGCCTGTGTGCGACGATGCTTTCCGACAGCGTAGGAGCATGATCAATGGCCAACCTTCCGCATCCTGAATGGGCGCCGCTACTCGAAGAACTGGAGCGCCGCAGGCTCGTCGCCATGGCGTCAGGTGGCCCTGACCGTGTCGCACGCGAGCACAAGCACGGTCGATCGACCGCGCGTGAACGCATCCTGAAGCTGGCCGATGACGGGAGCTTCCTGGAGATTGGGACTTTTGTGACCACCCCGACGAAAGACGGGTCATTGCTGGCGTCGACCTTCGTCTGCGGGCTCTGTGAAATCGACGGGCGTCCGGCCGCCATTGGGGCCGAGGACTACAGCGTCGAGGGGGGAGGGGTTGGCGTCCACCTGCCGCGCTACAAGGGCGGTTGGACGGGTTTCATCGAAGAATTCGCACTCGGCTATCGGATTCCCCTGGTGTTGCTGATCAACGGCGTGGGCGGATCCGTAATCCTGCAGGAGGCGATCGGCTATCCTGAACTGCAGGCAGCCAAACCGACTTATCCCATGTTCGATATCATGGAGCATGTGCCGGTTCTCACCGCCGTCCTCGGACCCACCGCGGGCAGTTCGGCCGCGCGTGCCCACATGTCGCATTTTTCGGTGATGACCAAGGATAACGGCTGCCTGTTTGCGGGCGGGCCGCCAGTGGTCAAGCAGGCGCTGGGGCTTGAGATCGACAAGTTTGCCCTGGGCGGCGTCGACGTGCATGTACGCACCTCAGGCATTATCGACAATCAGGCCGCGAACGAAGACGATGCCCTGGCCATGTTGCGGCGGGTCTTTTCCTATCTCCCCAACAATGTGAGTGATCGTCCTTCTGTCCTGCCGACCTGGGCGGCTAATGACCAAGAGGAGATTCTGGCGATCGTCCCTCCCAGTGCCCGGCGTATTTATGATGCGCAGGCATTGTTGCGCTGCGTGGCAGACACCGACAGTTTCTTCGAGATAGCGCCCGATTATGGCCGGTCAGTGCGCACCGGTCTCGGGCGTATCGAGGGGCATGTGGTTGGTTTGATTGCTTCGGACAATCGGTTCCTCGCCGGCTCGCTTGATGTGTCCTCGTCGCTCAAGCAAACGAAATTTGTCGAGTTATGCGACCGTTTCCACATTCCGATTGCGTACCTCGCGGATGTGCCGGGCTTTCTGGTCGGCCCGAAGGCGGAAGAAGCGGGCGTCCTCAGGTTTGGTGCAATGGCGCTGCGCGCGATCCAGAAGGCCGAGGTCCCCGTCTACACAATTCAGGTTCGTCGCTCCTATGGTCTCGGCGGTGTGGCCACCGGCAGTGCCAACCCCATGAGCCTACGCTTGAGCTGGCCAAGTGCCGCTTGGGGCGACATGCCGATCGAGGGCGGAGTCGAAGCCGCATTCCGTGCTGATTTGGACGCCGTTTCCCCCCAGGACCGACCCGCGTTGAAAGAGAAGCTCACCAAGCGTTTTGAAGCGCAGGCTTCCGTTTGGCGCGCGATCGAGAATTTCTCCGCTGAAGAAATGATCGATCCCCGTCACACCCGCGGTCACTTGGCCCGGCTCGTCAAGTTGTTCTACGGCCGCCCAGCCACCAGTCCCGCCTCATGACGACCACAGCCGCAGTCGTTAGCGGGCGCCTTGCCGTCCGCACTGGACGCCTCGCTTTGGTGGCGCCGGCAGCTGTGCTGTTTGGCCTGATGCTGTTCTGGCCGCTCTACAGCATCCTGCTGCGCAGCCTCAACCAGCGTGGGCGGGCCGTCTTCGACAGCATTTATTGGGGCAACTATATAGCGATCGCGAAGGACGATCTGCTCCGGCAGGTCGTATTGGAAAGTCTGATGCTCGCGATCGTGGCGACGGTGATCACCGTCATCTTGGCGTTCCCAACCGCCTACCTCATTTCGCGCATGTCGCGTCAGATGTCATCCCTCATGATGGTCGTGATCTTGATGCCGTTTTGGGTATCGATCATCGTCAGGCTCTTTGCGTTTACGACAATCCTGGGGCAGCAGGGAATCGTCAACGCCGGCCTTGCCGTCTTCGACCTTGGCCCGCTGCCGCTCCTTTACAACACCTTTGCCACCATCACCGGCATGGTCGCGTATTTGCTCCCGTATTTGATACTGGTGCTGGTCTCTGCCATGCGATCGATTGACGTGTCGCTCCTGACGGCCGCTCGCACCATGGGCGCAGCGGAGCGCAGCGTTTTCCTAGATGTCTATTTCCCTCAGATACGACCGACATTGCTGAGTGGGACGGTGCTGGTGTTCGTACTGGCGCTGGGTTTTTTTCTCACCCCGGCGATTCTTGGCGGGCCGCACAACCTAACGATCCCCATCTTCATCCAACAGCAAATCCAGATTTATCAGTGGGGCAAGGCCGCCGCGATGGGGGTAGTTCTGCTGCTCGTTTCCACGCTAGGCTATCTGGTCGCGTTGCGCGTCGGCGGGAAGGGAATATTGACGCCCGTACAGTCCGGCACGCGCGGTGCTGCGGCAGATGAGCCACTTAGGCTTACTGCGACCACGGCGCTTTGCGTAGTGGCCCTCGCCGCCGTTATGGTCATTCTGATCTTGCCGCTTCTGATTGTCATCCCGACAGCCTTTACCGAAACCACGCAGATTCGCTTTCCGCCTGTCGGATTTACCTGGAAATGGTTCGCCGAAGTCGTGACATCCGACACTTGGATCGAAGCATTCTTGAAAAGCGTGCGGGTTGGCCTGGCTACCGCTGTGGTATCGACTTTGTGCGGCTTGGCACTGGCGCGCGCCGGTTCGCGCTTGGGCTCCAGTTTCTGGCAAGGCGTGATCCAGGTCGTCGCGATCGCGCCGCTGATCGTGCCTGTGATCCTCCTCGCGATCGGCATCTTCGACGTTCAGGGCCGGCTGGGGCTCATTGGCACTGATGCAGGACTCGTTCTCGCACATGCTGTGCTGTGCATTCCGCTTACGTTTTTGGTGCTGGCCAACGCCTTGTCCTTTGTCGACGTGTCCATGGAGCAGGCGTCGTGGACCATGGGTGCTGGGAACATCAAGGCTTTCTGGTCGATCGTGGTTCCAAGCATCATTCCGTCCATCATCGGCTCCTTGATCATCTCCTTCGTGACCTCCTGGGACGAAGCGGTCATCGCGATGTTCCAGACCAGTTTCGACAAGACTTTGCCGGTCACCATCTATTCGCTGCTGCGCAGCGGCATCACGCCGGCTGTATCGGCCGTCGCGGCGATTGTTACCGCCCCGGTTCTTGTCGGCGCGCTGATTTACGGCGTTCGGTTCGCCAGAAAAGCCGGCTGAAAAGAAAGGAACTCGAATGAGCGCAAACGACAGTTTTCCAAGCGGCTCTGCCTGCATTGTCGGTGCGTATGAATCGCCACGGCGAAAAGCACCCGACATCCATCCGTTCCAGATCCACGCGGAGGTGATCGCAGGAGCGCTGGCGGATGCGGGCCTGACCGTCGCCGATGTCGATGGCTTTGCTACGGCCGCTTCGTTTCCAGCCGAAGCTGGCTGGCAGCTATCCGCCGTCGAGGTCGCGGAATATGTCGGTCTACGCCCCTCGTGGCTGTGCAGCACCGACATCGGAGGAGCAATGACGCTGAGCCACGTCGGCAACGCCGTTGCTGCCATCCGGGCCGGCCTCTGCAAGGTGGCCGTCATCAGCTACGCCGCCTCAGGAAGATCTTGGCGCCTGCCGGCTAGCGACTTCAATACAGGCCCCACGGGTCCAGGCCAATATGAGGTCCCGTACGGCGTGTCGACGATCTCGGCCTATGCGCTTGCGGCGACCCGCTACATGCACCAGTTCGGATTAAAGCCGGAGCAATTGGCGCAAATTGCGGTGCAGATGCGGGCATACGCCAACCGCAATCCGCATGCCATGTATCGCGACTTGATCAGCGTCGACGACGTTTTGTCGTCGCCCGTGATTTCCACACCCCTGCACAAGCTCGATTGCTGCGTGGTCAGCGATTCCGGCGGTGCTATCATCGTGACATCGCGCGAACAAGCGCGAGATACACGACGCAGTGGCCCTGCGGTTCTCGGTTTTGGCGAAGCAATTAGCCACGGGCAGATAAACCAGATGGCCGACCTTACAACCACGGCCGCCGAGTACTCCGGTCGCCGCGCCTTTGCCAGCGCTGGACTGGGGCCGGAGGATATCCGTGTCGCCCAGATCTACGACTCCTTCACGATCACCGTGGCATTGACGCTGGAGGCCCTCGGATTTGTCAAACGCGGCGAGATTGGCGATTTTGTCGCCAGCGGCCAGCTCGGCCCCGAGGGGCGCCTACCGATCAATACGGACGGCGGCGGTCTTTCGTCCAACCATTCCGGGCGTCGCGGCATGTATGCCGTGATCGAAGCGGTGCGCCAGCTGAGAGGTGAAAGCCCCGGACTGCAACTTCGTTCGCCCGAACTTTGCCTCGTCAACGGAACCGGTGGCTGGCTCTCCGCCACCGCCACGCTGATCTTGGGGAACGCAGCATGACCGAACTGGATTCGATCCTTCCCGTCCAGGACGCTGTGTCCACAGTCTGGTTCGACGCCGCGAGGAACGGCACGCTCCTCCTGCAACGCGATCCGGCCAGTGGACGCTTTCAGTATTATCCACGCGCCCACGTCGTTGGTGCTCCCGACCGGGAGCCCGAATGGGTCAAGGCGTCGGGCGCGGCGACGCTTTACTCCTATACGATCGTGAAGCGCTCCGTTCATCCACAGTTCGCCAGCTACGTTCCCTTCACCCTGGCCGTCGTCGAATTGGCCGAAGGGCCACGCATGACGTCCTGGATCGTGGATGTTCCAGAGGAGGAACTCCGCTGCGACATGAACCTCACGGTTGTTTTCCGCGAAATTCACCCTGGGCTGATCATGCCCTGCTTCACAAAGGTCTAGTATGGAAATCACATTCGACAGGATCGAGGTCGGTACCGAATACGGATCCGTAGGCCGCACGGTATGCGAAGCCGATATCGTCAACTTCGCCGGGGTCACAGGCGACTTCAATTCTCTCCACATGGACGAGCAATGGGTTCGCTCGAACACCCCATATCCAACCCGCATCGCGCACGGACTTTTGGTTCACGCCATCGGTGAAGGACTGCGCTGCGGAGAGTTGGACAGTTGGAAGATCCTCGCTTTCCTGGAGACGCAACGAAAGATGCTTCTGCCGGTGTTGCCGGGCGATCGGATCCAGCAGAACTACCGTGTGGCTTCCAAGAAGCCGACATCTAAGGACCCGTCGAAAGGTGTCGTCGAAGTTGAAGTCACGGTGACCAATCAAAAAGGCGAGACCGTGCAGTCCGGATACAACAGATACCTGATTGGTGGAGCAGCGTGATGCGTGGCCTGAAAGACAAAGTCGTCGTCGTCACGGGCGCGGCACAAGGCATCGGCAGAGCCACTGCGCAACGCCTCGCACAAGAGGGGATGGTCGTGGCGGTGTCGGACCGCAATTTTGCGGGCGCTGAGCAGGTGGCCGAAACAATTTCGGCTGCAGGCGGCCGGGGCCTGGCGTTGTCACTGGACGTGACAAGCCGTGAAAGCTGGAGTGAATGCATCGGGCGTGTGGTCGACGCGTTCGGTGGCATAGACGGGCTCGTCAACAACGCAGGCATGACGCGCGACAGCTCGCTTCTAAAGATGAAAGATGCGGACTGGAATGACGTGATCGATGTCAATCTGCGAGGACCTTGGCTGGGCTGCCAAATTGCGGTTCCCCACATGACCGCCAAGGGCGGATCCATTGTCAATCTTTCGTCGGAAGCACGGTGGGGGGCGTTCGGACAGTCCAACTATTCGTCGGCCAAGTCTGGACTTGTGGGTCTGACCCGTACCGTAGCCTTCGAGCACGCGCGCCATCGCGTGCGGGTAAACGCGGTCGCACCCGGAACAGTGACGACGGCGATGGTCGAAGCGGTTCCGGACGATGTCCGCAAAAGCTGGCTGCAGAACATCCCAATGCGCCGGGAGGGGGACCCATCGGAAATCGCTTCCGTGATCGCATTCCTTCTCTCCGACGACGCAAGCTATGTCACCGGCCAGATCATCGGCGTGAATGGTGGCTCGATCATCTGACACTCGCATTGTTGGTGCCTGCTGGACCGCCGGGCCGAACGACAAAATCAAGGGCATGAGTCATGAATATTCCTTCCAAGGCTGACGTCGTGATCGTTGGCGGTGGGGTCGCCGGGTGCTCGATCGCCTATCACCTTACAAAGCTCGGCATCACGGATGTGGTGCTTTGCGAGCGCCGTCAATTGACGTGCGGCACCACTTGGCATGCTGCAGGCTTGGTCACTCAGCTGCGCGCAACGCAACGCATGACCGAACTGGCGAAGTACACTGGCGAACTGTTCGCTCATCTTGAGGAAGAGACCGGTCAGGCAACCGGCTTCAAGCGAAACGGTTCCCTGCGCGTTGCCACGACCTCCGCACGCTATGAAGAACTTGCCCGGGGCGCTTCCATGGGCCGCAATTTCGGCTTGCCGGTCGAAGCGGTGACAACAGGCGAAATCAAGGAACGTTGGGCTCCCGTCAACATCGAGGGGATCGTCGGCGGTTTCTGGTTCCCGCACGATGGCCAGGTCAACCCGGCCGATGTGACGATGGCTTACGCGAAAGGCGCCCGCAGCGGAGGCGTGCGTATCATCGAGAACCTGCCGGTCACACGCATCCTCGTTGAGAATAGCCGTGCTGTGGGGGTAATGACGGAGCACGGCAGGATCGATGCGCGCACCGTGGTGATCTGCGGCGGAATGTGGTCGCGCGATCTGGCTGCCGAGATCGGGGTAACCATACCGCTCCACGCGGCTGAGCACTTTTACGTGGTCACCGAGGCAATTCCCGATCTGCCACGCAATCTTCCCGTTATGTTCCTCGGCGACGAGTGGACATACTATAAGGAAGATGCCGGAAAGCTGCTCGTTGGCTTTTTTGAGCCGGTTGCAAAACCATGGGGTCAAAACGGCATCTCGAGGGACTTCTGCTTCGACGCGCTTCCAGACGACATCGACCACATCGCGCCGCATTTGGAGACCGCGGCCGGTCGCGTGCCGCTGCTGGCGCAAACTGGCATGCAGCTGTTTTTCAACGGACCCGAAAGCTTCACCGCGGACGGCCGTTATCTGCTCGGCGAGACGGCTGAAGTTTCTGGCCTGTACTGCGCCACCGGTTTCAATTCGCTCGGTATCCTGTCGTCGGGCGGGGTGGGAAAGTCGCTTGCTTCCTGGATCCGCGATGGTCGGCCGCCGGTCGAACTGATTGATGTTGATGTGCGTCGCACACAAAGCTTCCAGCGAAACCGCAAGTACCTAGAGCATCGTACCGTGGAGACCCTGGGCCTCAATTTCGATATGCATTGGCCGGGCCGGCAGTTCGTCTCCGCGCGCGGCGTGCGGCGCTCGCCCTTCCATGACCGGCTGGTCGCGGCGGGTGCGTTCATGACCGAAACGGCGGGCTGGGAACGGCCTGGGTTCTTCGGCACCGCCGAAGAAGTCGCCAACATCGAATATTCTTACTATCGCCCAAGCTGGTTCGCCAATGTCGGTGCCGAATGCCACAACACGTCACAGAATGTGACACTGTTTGATCATAGCTGTTTCGTGAAGTACCGGGTCGAGGGTCCCGACGCGCTCAAGACAATGAATTGGATCTGCGCCGGCGACTGCGATGTTGGTATCGGTCGCGTCGTCTATACGCAGTGGCTGAACGAGGCTGGCGGCATCGAGGCTGACGTCACGGTTACGCGCCTGGCGGAAGATGCATTCCTCATCGTCACGGTGGCGGTCTCGCAGCGACGCGATCTGACGTGGTTCAAAAGGCATCTGTCAGAAGGCGCTCACGTACATATCACAGATGTCACCTCGGGCTTGCCAATGATTGCGTTGATGGGCCCAAAGACGCGTGAACTGATGTCGCGCCTGTCGCCGGACGACTTCACCAATCAGGCATTCCCCTTCGGCACGAGCCGCGAAATAGATCTTGGCTATGCGCGTGTACGTGCGAGCCGGCTGACGTTCGTCGGTGAACTCGGCTATGAAATCTATGTAGAGAGTGAGTTTGCCGCGCATGTCTACGAAGAGATCATGAAGGCCGGACGAGATCTGGGGCTTCGACCCGGCGGCTTCTTCGCTCTGAATTCCCTGCGCATGGAAAAGGGATATCGCCATTGGGGTCATGACATGGGCGAGGAGGACACGCCCTACAATGGTGGTGTGGGCTTCGCCGTCGCGCTCGATAAGCCCGGTGGCTTTCTTGGCCGGGATGCTCTCGTCAAGCAGAAATGCGACGGGCCGATCAATCGCCGACTGGTTCAGGTAAAGCTCTCGGGCGGTCCAGACATGCCGATGCTCTATCATCACGAGCCGCTTGCGCGCGATGGCAACCTGGTCGGCTCCATTACATCTGGAGCCTACGGACACCGAATTGGCGCCTCACTTGGGCTCGGCTATGTGAATAATGCCGATGGCGTGACCAAGGAGTGGCTTGCCGCTGGAAAATGGGAGGTCGAGATTGCTATGGAGCGTCACCCTGTGGAAGTTCAGTTGGGGCCTTGGTACGATCCGCAGAACCATCGCGTGCGTAACCAATAGCACTACCCGGCGGTCTTTCTACAGCACGGGCTGTCCAGGACCACACAAAGGACCGGCGCCTTTGTTGGTGCCGCAAGGATGCAATCTCGGGTGAAAAATAGGCTGCGTCGCCGGATCAGCCGTCGCCGGAAGCGATCGGAAGTGTCGTCCCGGACTCATGATATATGTCGGATCAAATGCCCTTTTGATAGCTGCCATCGCCTCAATCGCAGAGCCGTGCCCCAAACAAAGCACCGTTATTCGACTTCTTCCCTTGGAGCTTCTCGAAAACAAACAACTTGCCTTCGCGCACGCCGTCTTCGAGTGGGCTCGCTTTCGCCATATGCGCCGCAATCGCACTGGCCAGCATGCATCCCGTCCCGCGCATCGACGTAGCCAGACGCGGTGTGTCGAAGCGGACTGGTTCGTGATCGGAGCGCAACAGAACATCGGTTGATCGAGGTCCCGATGCATGGCCGCCCTTGATCAGCAGGGCCTGCGCTCCGGCGTTCAGCAATTCCTGGCCTTGCCACACCGCGCTGTCTTCATCCATCGCCAGTTCCGAGCCAACAAGGAGCGCCAGTTCGATGAGATTGGGCGTGACGAGACGGCAAAGCGGCATCAGACTGCGCTTCATGACGGCGATGGCATCTGCTTCCAGCAACGCCCGGCCTGAGGTCGAGGCGAGCACGGGGTCGAGGATTGCCGGCACCTGCGGATTCTCGCGGAGCACGCCGGCAACGGCAACAACGATCTCGGCCGTTGAGAGCATGCCGATCTTGATGGCTGCCACCGTGTTGGCCTGCAGCGCGGCGCGCATCTGATCGGCCACAAGATCGGGCTGCGAAGGATGGATTTCCATGACGGCTTCGTGCGTCTGCACCGTCAGCGCGGCAACGGCAAGACAGGTGCGCACGCCAATCGAAGAGATCGTCTCGATGTCGCGCGCAATTCCGGCTCCGCCGCTGGAGTCCGACCCACCGACGACGAGCACATAAGGGTCTCGCCTCAGCGCCATCGGCCTGTCTTTTCGATCCATTCTCGCGTGCGCGCTTCGGGGTCGTCGTTCAGCGTGATGTCGGTGACCACCGCCGCGCTGTCCGCGCCAGCCGCAAAGACACCGTCGAGCCGGTCCGGGTTGAGACCACCAATGGCGACCAGGGGAATCGGTGCGACCCGGCGCTTCCACTCGCTGATCCGTTCGACCCCTTGCGGCGCCCACTTCATGTTCTTCAGGATGGTCGGATAAATCGGGCCGAGCGCGATGTAGTCGGGCCCGGCGGCAACAGCGATTTCCAGTTCGACATCATCATGTGTGCTCAGTCCAAGCCTTAGACCGGCTGCCCGAATCCGCGCGAGGTCGGCGGTTTGCAGATCCTCCTGGCCGAGATGGACGAAGTCGCAACCTTCCTCGATCGCCAGCCGCCAGTAGTCATTGATGATGAGTTGGCATTCGTGTTGGGCGCAAAAGGCCTTCGTCCTCTGGATTTCCGCGCGCAAGCCGGCCTCATCCATGGTCTTGATGCGAAGCTGCACCAGCTTCACGCCGAGCGGCACCAGCCGTTCGATCCAGGCAGAGCTGTCGACGATCAGGTAGAAGGGATCGAGCTTCATGAAAAAACGGCCTTGCCGATCATCGGTGTCGATGGCACGGCGAGGTCGCGCGGTTCGAGCATTCCCGAACTGAAAGCCTCACGACCGGCGTCGACCGCCTTGCCGAAAGCACGCGCCATGCCGACCGGATCGGCCGCCTTGGCGACCGCCGTGTTCAGGAGCACGGCGTCAAAGCCGAGTTCAATGACGGTGGCCGCGTGCGACGGCCGTCCGAGCCCCGCATCCACGATCAGCGGGACGTCAGGGAAATGTCCGCGCAGCGAACGCAGCGCCGTGATGTTGACCGGCCCGAGCGCCGAACCGATCGGTGCGCACCACGGCATCAAGACCTTGCAGCCCACCTCCAGCAACCGCTCGGCGACGACAAGGTCATCGGTGGTATAGGGGAATACATCAAAACCGTCCTCGCACAGGATGCGGGCGGCTTCGACAAGGCCGAACACGTCTGGTTGCAGCGTGTCGTGGTTGCCGATCACTTCGAGCTTGATCCAGTTCGTACCGAAGACCTCACGCGCCATTTTCGCGGTCGTGACCGCTTCCCTGGCGGAGTGACAGCCGGCAGTGTTGGGCAGGATTCTGACACCCAGCGACCGGATCAACGACCAGAATTTTTCGCCGGCCCTGCCGCCTGCCATCTCACGGCGCAACGAGACCGTCACCACCGACGTGCCCGACGCCTTGACCGCCTCGGCAAGGATGGTCGGCGAACGATATTGAGCGGTGCCGAGAAGCAGACGCGACGGAAGCTCGGTTCCATAAAGCTCGAACATGGTCTAGCCTCCCTGCATGGGTGAGAGGATTTCGATCCGGTCGCCGTCGCTCAACTGGAATTCCGCCCGGTTGGCTTTGTGCACGAGGTCGCTGTTGACGGCAGTGGCGAGCCAATCGCCCTCATAGTCGAGCGCGGCAAGCAGCTCCGCCAGCGTGGTGGCGGCAACCTCATGCGCTTCGCCGTTGACCATCAGTTTCATGAGCAGGTTCCTTGGGTCCGTCTTGATTGAAAACCAGGTCGACAGCCTGGCGCGCCATGGCGGGGGCGAGGAGAAAACCGTGGCGATAGAGCCCATTGATCGCGACGGTGTCTCCGCTCGTTTCGACGCGGGGCAGGTTGTCGGGAAAGGCCGGACGAACGCCGACACCGGTTTCAACGATCTCGGCCTCGCCAAAGGCCGGATGGAGGGCATAGGCGGCACCCAGCAGCTCCATCATGGAACGCGCCGTGACCGGCCCGCCGGACTGGCTCTCAATCATCGTCGCGCCGATCATGAACTGCGTGTCGGCACGCGGCACCGCATAAAGCGGAAAGCGCGGATGCAGCAGCCTGACCGGGCGCGACAGCGAGACATCAGGCGTGCGCAGGATCAGCATCTCGCCGCGAACGCCGCGCAGCCTGTCATCGGCTGCTGCCAATCCCGTGCAGTCGATCTGACGATCGAAACCGGAAACATGCCCGGCGTCGGCGCCAAAGTGGAATTCGACACCCATGGCGGCGAGCTTGCCTTGAAGTGCCGCCATCGCCTGGCGCGGGTCGAGATGAGCCTCATCGGGAAACAGCAATCCGCGCCGGAAGCGGCCGGCGAGGCCGGGCTCCAGGATCGCAATTTCGTCTTCATCGACACGCCGATGCCCCGACGTGCGACTGGCGAACCGGTCAAGCTCACCGGCATCACGCGGCATGGCCACGACCAGTGTTCCGGCCCGTGTCACCTGACCCGGCAGCACCGCATCCCACCAGTCGGCAGCGTCACGTCCGAGATCCAGCACCGGCTGCTCGGCGCTTTCACGCTCGCACCATGGCGCCAGCATGCCGCCGGCGAACCACGATGCATTGCCGCCAACACCATGCCGGATCTCGGCGACTGTGACCGTCGCGCCGCGGGCGGTGAGTTCGAAGGCCGCGGTGAGGCCGGCGACGCCGGCCCCTTTGACCAACACCCTCATGATGGTTTCGGCGCCTCTGGCATGAGTGCTACGCCGGTCTCGTCAGCCGGCATGTAGAGATCGCCACCCTCACGGTATTTCGCCGCCATCGCCGCCATGCCCTCCTTCTGTGCTTCGGCGCGAATGTCGTGGGAGATGCGCATGGAGCAGAATTTCGGTCCGCACATCGAGCAGAAATGTGCCACCTTGTGCGCCTCCTTGGGCAAGGTCTGGTCGTGGAAAGAGCGCGCCGTTTCGGGATCGAGCGACAGGTTGAACTGGTCCTCCCAGCGGAACTCGAAGCGCGCGCGGGAAAGGGCATCATCCCTGACTTTCGCTGCCGGATGGCCCTTCGCCAGGTCGGCGGCATGGGCGGCGATCTTGTAGGTGATCACGCCAATCTTGACGTCGTTGCGATCGGGAAGGCCGAGATGCTCCTTGGGCGTGACGTAGCAGAGCATGGCGGTGCCGAACCAGCCGATCATGGCGGCGCCGATGCCTGAGGTGATGTGGTCATAGCCCGGCGCGATGTCGGTCGTCAGCGGTCCAAGCGTATAGAAGGGCGCCTCGCCGCAGACAGCGAGCTGCTTGTCCATGTTCTCCTTGATCTTGTGCATCGGCACGTGGCCAGGCCCCTCGATCATCACCTGGCAATCCCTCGCCCAGGCGATCTGCGTCAACTCGCCGAGCGTTTCCAGTTCGGCGAATTGCGCCGCGTCGTTGGCATCGGCGATCGAGCCGGGACGAAGGCCGTCGCCGAGCGAGAAGGACACGTCATAGGCGCGGCAGATGTCACAGATCTCCGCGAAATGCTCGTAGAGGAAGCTTTCCCGGTGATGGTGCAGGCACCATTTGGCCATGATCGAGCCGCCGCGCGAAACGATACCCGTGACCCGGCCAACGGTCAGCGGGATGTAGTGCAGCCGCACGCCGGCGTGGATGGTGAAATAGTCCACGCCCTGTTCGGCCTGCTCGATCAGCGTGTCGCGGTAGACCTCCCAGGTCAGGTCCTCGGCAATGCCGTTGACCTTTTCGAGCGCCTGATAGAGCGGCACCGTGCCGATCGGCACCGGTGAATTGCGCACGATCCATTCGCGGATGTTGTGGATGTTGCGGCCAGTCGACAGGTCCATCACCGTGTCGGCGCCCCAGCGGATCGCCCAGACCATCTTTTCGACCTCTTCGGCCATCGACGAGGTGACGGCGGAGTTGCCGATGTTGGCGTTGATCTTGACCAGAAAATTGCGGCCAATGATCATCGGCTCGCTCTCGGGATGATTGATGTTGGCTGGAATGATCGCTCGTCCGCGTGCCACCTCGTCGCGCACGAATTCCGGCGTGACGAAATCGGGAATGGCCGCGCCGAAGCTTTCGCCGTCGCGCGGCAGCTTGCCGCGCAGGACCTCGCGGCCGAGGTTTTCGCGGATTGCGACGAACTCCATCTCGGGCGTGATGATGCCGGCGCGCGCATAGGCGAGCTGTGTCACCGCCTTGCCGGCCTTGGCTCTGAGCGGCCGGTTGCGAATGGGAAATTCCGGCGTCAGGCGCTCGCCTACCGCGAATCCATTGTCTTCCGGCCGGACATGGCGGCCGTCATAGGCTTCGACATCGCCCCGCGCCTTGATCCATTCATGGCGAAGCCGGGCGAGGCCTTTTTCGATGCTGGTTTCGACAGTCTGGTCTGTATAGGGACCTGACGGATCGTAGACGATGACAGGCGGTTCGCCCGCCGTAGGATGGACGGAGATTTCGCGCATCGGCACCTTGATGTGCGGATGGAGGACGCCAGGCTTGTGGATTTTCCGTGAGGCAGGCAGCGGTCCCGTTGAGACGGCTGGGGTGAGGGCATTCATCGTGAGGCTCCTTTGCTCATGCATTGGAGACCCAGTTCTGTGCCGGAAGGATGAAAAGACGCTTCTGTCGACCTGCCGAAACAGGACCTCGGGCGTAAACTCCCGCAAAGCGCTTGCACCGTCCCTACGCCAGTATGAACTGGATCAGGTTCAACGGGTCACTGCGCCGCGATAGCCAGCAGTATCTCAGCCCCTTGCCGGGACTCCCCTGGTGAATGTTTTCGAATTGACCGAGCCGACACTGCTTTGTCAAGCGCATTTCCACCTGCGGCGGTGATCGGCGACTAACGAACCCCCGCGCAAAGCACGGGCAAATATCGAGAGGAAGTCACGCGCCGGAGACCAGCGCAGGAATGGCCAAAGCCTCATTCGCCTCGTCAAGGATCGAGAAGCTGTAACGCCCATGTGCGTCAAGATCGACGGAGTAGCTCAGGCGATCGAGCATGTGATTGTCCTGGTCGAAGGTGATGATCCGCGGCTTCAACGAGGTGATTCGTCCAGGTAGATGGAGTTGCAGACAATGATCTGGTCGTCTGGCTGGCAGGCGCGGGCCGCCGCCCCGTTGAGAATGCAGCATCGGGAGCCGCGTTCGCCCAGAATGACATAGGTCGAAATCCGCGCACCGGAATTCTTGTTCCATATCTCCACGACTTCCATCGGCAGGATCCCGGCTGCCTCGCAGTGGTCAGGGTCGAGTGTTATCGAGCCGTGGTAGTCGAGGTTCGCTTCGGTGACGTGGATGCCGTGCAGCTTACCGGCGACTATTTTTCGCATTGGTCTTGTTTCCCATCATCATGGATGACTTGTCCCGCCATCCTCTGGGCGGCCGGGTCGCCCCGCTAAATTCCAACGACGAGGGCGCCGCCGCTGAGACCCGCGCCCGCGGCCGTCAGCAGGATTTTCTCGTCCGGCCGAAACGGCTGCGTGCGATGGGCGAGCGACAGCGAGAGCGGAATCGTCGCAGCAGAAGAATTGCCGTATTCGACGATCGTCTTGACGATCGCTTCATCCGCAATGCCGAGGTTTCGCCCGACCGCATCGAACATGCGGGCATTGGCCTGGTGCGGCACGAACCGGTCGATGTCTTGCGGCCGCATGTGGGCGGCAGTGAGCGCGTCCTGAGAACAGGCAGTCATCATCTCCACGGCCTTGGCGAACACTTCGCGGCCATCGGTGATCGTCATCCGGGTCTGCTCGAGGTCGAGGCCGTCATGGAACGGATTGTTGCTTCCTCCCGCGGGTATCTGGATCAGGCCGTAGCGTGAGCCGTCGGAATCCACCGAAGCGCCGAGAATGCCTCGATCGGCATCATCGCAAGGACCGATCACCACCGCGCCGGCGGCATCGGCAAACAACACAGCGCTTGCGCGCTCGGCCGGGTTGATGCGGCGGCTGAGGATGTTGGCGGCAATCACAAGGGCTGCCTTGCCATGCAGGCGGGTGAAACCGTCGGCGAACATCAGCGCATAGATGAAGCCAGCACAGGCGCCGGTCAGGTCGATCGCGCCGGCGCGGCAGAGCCCGAGCCGATGCGCTACCAGGGGTGCGCTCGGCGGCAGGAGGTGATCGGGTGTCGAGGTGGCGAGCAACAACAGGCCGATGTCTCTCCGGTCAATGGCGGCGCTCGCCAGCGCCATGTCGCCCGCTTGCGTGGCGAGGCCCGACAGCGTGTCTTCGTCGGTTGCCCAGAAGCGCGAACGAATTCCGGTGCGCCGCTCGATCCAGCCGGGTTCGAGGCCGAGACGGTTTTCGATTTCCGGGTTCTCGACCTTGCGCGACGGCGCATGATGGCCAAACCCGAGAATGCGCGACGATCTGCTCATGGCCTCGAGCCGAAGCGGTCGCCGGCCTCCTCGATGGCGTCATAGAGCCCGTCCAGTTCCTCGCCGGTGATGCAATAGGGTGGCAGAAGATAGAGGACATTGCCAAGCGGACGCACGAGCAGGCCGCGCTCGAGGAAAAAAGCGCGTAATTTCGGCCCGATCTCGGCCAGATAACCGGCCGAGCCGGTGCGCAGATCGAGGGCCGCGATCGTGCCGGTCGTCCTGCTGTCGGTGAAGTTGGCATTGTCACGAAAGCGCCGAAGCCCGGCGGCCTGCATCGCACTCAACGCCGCGACCCGCTCGGCCACAGGCTCGTCGCGCCAGATCTCGACATTGGCGAGTGCTGCCGCGCAGGCAATCGGATTGGCGGTGTAGGAACTCGAGTGGAAGAATGTCTTCTTCCGGTCCACCGAATAATGAGCCTGAAAGATCGCATCCGTGGCAAGCGTTGCGGCCAGCGGGATTACGCCGCCAGTCAGGCCTTTCGAGGTGCACAGGATGTCCGGAGAGATCGATGCCTGCTCGCAGGCGAACATGGTCCCGGTGCGTCCCCAGCCCGTCATAACCTCATCGGCGATCAGCAGCGTGCCGGAGGCCTCAGTGATCTTCTTCAATTCAGCCAGAACCCAGGCCGGATACATCAGCATGCCGCCGGCGCCAAGCACGAGTGGTTCGACGATCAGCGCGGCGACGCGCCGGTCGCGGCTGACGGCCTCGAAACGATCCAGCGTTTCCTGTTCGTGCCCGGCGGCCGGGAAGGGGATGGTGTCGACCTCGAACAGCAAAGGCTCGTAGGCAGCGTTGAACACGCCGCGGGCGCCGACACTCATCGTCCCGATCGTGTCACCATGATAGCTGTGCTCCATGACGACGATGCGCGAGCGCGGTGCGCCGATGTTGCCGAAATAGCCGAGCGCCATCTTCAGCGCGACCTCGACCGAGGTCGAGCCGCTGTCGGAATAGAACACCCAGTCGAGTCCGGGCGGAGCGAGGCCGACAAGTGCGCTGGCCAGGCGTTCGGCCGGCTCATGGGTGAAGCCGGCGAAGATGATCTGGTCGAGGCTCGCCGCGGTCGTCTCGATAGCCTTCATGATTCGGGGATGGCGGTGCCCGTGCGTGACGACCCACCAGGAAGAAATGGCATCCAGGATGCGCCTGCCGTCGGCCTTGTGGAGATAGGCGCCTTCCGTCCGGACGATTTCAGGAATGGTAGGTTCAAGCGCGTGCTGGGTGAAGGGGTGCCAAACCTGGGACTGCGGCATCATTCGCCTCCCGCGACCGCTGTGAGGTCGAAGCCGGCAACCATCGCTTCCCGCAGCGTTTCACTCGTCAGCGGATCGATGTGCGGCAGCCTGCCAAGCTGTGGCACGCTGCTGAATTCCACAATTGTTCGCTGCGTATCGGCCACTTCATCGCCGATGAAGGCAATGCCGATGAGCGGGATAGAGCGGGCCCTGAGCGCCTCGATCGACAGCAGGGTGTGGTTGATCGTGCCGAGCTTGGTACGGGCGCATAGAATGACCGGCACCCGCCACTGAGCGAATATGTCGATGAACTTGGTGCGCCGGTTGAGCGGCACCATCAGTCCCCCGGCACCTTCGATGACGATCGGACCCGGCAAGTTCGGAAGCGAGAGCTCTGCGACGTCTATCGCAACGCCGTCGAGTTCGGCTGAACGATGTGGCGACAGTGGCTCCTTCAGCCGATACACTTCGGGCAGCACGCGCCCCGGCGGCAGGCCTGCGAGCCGTTCCACGACCTCGCTGTCGGTTTCGCCGTCGAGGCCCGATTGCACCGGCTTCCAGTAGAAGCCGTCGAGCAAACCGGCGAGCCCGGCCGAAAACACTGTCTTGCCAATGCCGGTGTCTGTTCCGGTGACGACGATGCGTTTGGTCATGCCGATCCCAGCACCTCGGCAAGTGCCTCGACCATCGCCGAAATGTCGGCTTCGCCGACGTTCAGCGTCAGCGAAATGCGCAGGCGCGATGTGCCCTCGGGAACGGTCGGCGGACGAATGCCGCGAATGTCGAAACCGCGTGCCTGCAGCGCCGCCGCCACCGCCATGGTGCGTCCGACATCGCCGATGACAAAGGGCTGGATCTGCGAGCCGCTGGGTGCCACGCCGCAGCGCTCGGCCAGTTGGCGGCCCGCGAAGGCAACGCGCTCCTGCAACTGGACACGGCGTTGGGGCTCATCGGACAGCATGGCAATCGCCTCTCGAGCCGCGACCGCCATTAGCGGCGATGGCGCGGTGGCGTAGATGAATGGCCGGCAACGGTTGACGAGATAGTCACACAACGTCCGCGGTCCGGTGACGAGTGCGCCGGACGCGCCGAGCGCCTTGCCGCAAGTATGGAGCGCAATGATGTTGTTGCGGCCCTCGAACGCGGCGGCCAGCCCGCGGCCGTCCGGTCCCCAGACACCGGTGGCATGCGCCTCATCGACGACGATGAATGCCTCGTGCCGATCGGCGAGCGCGATCAGGCTCTCCATCGGCGCACGGTCGCCATCCATGCTGTAGAGGCTTTCGATTCCGATCCAGGCGCGCCCCATGCCGCCTTCGGCACGCCAGCGGGTGATCGCATCCTCGACAGCATCGACGTCGTTGTGCGCGGCGAGCTTGAACTCGGCGCGGCCAGCGCGGGCCCCCTCATGCATGCTGGCATGGGCGAGTTCGTCGAGAACCAGAAGGTCGCCCTTCTGCGGCAAAGCGGTCAGGAGAGCGAAGTTGGCGATGTAACCGCTACCGAAGAACAGCGCGCGTTCGGCTCCGAAGAACACCGCAGCATCCGCCTCCAGGGCCTCGTGTTCCGGGGCATTGCCGCGCAACAGCCGCGATCCGGTGGCGCCGACCGGCGTGCCCCGCGCGATCGCCGCCGCAACCGCATCGCCAAGCCGTTTGGAAGCGGCAAGTCCGAGATAGTCGTTCGAGGAGAAGTCGAGACCGGCGCGCGGCGACAGCGTCCGCAGCCGGTCCTTGCGCGCCAGTCCCTGCAAGGTCGCGTCATAGCGGGCAAGCGGTGCCCCGTTCATTGCGCCTCGAGTTCCATAGGCTCGATGCCGAGGCGCCGGAACAGCAGAATATCCTTGTCTTCGCCAGGATTGTCCGCCGTCAGCAGCGTGTCGCCGACGAAGATCGAATTGGCGCCGGCAAAGAAGCACAGTGCCTGCATCTCGTCGGTCATGGCGGTGCGGCCGGCGGAAAGACGGACATGCGATTTCGGCATCATGATGCGCGCCAGCGCGATCACGCGTACGAATTCGATCGGCTCGATCGGCTTGGCTTCGGCAAGCGGGGTGCCGGCGATCGGGATCAGCATGTTGATCGGAACGCTTTGCGGATGCTCCGGCAGATTGGCCAGCGTCACCAGCATGTCGATCCGGTCTACCGGTTCTTCGCCCATGCCGACAATGCCGCCGCTGCAGACCTTTATGCCGGCCTGGCGAACCTGCTCGAGCGTATCGAGCCGATCGGCAAAGCTGCGCGTGCTGATGATCTCGCTGTAGTAGCGTTCCGACGTATCGATGTTGTGGTTGTAGTAGTCGAGACCCGCCTGTTTCAGACGAGCGGTCTGCTCAAGATCGAGCATGCCAAGGGTCATGCAGGTCTCCATGCCGAGCGCCTTGACGCCTTCGACCATGGCCACGACCGCATCCATGTCGCGCGCCTTGGGGTTTCGCCAGGCTGCGCCCATGCAATAGCGGGTGGCGCCGGCGTCGCGCGCCTTGGTCGCCTCTGTGATGACGCGCTTGACCTCCATCAGCTTCGACGCCTTCAGGCCGGTTTCGTGGTGCGCCGACTGGCTGCAATAGCCGCAATCCTCGGGGCAGCCGCCCGTCTTGATGCTGAGAAGCCGGCTGAGCTGGACCTTGTTGGGATCGAAATTCTGGCGGTGAACGGTTTGCGCCTGAAACAGCAGGTCGTTGAAAGGCGCGTCGTGGAGCGCCTGGGCTTCTTCCAGCGTCCACATCCGATGGTGGTCGAAGGATTGAGCTTCAGGCAGGGTCTTTTCCGAAATTGCTGCGCGCATTTCCATCCTGTTCCTTGCGTTGTGCGACACGGGCGCCTTTGAAAGGGCGGACACGGTCGAGAGAAGCTGGGTAGGCTAGATGGTCAGCCTCGAGGGTCAAGTCTGACGGTAGTCGAGGCCGATATCGAGGATCGGCGCGCTGTGAGTCAACCAGCCGATGGAAATCAGATCGATGCCGGTTGCGGCAACGGCTGGCGCAATCGCGGCGGTGATCCTGCCAGACGCTTCGGTGATTGACCGTCCCGCAACCAATGCCACAGCCTCGCGCAACTCATCGATCGACATGTTGTCGAGCAGGACGGCGTCGGGGGTGAGGCCCATGGCCTCTTCCAACTGGACCAGCGTATCGACCTCGACTTCGATCTTGACGAGATGGCCGACGCTGCGTCGCGCACGCTCGATTGCCGGGCGAATTCCGCCGGCGATGGCGATGTGGTTGTCCTTGATCAGGATCGCGTCGTCGAGACCGAAACGGTGATTGGAACCGCCACCGGCGCGCACGGCATATTTTTCGACAGCTCGCAAACCGGGCGTCGTCTTGCGCGTACAGACGATCTTTGCGCCGTGGTCGCGAACCGCCGCAACGACCGATGCCGTCGCCGTGGTGATGCCGCTCAGATGACAGAGAAAATTGAGCGCTGTCCGTTCCGCCGTGAGTATAGCGCGGGCCGGGCCGCTGACAGTTGCGATGACCTCTCCGGGCGCCACTTCGCTGCCGTCCGTACGATGCACCTTGATGTCAACGTTCTGGTCGATGAGCCTGAAGGCAAGCGTCGCCAGATCGATCCCGGCGACTGTTCCGGCTTGGCGCGCACTCAGCACGGTTGTCGTATGATGATCCTTTGGCACGATGGCATCGGTGGTCAAGTCGCCAGCCCTGCCGAGATCTTCGAGCAGAGCTGCCCGCACCAGAGGCTCGAGCATGATTGCGGGAAGCGGTGAGAGGTTCATCATGCGACGCTTTCCAGCGCTGGCGAGGATGCAAGTTCCCGCGCCGCAGCAATGGCCGCATCGAGCGTGATTTCGGAACGGCGAGCCACGGTTGCATGATGCGGAAAGTCGGTCCGGAAATGAGCGCCGCGGCTCTCCCGGCGCAGCAAGGCGGCAATGGTGATCATCAACCCGACGGCGGCGGGATCGGACGCCGCATCGTGGCGTTCTGCGAGCGGCAACAAGGCGCTTGCGGCGGCTTTCAAGGCTTCGCCATCCCGCACGACGCCGAGCGCGCGCGACAAAAGAGAGCGCACTGGTATCGGATCGGGCGAAGGGCAATCGCTTGCAATCGCCGGCGTTGCTCGGCGGGCAGGGGTTCCCGCCAGGCTTTCCGCAACCCAGCGCGCGCAGACCACGGCCTCGGTCAAGGAATTGCTGGCAAGCCGGTTGGCGCCATGCAGCCCGGTCGAGGCGACCTCACCGCAGGCCCAAAGTCCCGGGATCGACGTGCGCCCGGCCAGATCCACGGCGACGCCGCCCATGTGGTAGTGCTGCGCCGGCCGGATGGGAATGAGGTCGCGCGCCGGATCGATGCCGGCCTTGCCGCAGGCTGACGCGATCGTCGGAAACTGCCGGGCGAATGCAGCACCCGGCTTTTCCCGCGCGTCGAGGAAGACTAGATGACCGTCCGCGAGATGCTTCCAGACTGCGCGCGCGACGATGTCGCGCGGTGCGAGTTCCGCCCCTCGCACAGTGTCGAGGAACCGTCTTCCTGTCTCGTCGACGATTGTTGCACCTTCGCCGCGAACGGCCTCGCTGATGAGCGGCATCGGACGGCCGGGCCCGTCAAGCGCGGTCGGGTGGAACTGGATGAACTCCAGGTCGGCAAGGACAGCGCCCGCACGCGCTGCGAGCGCAAGGCCCTGTCCGCAGCTGCCCAGCGGGTTGGTTGAGTCATGGAACAGGCCGCCGATCCCGCCAGTGGCGAGGACGACCCCTCCCGTGGCGAGGAACACTGGACCTGTCGAACAGTTCGCCAGAACGCCGGCGATCCTGCCGTCCTCCACGGCCAGCCGGCGTGCTTCGACACCCTCGACGACCTCTATAGTCGGCGTCGATCTCACGGCGGCGACCAGTGCGCGCATGACCTGCCGGCCGCTCCCGTCGCCTCCGGCATGAACGATGCGTCGGCGGCTGTGCGCGGCTTCCAGTCCGAGACGAAGAGCGCCCGCCGGCGTCCGATCGAAGCGAACCCCACGGCGCGCCAGATCCTCGATCGCGGCGGGCGCGGCGTGTACGATGCGCGTTGCTGCGTGCGCATCGCAAAGACCATCACCCGCGAGAAGCGTGTCGGCAAGATGGAGCGCTGGTTCATCATCGTCGCCCAGGCTCGCGGCTAGACCGCCCTGCGCCCACGCGCTCGATGCATCCGCGCCGAGCGGTGATCGCGACAGGAGAAGCGCCGGTTCGGGCGCCAGCTGCAGCGCCGTCATCAGCCCGGCTATGCCGCCGCCGATGATGACCGGCCGGCCCGAGAGATCGCGAAACTCCATGCTCATACCGCCAGCATCCGCTCGACGGCAAGCCGCGCGCGCCCGGCAATCTCCGGTTCGATGGTCACGACATGGCGGTTCTGCTCGAGTGCGGCACGGATGTTGGCCAGCGTTATCCGCTTCATGTGCGGGCACAAATTGCAAGGCCGGATGAACTCGACATCGGGGTGCTCGACCGCGACATTGTCGCTCATCGAGCACTCGGTCATCAGCACGACCCGCGCCGGCTTTTGCCTTCCGACATAATCGGACATGGCAGCCGTCGAGCCGGAGAAATCCGCTTCCGCGACCACTTCCGGCGGACATTCAGGATGCGCCAATACCGTGACGCCAGGATGACTTTCGCGCAACTGGCGGATGTCGGCGGGCGTGAAGCGCTCATGCACCTCGCAATGGCCTTTCCAGGCGATGATCTCAACGTCGGTCTGGGCGGCGATGTTCTGGGCCAGATACTCGTCCGGCAGCATGATCACACGGGGAACGCCAAGCGACTCGACGACGGCCTTCGCGTTGCCTGACGTACAGCAGATGTCGGACTCCGCCTTCACCGCGGCGGATGTGTTGACATAGGTGACGATTGGCACGCCGGGATAGTGTTGGCGCAGCAGGCGGATGTCGTCGGCGGTAATGGAGTCCGCCAGCGAGCAGCCGGCCCGTAGGTCGGGAATGAGCACCGTCTTTTGTGGATTGAGCAGCTTCGCCGTCTCGGCCATGAAATGCACGCCGGCCAGCACGATGATATCGGCTTCGACCGTCATCGCCTTGCGCGCGAGCGCCAGGCTGTCGCCGACGATGTCGGCCACGCAGTGGAAAATTTCCGGCGTCTGGTAGTTATGCGCCAGGATGACGGCGTTTCGCTGCCGTTTCAGTTCGAGAATGGCCTCGATATCATCCGCGAATGCCGGCCATTCAATAGGCGGAATGACTCGCCGCACCCGGTCGTAAAGCGAAGCCGTGCGCACCGAGGCGCTGTGCATACCCTGCATGCTTATGCTCCAAGTGAGTATAACGGAGACATATGCTTAACTTGAGCATAAGGAAAGTCAAGCGCGTGAAAGTGGCAATTTCGTCCCTGCGACAGCTCGTTCAGCCAGAACCGTCTGACGGAAACGGAAACGCTTCGCCGGGCGCCCGCCTGTGTCCGACATCGTCTCGCCTGTCTCCTCGACCAGGTCCTGCTGTTCGATAAGGCGCCGGAAATTCTGCTTGTGCACGAGCCTGCCGGCGAGCGCTTCGACCGTGCGCTGCAGCTGCAGCAGCGTAAATGTCGGCGGCATCAGCTCGAACACGACCGG
This sequence comes from Mesorhizobium sp. P2_F5, assembly GCF_056403715.1. Taxonomy (NCBI): domain Bacteria; kingdom Pseudomonadati; phylum Pseudomonadota; class Alphaproteobacteria; order Hyphomicrobiales; family Phyllobacteriaceae; genus Mesorhizobium; species Mesorhizobium sp. P2_F5. The sequence goes on along the minus strand of NZ_JBFUEY010000025.1, from coordinate 28,459 downwards.
GCGGTACTTGATCTTTGTGCGAAGCCTGGCGATTCCGGTCGCCAGAATGCGACGATGATCGGCGATCATCGACCGACCGGGCATGGGCGACCGACTGTCGCTGCCGTGTTTCGCCTCCGCTACCAAGGCTGCTTCATAAAGCAGTTCGTACCGCTGCAGGACGAGTTCTTCGTTCCAGTCGCGATCATCCAGCCCGAAGGCGTATGCCACACGCTGCCGGCGGTCGCGGCGCATCCCTGGATCTTCCACGTCGTCGGCCCAGGCCAAAAGTCGGGGCATGAGGACGTCAAGCAGGATAGGTGGCACTCCTGCGCGGTGATCTTCCCACGGAAAGTAGTCATACCAGGCGCGCCAGCCATGCGTTGCGAATTTCTCGCCCTGCTCTTCGCGTGTCAGACCGAGATAACTGATGGAGATCTGCACGCGCTCATCACCGGTGCGATCGCGATCGGCAAAGGTGTAGAGCTGTTCGATATAGCCCAACGGGTGACCGGTCTGCCGCTCCACCCACGCCCGTAGGCCCGACTGCAAGGAACGATGGCCAAGCTCAAAGGGACCCGATGGCAAAGCTTGAGCCTGACTGATGGTGAGGACACGTGGCTCACCATCGGTCACTGCAATGACCACCGCGATCAGGTCCGCGCTGACGGTCTGGCTCTGTTTTTTCTTTCCAGCCTGCCGCGTCGTCAGAGATTTCTTTTCTTGCATTGGGTTCCGATGGCATTCCGATATGAAACGGCGCTCGGATAACCAAGCACGGCGAAGGTGAACTGCCGCACGCCGCCCGTCAACGCTCAGCGCGGAACGATGGGTGAAAACAGCACAGGCAGCCGCGCCGGTTACTTATTGTTGGGAACTGGGCCGTGGTTGGCACCGACCGACAGATCGGCGCATGATCCAAGACAGGCCTAAATAGGCAGGCCCAATGGATACTACGAGAGCTCGGGGCGTATGGGACAAGCAAACTTGTGACTTGTCTGTCACCCGACTAACTGTAAGGCGATACGTCAGTCGAACGTCAAGCGACGTTGACGCTCGAATGCCCTCCTGGTCCGTGCACGCGCCATAGCGCTCAGCAGATCTTGGCAGAGCGGGTCAATTTTGGCGTCAATCGTGATTGCCGTCGGGGGCAGCCATTGTCATTGGATACCCCGTGATATCTGCGGCCAGGGCATTTGATTGGCTGACCAATCCTTGCTGGGTTGGCTGAATACTGCAGGCGGCCAATACGGCCTTCAGGCCGATTGGCCGATAGAGCGCTGTAAACGCAGCGTAGTCAGATCTTCGAGCAGCCCCGGGGGCCTCTGGCGCTTGCTTGGCCAATCCACGAGCCATCTTTCCACTCCGATGGGTTGATGGTCCAATATCTCATGGATCCACGCTTATGTAAACGTTGACATTGGGATTCTTTGCCACTTATATGTTGGCATAGCGCAGCTTCCCGGCCACCTTCGACGGCAAGCAGGGGGAACGAATGGTCTTAAGGGGAACCAGGCTTTTAGCGGCTGCAACGGGTCTTCTGCTATTGGCCTCGGTGGACGGTTTGGTGTTTGATTGGCGCTTGAGTGCAGGCTTGCGCGACATAGTCGAGGCCAGCGTGGAGAAACAGGCAGAAACGGCCGAGGCCAAGGTGCAAATATACGATGCACTGTGGGCAGGCCTGCTCGGTATCCCGGAAAAAAAACGGTAACGTTTCTCGCGGCGCCTTTAGCGTCGCGGTGATCATGCAGCGGACCGAGTGATTCAATATCAACTCCGCCAGACTGCTTATCCTTAGCCTTTGTATTGACTTGCCACTTGTTGGGCGATTTCGGCGACGATCGAATTCAACGGCATGTTGGCTCGCTTGAAGAAGCTTGCCGTAAACGACAGTACGGGCATGTCATCGCTGGTTTCGACAATACGCAGCTGACCTGCCGCCAGTTGCTCGCCAACGACTTGACGTGGAATCGCCGCAACGCCGATGCCGTCGATCGTCATGCGGATGATTGAGGAGAGCGAAGAGTTGGCAAAAATGCGGACCTTGTGCAGATGCGCTTTCTCAAACAGTTCCCGTAGTTGCCAATAGGGTTGGGTGCGACGGGCAAAAGTAATGATTGGGTATGCGGCCAGGTCCTCCAGGGCGACAGGATTCGAATTCAGTGGCAAATCCGCCGGCACAATCCAACTTATGGGGTAGTCGCAAAGCGGCAAATTTGCAGCATTGCCAACATTGACGGGTCCAATGAGCAGGGCGACGTTGATACTGCCCTCGACCAGTGCGGAGGCTAAGTTCGCCGATCCGTCGACACTGATTTCAAGTGTGATTGAAGGATATTCATGATTTAGGCGCTTCAGCAAATCTGGAAGCCAGGTATGCGCAATCGTATCTGAGACACCGAGCTGAACCGTGCCACCAAGACCATCCCGACCCGCGATGGCTAGGACCATCTCAGTTCGAAGCGCCATCATGCGCTCAACGTAAACCAGTAGCTCTCGACCTTTGGGAGTTAGGTGGCTACCGCGCTTGTCTCGCTCGAGGAGCCGCACTTTGAGTTCCTGCTCGAGTTGAGCAATTCTGGCGGAGACAGCCGGCTGTGTCGTGTTGAGCTTCTCGGCCGCGCGATGAAACCCCCCAGTCTGGGCCACCATATAAAAGGTCTCGAGCGTTCTCAGGTCGATCATGGGCACCATTCCCTTTGCACTAGTTAGCGCCAAGGACTCGAGAACCCAAGCCGAATTAATGACGTTCGCGGATACTTGCCCAATGACCTCCGCGGGGAGCGAGTTGCACGATCTGCATCCAGGCAAGCTACTCTGACAGGGAGACGAACTAGGATGGGGAATCCGACTGGATTGCAGAAACCTTTGGTTGAAAGGGCTTTACGAGCTGTTGCAACCAACGAAGCTAGGACACTCCCTACCGGTTTTGCGCGAATTGATTCTGTCCGACCCTTCAAGTCGAAGCTGGCTCAAATTGGAAGCGGCCGCTTAGCAGATCTTTTTCCTGGATATCCGTAATGAGCATACAGCCAGGGCTGTGGGTAATGGCGATTGGCGGCTTTGCTTCTGCCAAGGCCACCTGCGGAGTTACACCGCATGCCCAGAACAGCGGGATCTCACCTTCGTGCAAGGGTACGGCATCGCCGTAGTCTGGTCGTGAGAGATCCTTGATGCCGATCACCGCCGGTTCCCCGAAATGCACAGGAGCCCCGTGGACTTGAGGCAATCGAGCGGTGATTTCTATCGCACGGATCGCGCCCGCCGGCGTCATCGGTCGCATCGACACGACAAGTTTTCCCGAAAAGCGGCCTGCTGGGGCGCATTCGATGTTCGTGCGGAACATTGGCACGTTGCGACCCAGATCGATATGACGCACGGCAATTCCGGCGTTCTGCAAAGCCCATTCGAATGAGAACGAGCATCCAATCACGAAAGATACGAAATCGTGGCGCCAGTGGCTTGAGATATCTGGCGTTTCCTCAACGAGCCTGCCGTCCCGGAACACGCGATAGCTTGGCACATCCGAGCGAATGTCGATGTCTGAGCCAAGGGTCGGCAAAGTCGGATCTCCCGGCTTGCCGACTGCGAGCAAGGGACAGGGCTTTGGGTTTGCTTGGCAAAAGCGAAGAAAATCGGTTGCCCAGAGCTTCGGCAATATGACCAAGTTGCCTTGCGCAGAACCTGGAGCCATGCCCGACGTCTGATGTGTTATGCGGCCGGCACGTATATCAGCACGAATTGTCTGCGCATCGCGCTTAGCGCTCGACTCCTCCGCATTTGCCATGGCCCGCTTGATCCTTTTTTTGAGTGCCTTTTGGGCGAGAGAATTCGTCGTCGCCGCAGACAGCGTCAAATCTCGATACGCGATGACCCCAGATAGAATTTCTTGATCACGAGCTTTCGGAATTCTGGGCTCGAATTACAGACGTGCCTCGCGGGCGGCGGATGTCTGCCGCGGGCACGGCATCTGCGTTGTGATCTTCCACAAGTTCCGGGCCGGCCATGGTGGATGGACGTGTCGGCCCAGGAGGTGATCGAGAAGGGGAACGGCTGAACCTGTGCCGGCCGAGCAGGTGCTCGAGAAAGCGATCCTGGAGGGAGTTGTGTCGCCTACGCCGAAACGACGTGGCAAGCCCATGGCCGCATGGACTCTCCGCGCGGGTCCGCAGTCCAGGTCTATGCGCCAACGAGGAGTCTTCAGAAACTAAAATCACAATTGGATCATATGATCCTCTTGACATGCGATTGGATCATAGTGTTTACTCCGTCAATCGAGACTGAAGTGCCCAAGAAATGCCAGCTCTTGACCTGGCAGCGCTGCACTTGGCGACATTTTTATGGAACTGCTCAGCGAGGAGACTCCAAGTATCTGCAGCAGGAGCACGACACGCGCCAGCAGAACCCTCCACAGTGCGCCCACTCCGCAAGAAAATCATGGGGATTTAGCGTCGATGACGAATGAAAGCCGACCAGCCATCTACGACGTCGTGATTGTCGGTGCTGGCCCATCCGGGGCGGTGGCCGCAAAACGCCTGGCGGAAGAGGGAATGTCCGTCATCTGTCTTGAGCAGGGTGAGTACCCCGACTACACGAAGCTTCGACACTCTGGCTTCGAGTTCGAGCTGACAAAGAACCAGTATTTCGCCACAAACCCAAATCGGCGGAAGGCACCCTCGGACTATCCTATCGACGTCAGCAGTTCCGATGTGGAACCGCTGATGTGGAATGGTGTCGGCGGGAGTTCTGTACTTTATGCTGCCGCGTGGCATCGACTTAAACCCAGCGATTTCCGGGTGCGCACCGTTGACGCAATCGCCGACGACTGGCCTTTGAGCTACGCGGACCTTGAACCTTATTACACGCGGGTCGAGAATGATTTCGCAGTTTCGGGGGTAGGGGGCGACCCAGCCTATCCGCCTGGGTTCGATATACCGCTGCCGCCGTTTCCTTTGTCAGAAATGGATAGGAAGATCGCGGCGGCCCATGATCGGCTTGGCTGGCATTGGTGGCCAGGCAGCAATTCCATCGCGACGGTGAAGCACAACGGACTCTTGCCCTGTGTGCGACGTGGTGCGTGCACATGGGGTTGCTTTGATGGCGCCAAGGCTTCGGTCGACCGTACGCATTGGCCAACATGTATCAAGCTTGGAGTGAAACTCGTCCAGAACGCGCGCGTATTGCGCGTCGAAACGGGATCCGACGGTCTCGCCACCGGCGTTACCTATGTCGATAGGAAAACGGGGCTTACCCATTTTCAGCCAGGCCGCACTGTCATTGTCTCGGCCAACGGCGTGGGTACGCCCAGGCTGCTTTTGAATTCCGCTTCGAGCGACCATCCGAACGGATTGGCCAATTCCTCCGGCCTGGTGGGCAAACGATTGATGATGCACCCCTATGGCACCGTGAGCGGCCTGTTCGATGACTTTTTTGAAAATTGGCAAGGACCCTACGGTCAGCGTTCCTATTCTCTGGAGTTCGCCGAAACCCGGAAGGACACAAACTTCTACCGCGGCGCAAAGTGGCAATTGATGGGAATGGGTGGCCCGCTTGCAACGGTGGGCACCTGGCCATGGGGCGCCAACGGCGATGTGTGGGGTGAGAACTTCCATGCCACCGTGCAAAAGCGGTTCGGCCGTTCCGCATACTGGGGGATCATGGCCGAGGACCTTCCGAATGAGGAGAATATGGTTTCTCTCGATCCAGACCTGACCGACGCCGATGGTATGCCGGCGGCGAAAGTCACATACAAGGCATCGCAAAACACCTGGGATCTCCTCAACTACAACCAAGCGCGCGCTGTTGAGTCCATGCGGGAGGCAGGTGCCTATGAAACTGCGGTGATGCCGCTTCAGCGGGAGACCGGCTGGCATATTCTTGGAAGTGTGCGTATGGGCGACGACCCGCGCACCTCCGTCGTCGACGCTTTTGGCCGGTCACACGACGTGCCCAACCTTTTCGTCATGGACGGAAGCGTCATGCCCACGTCCGGAGCCGTAAATCCAACCGGAACGGTTGCTGCGCTGGCGCTGCGAAATTCCGAAGCGATCATTGAAAACAGGCGCACACAACCGGTCAGTAGGGCCGCCGAGGCGCTAAAAATTGGGACTGTGAGCCCATGACTTACAACATCGATGATTTTCGGGCCAGGATCGCCTGGGTCTCGGACACCCTAATCCCGTCAGACCCCAAATCCGGGATGCCCTCTGCTACGGAAGTTGGCGTCCCCGAACGTTTGTTACCCCGCGCTCTGAAAGAGCGTGATGATATGGCCGCGCCATTCTTTGGGGCATTGCTGCGCCTGCCCGAGGCCCGTCCAAAAAATGCTTTGGACGCGATCCGCGCTTTGGGCGCCCAAGACTTCCACACAATCTCGTTCCTGATCGCGGGGGCCTATTTCCTGGACGAGACGGTCAACCAAAAACTACGTTATCCGGGGCAGGAAGCGCTTTACGAGACACCAGACTACGACGAGATCATGGAAACAATAGAGCGGGTCCAGGCAAGAGGCTCGGTTTATGTGGATGTCCCGGAAGGTCGCGGATCCGCTTGACGTCCCAATACCGAGGCGGCGTTCTGGTGAGGCGGCCGGCAATACAACACCGGTTGTACCCATAAACGGCTGTTGCCGGGACGGAAGAGACAACCGTCATCGATGAAGCTGACTGCATGTTGGTGCTCGTCGAGACGGCTGCCATAAGCATCACGCCGAGCGGCTTGAGCATAAGACACCAGCCCCTGTTGTGAGATCAGTGATTATAAGGAATATGACGATGAGCGAACCGAAATTCCGGGTGATGCACACGATGGTGCGCGTGAAGGACCTTGAAAAATCCATCGATTTCTACACGCGCCTATTGGGTATGCGGATGCTGCGCAAGATGGACTTTCCCGAAGGCAAGTTCACCCTCGCTTTCGTCGGCTATGGTCCGGAAGAAAGCCAAGCGGTCATCGAGCTGACCCACAACTGGGATCAAGACAAGGCATACGATCTTGGCACCGGCTATGGGCACATCGCGCTTGGCGTGAGGAATATCTACAGCATCTGTGAAGAGCTGCAAGCAAGCGGCGCCCGGATTCCTCGCCCTGCCGGGCCCATGAAGCATGGCACCGCCGTGATTGCCTTCGTGGAGGACCCCGATGGATACAAAATCGAGCTGATCGACCTCGATACGCTGAGCTAGCGATCAGCCAATCGAGCAGGTTTGCGACCCGATTTATCGCCCGCCCCCACACGGGCCGCAGCATGAAATCGATTTTACAGTAATTCTTGTTCAATGCGGAGAATTGGAAATATGGCAACGGCAAATAAAGCGGGGATTATCTTGATCGCGCCCCATCGCTTCCCGAACCTCAACAGGGAGCGCGCATTGGCTGAAAGCTTCGGCCGCGAGATCGTGGTTGCAGAAGATCAGGCCTCATTTCGCAGTCACATGGCTGAGGCGGAGGTCGTAATGGTCACGCCCTATGCGAAGATGACTGCCGATGAGTTTGCACTGTTGCGACGCTGCAAAGCCGTGGTGCGTTATGGTGTTGGCTACGACAATATTGACGTCGCCGCGGCATCTCGGGCGCAGGTGCCGGTGACGATCGTTCCCGATACGGCATCAGAGGAAGTGGCCTCGCATGCCCTGGCGATGGGCTTGTGTCTGGCTCGGCGGATTCCGCAAGGCCAATCGGCCATCCGCTCGGGCGAGTGGGCGGGCGTCATTGGTCTCGATGTGCCCAAGCTGTCGAACCTGCAAGTCGGGGTTGTCGGAATGGGGCGCATAGGTCGCCTGGTCGCAAAGTGGTGGACCGCGATTGGCGCGAAGGTCCACGCATTCGATCCGATGGCGACGTTCTCCGATGTCCCTGGGGCGACCTTGAAGCAAGTTCTGGAGGAGTCGGATGTCGTGTCTCTTCACCTGCCTCTCGGTGCGGAGACTCGCAATCTCATTTCCGCCGAGGTGCTGGATCGTATGCGCCGCACTGCGGTGCTCGTGAACGTTTCGCGCGGCGGGCTTATCGATGAAGAAGCATTGGCCGCGGCCCTTAACGCCGGCAAGATCGCTGGCGCGGCGCTCGATACCTTCGCACTGGAACCATTGCCTGCTGATCACCCGCTCCGAAGCGCTCCGAATACGGTTTTCACGCCGCACGTCGCTTGGCGCTCCAACACGTCCCTGGATGCCTTGCAAGAGCAAGCCGTTGAAAGGGCGCGGCGCGCGCTGACGGGTGAGCCGCTCCCGGATGTCGTCACTCGCTGACGATGGTTCGTGGAGGGTTTCATCGTAGCGGCCGAAAGAAACCGGAAGCAGCCAAGGGTCGGTTACGAGAACCTCATTTTCATTGCCTATGTGGATCGCTAGCGAAAACGACGAATTGGGATGCCGCACGCTGAGCCGCTGTACTTAGAACGCGATGCGATCCATGTCTCGATGGGCGGCCAGAAAACGTCATACGTTCGGGGCAGCAAGCAATGGTGCTCGAGGCGACGCCTGTACAGTACATTACGCGTTGTCTGAGGAGAGGGGTAGCGGACAATGGGTCGGATCGATTGTGTACTGTCGGACCTTCCGCCAGATATTCTGACGACGGACCAGGACATCATTTCCGGATACACCACAGACCACCGGCGGCAATATCATGGCAAAACAGATGCGTTACTTCGGCCTCGAACGACTGAAGAAGTGCAGCAAATCGTTCGCGCCTGTGCAGCGCACCGCGTTGGGCTTGTACCGCAAGGCGGCAATACGAGCTATTGCGCCGGTGCTACGCCAAGCGAAAGTGGTGATGAACTCCTGCTGAGCCTCGAGCGTATGACTGCGGCACGAGAAATCGATGCTGCCAACCTATCTATTACCGTCGATGCCGGAATGATCCTCAGCGAATTGCAGGAGGTCGCGGCCAACGCCGACCTTATGCTGCCACTTGTTCTCGGCTCACAACATTCGTGTAGAATCGGCGGCAATCTTTCTACTAACGCGGGGGGAATCAATGTCGTCCGTTATGGTGTAGCGCGGGATATCGTCCTAGGCCTGGAAGTAGTTCTCCCAGACGGGTCCTTATTCAGCGAGCTTACACCTATAAGAAAAAATAACTCTGGCTATGACGTCAAACAACTATTCATCGGGGCGGAAGGGACGCTTGGGATTATAACGGGAGTGTCGCTCAAGCTTGCTCGTAAGCCTCGACAAATAATTACGGCCTTCCTTGCGATCAACACGATTTCGAGCCTAACATCGATATTCAATCAAACGCAAATTGATACCGGTGAAGCTCTATCGTCGTTCGAATATATATCACGTTCCGCTCTACAGTTGCTCCTGGAAAAGGATCCGCATCTCAGCCATCCGCTGCAGAAGAACAGTGAACACTACGTGCTTCTGGAAGTTGCGACGGTGTCGCCCGTGTTGAACCTCGAAGACACGACCAGCGCGATGTTGGCTCGATTCTTTGAGGCCGGCCTGATTATCGACGGCACTATCGCGGCCAGTGAAAGGCAAAGGGCCGAGCTTTGGCATCTTCGTGAGAACATTCCTGAGGCCGAGGTGCTAAATGGAGGTTCATTGAAGCATGACATTGCCGTTCGGATTTCTCATTTGCCTGCATTCATTGAGGCGGCGGCGGCCATCGTGAAACGAGAGGCGGATGACGCGATTCTGTCGGTCTACGGGCACGTGGGAGACGGTAATGTGCACTTTAATGTCGTACCGCCCCCCTCGGCCAACAGGACAGTTTTCAAGGAGCGCTTCGAACGCGAGATCTCACCAAAAATATATGATTTAGCCTTCAAGATGGGTGGCACGTTCAGCGCAGAATACGGCATCGGGCGGGTTAAACTGGATCTTCTCAGACGGTATGGCGCGCCAGGAAAGATTGAATTGATGAGGGTCTTGAAGGAGGCTCTTGACCCTCTGTCGATTATGAATCCCGGGAAAGTTGTTCCTCGTGACTGAGAAGGCGCTCTGAAGACCTTTCTCGAGAAGAGTTCAGCCGGTTCTCTGAGGACGTCCCGCGATTGGAGGGAGTGATCCCCCTCTGCTCACCAGAATGGATTCCTAAACCGCCAGTTTTGGCTGTTCGGGGGTTCAAACGCTCGTGGGCCCGACTAACCGCGGCCGCAGCGACGGATCGGCCCCAATCAGATCAAGGACCGATCGCCACACGCCTGCCCCTCAGGCAGACGGGTTATCTGGAGTGATTGCGTACAAAGAACGAAGAAACCTTACTTGGATCACATGATCCTATTGACATCAGTGTGGATCATAGTGTTCACTGCCTTCATTCAAATAGCGGATGGAGAGCAGGATGACCCTCGGGACAGACCAAAGCAGCGATGTGGGTCCCGTCGTTGGCAACCACTCCGAAGCCGCGTTCTTGCGCGAGCGAAGGGTTGTTCCGGGAGGATCCATGCGTGCTGCGTCCTGGTTTCAGCCACATCCCCCGTATGCAGCACGCGGTGAAGGCTGCTGGGTCATCGATGTCGATGGGCAGCGTCTCTTAGACTGCGCCAACAACTTCTTTTCGCTTATCCACGGCCATGCATTCGAACCGGTTCTTGATGCCGTGCGCGGCGCGATGGTGAAGGGAACAGCCTTCGGAATGCCCACCGAGAGCGAGATCGTGCTGGCCGAAACGCTGGCAGCCAGGAGCCCGAGAATGGAGCAGACGCGCTTCTGCAATTCTGGGACTGAAGCGGTGTTGGCAGCGATCAAGGGCGCGCGCGGCATAACCGGCCGAGAAAGAATTGCCAAATTCGAGGGCTGCTATCACGGAGCCTATGATTGGGTTGAGGTCAGCCTTGATCCCGCACCTGCCAATTGGAGTGATAAAAACGGCGATCCCGCATCCGTGCGCTGTAACGCTGGTACGCCCGACTCGGTGCTGCGCGAGACGGTGGTTCTGCCTTATGACGATCCTCAGCGTTGCGCCGACATCCTGCGTCGCGAGGGTCGTTCCTTGGCTGCCGTCATTATCGATCCTCACGCCTCGCGGGCCGGGACAGTGCCGATGTCGAGGGAAACCGCTGCCGTCGTGCAGGAGGCTTGCCGTCGAGATGGAATAATGCTGATCGCCGACGAAGTGATCAGTTTCCGCCTGTCGTTCGAAGGCGCTTCGCCACTTTTTGGCCTTGAGCCAGATCTGGTCACCACTGCCAAGATTATTGGCGGGGGATTGCCCATTGGTGCGGTTTCAGGACCGGCCGACCGCATGTCGGTCTTCGACCATTCCGCAGGAAAACCCAAGGTATCAATGGGCGGGACCTTCAGCGCTAATCCGCTGAGCATGGCGGCGGGCCTGGCTTCGTTGACGCACTATTCCCGATCTGCCGTGGATCGGATGAACGCTCTGGGCGACAGGCTTCGTGAGGAGCTTCGCCGGGGGTTTGCCAAAGCCGGCGTGGCGGCGACCGTGACCGGTATGGGGTCACTGTTTCGAATGCACATCGGATCGGGCGAAGTTACTGGCTACCGGAGTGCGTTTGCTAGTGCAGAGACAGCCAAGCTAATCCGCCGCATTCACTTGGCAATGCTGCAGGAAAACGTCCTGCTGACGCCCAACTGCTCAGGAGCACTCTCCACGCCGATGACCGAAGTCGAGGTTCTTTCGATAGCAGACAAACTCATACACGTCGTTGAAAGAGAACTTGGCGACCGCCGGGGCGCGGTGGCTTAAGGACGTAGTGTCGCCAAGGCCCTTGGCGAAGATTATCCGAAGCAAGGACAGTTGGACGCCAATGTTAGTTTCACCTTACCGCGTCGGAGTTGACATCGGCGGCACGTTTACGGATCTGGTCATGGTTGACGCCCGGGGAGCCGTGCGGGCATTCAAAGCGCCTTCGGTGCCGTCCGATCCGACAGAGGGCGTCCTTTCCGCGATCCGGCTGGCTGCAGACGCCTTGGCTATCGACATTGGGGCCTTCCTTTCCAATACCGAACTATTCGTCCACGGCTCGACCATCGCCACCAACACCTTGCTCGAAAAGAAGGGCGCGAAGGTCGGGCTTCTCGTCACCGAAGGCTTCCGTGACTCGCTCGAAATCCGGAGATCCATCCGAGAGAACGTGTGGGATCATCGAAAACCGTTTCCGGAGGTTCTGGTTCCCCGCTACCTGCGCCTCCCAGTGACTGAGCGCGTAGAGCACGACGGCACCGTGCGCACCCCATTCGATCCGGACTCCGTCGCAGCCGCGGCACGCGTCTTTGCGGAGGAGGGCGTGGAGGCAGTGGCGATCTGCTTCTTGCACTCCTATGCCAACCCAGCCCACGAGCGGGCAGCGAAGGCCGAGCTTAAGAAGCATCTTCCCGATGTCTGGGTTACCGCATCGTCGGAAATCTCGCCGACGATCGGCGAGTACGAGAGAACGTCCACGACCGTCGTCAATGCCTATGTTTCGCGTCGGGTTGTTCCTTATCTCGAGAGCTTGGCCGCACGGCTGGCGTCGCTAGGGTTGCCTCGCAAGCTGTTGATGATCCAGTCGAACGGCGGCGCGATCTCGATAGACGAGATCGGCTATGCACCCGCGAGCCTGGTTCTATCGGGACCCGCCGCCGGCGTCGGTTCGCTGAAATTTTTCGGTGAGGACACCGGATCAGAACACCTGATCTCGATCGAGGTGGGCGGAACGAGCTGCGACGTAACCTTGATGCAACACGGCATGGTCTCCATGACCGATCAGATCGTGGTCGACGGCTACCACCTGAATATCCCGTCAGTTGACATCTATACTGTGGGCGCCGGTGGCGGCACGATTGCATCGGTTGATGGCGCAGGCCTACTGAAGGCCGGACCTGAAGGCGCGGGCTCGACCCCCGGACCTGCCTGCTATGGTCGTGGCGGCGAGCGTCCAACGGTGACGGACGCTCAGCTTGTGCTGGGCCGGCTAAAGCCTGGCCCATATGCCGGCGGCGCGATCACCTTAAGCTTGGAAAAGGCCGTTGAGGCGATCGAGACCCATATCGCCAGGCCGCTGGGCCTCAGCGTCACGGATGCCGCGGCCGGCATCATTCAACTTGTCGAGCAGAACATCCTTCATGCGGTGGAGAGAGCCTCCTTGGAGAAAGGCTACAATCCAAGGACATTCACCCTGGTGGCCGCCGGCGGTGCGGGCCCCTTGCACGGTCCCTCGACGGCGCGCTTGCTCGGCAGCCCAAGTCTCTATATCCCGCGACTTGCCGGCGTTTTCTGCGCATTCGGAATGTGCAATTCCGACCTTCGCCACGACTTCGTGCGAAGCTGGCTCAGGGATCTTGATAAGACGGCAATCTCGGGACCGGGTCAGCTCGAAGACGCATTCGAGGCGATGCAGGCAGAAGCGCGTGAAGTTCTGGCTCGTGAAGGTTTCACCGGAAGCAAGGCGCAGCTGAGGCGAGCTTACGACCTGCGCTATTTCGGTCAGCAATGGACCATCGCAGTTGAGAACTCCTCGACGGATGCCGCGACCATACGGGCGGCTTTCGAGCAGGCCTATCAACGCCTTTTCGGCTATGTACAACCGTCGGGCGCTATCGAGATCGTAAATCTGCGATTGGCCGCGATTGGCAAGCTGGATGCCTTGGATTTGGCGAAAGTTCCTCCCCTTGTCTCCGACCCGGTAGCACATTCACGCCGGCCGGTGTGGATCGACAAGAAGGTGGGTTTCGTCGATACCCCTGTCTACGACGGGACTGTGCTGACGTCGCACCAGCAGTTGGTCGGCCCTGCGATTATCGAGGAGGCGACCACGACGCTCATTCTTGGGATGGGCGATAAGCTCACGATGACCGATGCCAGCAACTACCACGTCGACATCGCGCATGGCGAAGCGCCATGAGAAGGCATTCCGCCCTTTGGCATTTTTCGGCAATCGCGACACCTGCCGCACGACAGCAACAGATATGGGTCCAGGCAAATCGCTTGATGCAATGGGTTAAGGTGAAACCATGAGCACTGTTTCGTCTACCGAATACGATCCGGTTCTGATTGCCATCTTGCAGCGACAGCTGGATCACATCAGCTTGCAGATGGGAACAATCATGATCCGCACCGCGCGGAGCCCCATCTTTAGCCAGAGCCATGATTTCTCGTGCTTTTTGAGCAATGCGGATGGCGAGACGATTGCGCAGGCCGATGGCTTGCCAATTCACTCCGGCAGTGGCGGCTTTGCGGTGCGCGCGGTGTTGAGGGATTTCGCCGGCCGTATTGAGCCGGAGGACGTTTTCATCCTGAGCGATCCCTACGCGGCTGGCGGTAACCACCTGCCTGACTGGACCCTGATCCGCCCCGTTTTCGTAGATGGCGAGATGATTGGATTCTGCAGCAACCGTGCCCATCAGTCAGATATTGGCGGCGGTGCTGCCGGCACCTACAACGCGAAGGCGACCGAAATCTTCCATGAGGGGATTCGACTGCCTGTTCTCAAATTGATCGAAAAAGGCGAGCTACGTGATGATCTGTGGCGCTTGCTGCTGCTCAATTCGCGGTGCCCGGATCTTTTGGAAGGTGATCTCGGTGCGATGATAGGCTCGACGCGTATCGGCGCCCAGCGTCTGGCCGACGTCATCAGCCAGTTAGGCGTCAAGAAGGGCAATGCCTACCTCGATGCTCTTCTCGACTATGGCGAACGGCGGATGCGCCAAGCCATATCGGAACTTCCAAGCGGCACATGGGAAGGATCAGACGTAAGCGATACAGACTGCTTCAAAATCGTGGACGTCGAAACCCGCGTCAAGCTGACCATCGACCATGATACGATGACTTTTGATTTTGCGGGAACGTCGCCGCAGATAAGAGGCTTCAAGAACAGCGGGATCGCCAACACCCATTCGGCCGTGTACTGCGCTCTTTCCGCGTTCCTGGACCCCGACATTCCGCATAATGAGGGGACCTACCGGTGCGTCAAGATTATCGCGCCCGAGGGGACGATCGTGAATGCGCTGGCGCCTGCGCCGATGACGATGAATACGGTCTATCCGGCAATCGACATCATGAACGCCTGCTGGGGTGCATTGGCGCAAGCCGATCCCGAGCGCGCTTGTGCAGGCTGGGGCAAATCCGTATTCGGCATTTCCTCCGGCAAGAAGCCAACTGGTGGCGTCTTTGTTCTGTACCATTGGCATGGCAGCTCGGGTGGCGGCGCAGTCAAAGGGCGAGATGGCTTTCCCACCACCAGCCATCAGATGACACTCGGCGGAATGTTCATACCGAACATCGAAACGTATGAACAATCCTATCCGATGCGCGTGCATCGCTATCAGATGCGAAGCGATACCGGCGGGGCTGGCCAGTACCGGGGTGGAACCGGAGTGGACTATGTGGTCGATGTCCTGGCAGGCGGCGAACATCTGTTGCGCGGAGAAGGCGCTCGCAAGCCAACGGGGGCCGGCGTCAATGGCGGACAATGGGGCGCCAAGGGATCAATAAAGGCATTCGATCTGGGCAGCGGTGAAGAACTTCCCTGTCCGCCCTATGGCGTTGAGGAGGTCGAACCGCTCCATCTTGTGATTGAGGCTTCAGCGGGTGGCGGTTGGGGCGATCCCCACCTGCGTGATCCCGAGGCCGTTCTGCGTGACGTGCGGGATGGCGTGGTTTCTCGACACGCCGCGCTGCAGACATATGGCGTTGAGATCTCGACGGACGGAAAGTCTGTATTGTCGACCGGACCTAGAGTAAAGACGCCGGCGGCCGCGCCTCATGTGCAATGAGCCCTGGAGCGTGTTCGGGTGCTTCGGTCGCGGATCTGACGTGGCAGCTTCAAATGCCTGTGAAGCCCTTGCGTAGCGCTTTTCATTGGTAACAGGAGGTAGGATCAAGATGAGCAAGAAGCGGGCAAAGGATATCCTTCGCGATTACCACGATGCGTGGTCGAGTGGGGACATTGAGAGAGGCTGCAGCTTCTACGCCGATGATCTGGTAGTTCACATGGGTGGTAACCATCCGGTTCTTTCCAGAGACTTTCACGGCGCAAAAGATTTCCTCGACGGTTGGGTCAACAAGGTCGCATCCTTCACCGACAAATGGATTACCGGAGGCGAGGCGGGTCATGACGAAGTCATCGCCGATTCTGACAACTCGATCCTGATCATGGTTCATGAAATCTGGGCGCGTGGCGACAAGCGGGTCCGCACCGACCGCCTTGCGGCCTATCGTTTCGAGAACGAGAAGATCGTTGAGTGCTGGTTCTGCGATATGCGCCAGGCAGAGGTCGACAGTTTCTTCGCAGGTATTCGCTAGGGCCGGAAATAGCGGCCTCGTCCGTTTGACGGACAGTGCCTTGAGCGCTGCAGCATGCGGCCTGTCGCCGGTCTTGATGAACCGGTTCGATTTGGTCCTGGGCGATTGCCGGTTGCATTCAAGGCTGCCGTGGGCAGTTTCGGGCAAACCTAAATTGGAAGGAAAGAAAGGGCAATGCCCGACTTTATCGTAGTAGGTGGAGGATCCGCAGGATGCGCGGTGGCAGGCCGATTGAGCGAGGATCCCGACGCGTCTGTCACGTTGTTCGAAGCGGGTCCGCGAGACAGCAGCATCTGGATTCGCTTCCCCGTCACCTTCTACAAGTCGTTCAAGAGCTCTTTGCTGCAATGGTACAAGATCGAGGCACTCAAGCATCAAGCCGACCTCGAAACGCGAGTGGGTCAGGCGCGGGTGCTGGGCGGCGGAAGTTCACTCAATGCAATGATCTATATGCGAGGAGCGCCCTCAGATTACGACCGGTGGGTGGCCCACGGGGCGGAAGGCTGGAGCTACAAGGATGTTCTTCCGTATTTCCGCAAAGCAGAAAATAATGAAGTCTATTCGAATGATGCGCACGGACAGGACGGGCCGCTAAGCGTTTCGAACCAGCAGCATACACTTCCGCTGACCAAGGCGTGGGTAAAGGCCTGCCAGGAGGCCGGAATCCCGTTCAATCCGGACTTCAATTCTGGAGAGCTCAAGGGCGCCGGTCTATATCAGCTGACCACGAAGAACGGTCGTCGATGCAGTTCAGCGGACGCCTACATTCACCCAGCTCGAAAACGTCGAAACCTGAACATCGTAACGAACAAGCAGGTTACCAAGATCGTCGTGGAAGGCGGTCGCGCAATCGGTGTTCAGTACCTCGACAACGGCCGCCTGGTAACGATGCGCGCGGAACGCGAGGTCGTAATCTCCTCAGGAGCCATCGGTTCGCCTCGTCTCTTGCTGCTTTCTGGTATCGGGCCAGCATCCGATCTCCAGCGCGTTGGCGTTGACGTGGTTCATAACCTTCCAGGCGTCGGCCAGAACCTGCAGGACCATACGGACTGCTTCCTCATATATAATCTTAAGTCGAACACCAGCTACGACAAGTACAAGAAGCTGCGCTGGCAGGCGGCTGCGGGCTTGCAGTATGCGCTGTTCGGCAACGGGCCGGTAACCTCGAATATCTGCGAAGGAGGTGCCTTCTGGTGGGGAGACAAGGCCGATCCCACTCCCGACCTGCAATATCACTTCTTCGCCGGTGCCGGCATCGAGGAAGGCGTTGAAACGACGGCTAGCGGCAATGGGTGCACCCTCAACGTGTATGCCTGCCGCCCGAAATCGCGGGGGCAGGTGGCGCTTCGATCGTCGGACCCGACCGTTCCGCCGCTTGTCGATCCGAATTACCTGAGCCACCCATATGACGTGGACCGCCTCGTTGACGGCATCCGGTTGGGGCAGGAGATCATGGCGCAGCCATCGATGCGAAAGTTCGTCAGCGAGGCGCACCTTCCCGAAAAGCCACTTTCAACGCGCGCTGAGTTCGAGGCCTTTGTCAGAAAGTACACGCAGGGAGCCTACCACCTAAGCGGCGCCTGCAAGATCGGGACGGATGAGATGGCCGTTGTCGATCCACAATTGCGGGTCCATGGCATCGATGGTCTGCGCGTCGCCGACACCTCGGTCATGCCGTTCGTCACATCGGGTAACCTGAACGCACCGGCGATCATGATCGGTGAGCGCGCCGCCGATTTTGTGAAGGGAAATCGGATTTGACGGCCGTCCGCTCAGCAAGCGTCGGGATGCGGCCGACGACCCCGGCCCGTCATGCCTGTTTTGAATCAAGAGCACCCGAAGGGATGCAGGAGAACCAATGAAACTCGTTTCCTATGAAATTTCTGGCTCTTGGCGGCCAGGCATTGTCGTCAATTCCACAGTCTTTGACGTTGCAACATTGCTCGAAAGTGCTAGCGGCGCCGACCCTCGTCCGGTTCCCTCCATGAGCGATCTGCTGCGCGAATACGGGGCAGCGTTGCCCGCGCTCTCAAAGCGGCTGATCGCAGCCGCCGGCGAAAACCCGAAGGCCGCGGTTGGCCCACTTGAAACGACGCGGCTCGGGCCGCCCGTCATCGACCCGGCGAAAGTGCTTTGCATCGGCCTCAACTATAACGACCATGTTGCCGAGACGGGTCGGGCGCTCCCATCTCATCCCGATGTCTTCGCGAAATTCGCCAGCACGTTGATCGGTCCGTTTGACGAGATCGACTGCTCAACCATCACCGAAAATTTGGATTTCGAAGGCGAACTTGCGGTCGTGATCGGCCGGCAATGTCGTGGCGTTGCCGCGGAGGAGGCGCTCGATTACGTCGCTGGCGTGATGGTTTTGAACGATATCACGGCACGTGATCTTCAATACCGCGGCACACAGTGGTTGGCGGGTAAGGCTGTGGACGCCACGACGCCTTGCGGCCCGGCGCTCGTCACATTGGACGAGGTAGGAGATGTCCAAAATCTCGATATTCGAACTCGCGTGAACGGTGTCCAGGTCCAGTCATCCAACACGCGCCATATGATATTCCCGGTGCGCGATTTGGTCTCTTACATCTCGTTCTTCCTGACTCTGTCGCCTGGCGACATTATCACGACAGGTACACCACAGGGCATCGGAGCCAAGCGGCAGCCCCCTTTGTGGTTGAAGCCCGGCGATACAGTCGAAGTCGAACTCCAGCAAGTAGGCTCGCTGCGCAACGTTGTCCGGTAGCGACCATGAGGTAGACTCGCCGAAATGAACGGAGCCCCGGGCCGGAATTGACCTTCCTGCCCGCGATGCACGATCGGTTCATCAAAATCCGATCTCTCGGTCCAGATTGTCTTGCCGCATGGCATAGCGTCAGCTTGTTTCTGAAGAGCGCCGGCCTCTCTTAGGAGCGCCCGACAGCAGGTACTCACCCGAGTTCACCAGAAACCGCTCATTCTCGCGGATCCTGTGTTGTGCAACCTCGCCGAGCTTGCTGATGGTCAAAGCAGCAAGGATGTTTGCGATAGCTATTGCCCCTAATGCGGATTCGGGAAACGCGCGACCGGAACTTTGCGCTACGAAATGCAATGGGTCCGCGAACTTGCTGATAGGTGCAGCGAAACTGTCAGTGATCGCAATAATTTTCGCACCCGAATGTGAAGCCTTCTCGGTTAACCTGTGGACCAGCCTGTTGAACGGCGCAAAGGTTACTCCCACAAAAGCGTCACCTGGTCGAACATCGTCCAGCGCTCCCTCGGGTGCTCCACCCGGCATATCCAACAGAACTATGTTGGGTCGAGCTTTTTGCAAAGTGTAGGCAAGAGTGAAAGCGGGAGTGAACGCGGTTCGCCTCCCTATGACATAGATTTTTGGGGCGTGTACCAGCAGCTCGACGGCACGCTCGAGTTTTTCTTCTGAGAGATGCGATCTTGCCTGCTCGACAACGGCGAGCTCGGTCGCAAAGAAGGCATCGACGAAAGCCTTGAGCCCACGGCTTTTGCTCATTTCGGTGATGAGTGTGCGTGCGCTGGACTCGTTGCGGCTAACGGACTGTCGATCGCGCTGATTGCGCTCCTGTGTCGCGTCGATAAACTGCTGCCGAAATTCGCCGTACCCAGCAAATCCCAACTTCTGGGCCAGCCTTACCAGGCTCACAGGTTGGATGCTCGCTCGGCGAGCGACCTCTCGCATCGTATAGAACGGGATCTCGTCCGCGTTGTTTATCACATAGTGGGCAGCGTCCACCGTTTGCCCAGACAGATCGACGCATATCTTCTTAAGGCGTTCAAGCAGGTCGGTTTCGGCCAAAGTTCTCTCCGGCAATTCAAGGACAGACAATGTCCCAGCAGGCTAAGCAGTGCACTCTTGACACATTTCAAACATCACTTGCAACAATTGATCCGCGAGATTGTTTCCACGGTCGAGATAGCGAAGCTTTCATTTCGGTGCTTGGCTATTTTCGACGACGGCGTGCACTTGGCAGTGCAATGCCGTCAGCCCGGCGAGCTATTTGCTCCGGTATCGGGGAGGTCGGCTGTTACTTTCGCCTTAAAAGAGAAGCGGTTAGATGTCAAACCGGGGCGCCGGTCTAAAGTCGGCCAATTGTTGCGAACACGCAGAACCGACAGCGGATGCCGGCTCCGATGGGAATTTCCAAACGCTTCCTGGGGCAGGAACAAAAACGCCGGTAGGATCACATGATCCACTTGACAAGTGGTTGGATCATGATGTTCACTGTCGCCAACTAAGAGCATTGAAGGCGAGACGGGCTGGGTCTTGGGGCTGATGGCGCTACCGACGGTATTCATGCGCATCGAGAGTAGGACTTCCCTGTGGCCCGTGCAGTTCGCAGAATTTGTTCATCCTCGCGACGGAGCCAAGGTTCGCAGGAGACTGGAAAGCAATCACATTCGCTGGTTCTGATAAAAATGGCTTATCTCCTCCCATCAACGATCAAAATTTGACAGTGGGGGGCCTCCGTCCGAAGGTAAATGAAAACAGGTAAGTAACTGCGGCTTGAGGGCTCTCGGGAGAACGGGCCTGGCTGGCAGGGGAACGAAGAGATGAAGACGCCACCAGCAATCGGTCGCGGGCGCGGATAGACAGCCGCTCGATATGAAGCGCTTTGCGCGCGCACCGGCTCGCAATCGCGTTCGCTAGACCAGTCTGAAGACTTTCGTGCTGTGCCGGCCCGGGCAGCAATCGGAGACCTATTGCGTAATCGAATGCCCCGAGGCGAGCGAGTGTCAAAAGTCAGAACTGCCAATGCAAGGAGCTGGCCGCAGATAGGGCAACTGCGCATACAGTTACAGAAACAACACAAAGAACCGCCGAGAGATAGCACCAAGTCATGGCATCAGTAACTTTCCAGAATGTGTGGAAGCGCTTCGGCGAATTGACGATCATACCTGACCTGAATCTTCGCATTAATGATGGGGAGTTCATCGTTTTCGTCGGTCCTTCCGGCTGCGGCAAAACCACAACGCTCCGGATGCTGGCAGGACTTGAGACTCCTACGTACGGAAAGATCTTTGTAGACGACGAGGATGTGACGCTCACACCGCCCGGTCGCCGTGATGCGGCAATGGTGTTCCAAAGCTACGCGCTCTATCCGCACATGACAGTTCGGAAGAACCTGGCATTTGGACCTGCCATACGCGGGGAGGCCAAATCCGATATTGCCCGAAGCGTCGATAAGGTTGCCCAGTTGGTCGGGTTGGACAAGCTGCTGGACCGTCGGCCTGCGGAATTGTCTGGGGGGCAGAGGCAGCGCGTGGCCCTTGCACGGGCCATGATACGCCGGCCCCGTGTCTTCCTTCTCGACGAGCCGCTTTCCAATCTCGACGCCAGCCTGCGCACACAGATGAGGGCTGAAATCACGCAGTTGCAACGGCAACTCGGGGTCACGACGGTTTACGTCACTCACGACCAGGTAGAAGCCATGACGATGGGCGACAGGATCGCTGTTTTCGACAAGGGTCGCATCCTCCAAGTCGCAACTCCGGCTGAATTGTACCGTTCACCGGCCAGTAAGGCGGTGGGGACATTCATCGGGTCGCCCAACATGAACATATTGCCTGCTTCACTGCAGCACGAGGGGGAGACTGTTCGGTTTGACTGCCTCGGAACGTCATTTGGGTTAGCGGC
Source organism: Mesorhizobium sp. P2_F5 (assembly GCF_056403715.1). NCBI lineage: Bacteria > Pseudomonadati > Pseudomonadota > Alphaproteobacteria > Hyphomicrobiales > Phyllobacteriaceae > Mesorhizobium > Mesorhizobium sp. P2_F5. Next base: position 6,633 of record NZ_JBFUEY010000025.1, on the reverse strand, counting down.
TCGCGAATTTTCGGGGAGCCTTCCTCAGATTGTCGAGCTGGGTCTTCGGCCAGATGAGATTCACTGGACGAAAGATGCTCCCTCCCGTTGCTCGGAAAAGATAAGCGGCACCGTCACGTCAATTGAAACAACTGGATCTGAGACCTTCGTCCTGGTCGATGTGGCAGGAACACTCATCAATTCAAAATTCCCAAGCTTCGCACCGATTCATCTGGGTGACCAAGTAAACTTGGTGTTCGACGCAGATGATCTTTACTTTTTCGATGGTGTCTCCGGGGTGAACCTGAGGCTCGGTTCAAAGGAGCCGTCGGTGGTCTGAAGAAGTACTGCCATCTCAGTTTGGCGGGGATCAGTCATGGGTAGAACGGAAAAAACAGTGAGAGAGGAACCACCAGTGATGAACATCAATAAGGAGGAAAACTTGGATATCCAGAATCCGGTGCACCGCTTTGACCGGGCCCAGAATCGCCGGCTGCTCCCGAAGACCATCGCAACTGCCGCCTGGCGCAAGGCAAGCCGCGGATTTCTCAGTGCGGCTTTGATTGCTTTGGCTGCCGGCACTGCGGGCTTTGCGCATGATGCTAAGGCTGCCAACGTCAAAGTCGCGTTCAGTCTGAACTGGACGTTTGCCGATCCCAAGCTCGCCGAGAAGTGGTTCGGTGGCGTCAAGACCCAGTTCGAGGCCGCCCATCCCGGCGATACGATGGAACTGATTCCGATCCCTGGTACCTACGACGATTTTATCACCAAGCTGAGCCTCCTCTACAACTCCCCGGACACAGCTCCGGATGTGGTGGAATATTTCGACATCAATGTCGGACAATTCGGCGGCAGCGGACTTCTAGCCCCTCTTGACGACAAGGTCGCCAACGCACCTTGGTGGCAAGAGACGCCTGATCCGGTGAAGGAATCCAGCAAGTACGATGGCAAAGTCTACTCGGTCCCCCAAGGTATCAATACCTACGCAGTCCTCTTTGACCGCACCTTGACCGACAAGGCGGGATTGCCGAAGGACTGGAAGCCGAAGACCTGGAACGAGATCCTCGACGGTGCGCGGGCGATCAAGAAATCCTCGCCCGATGCCTCGCCGCTCTATATCATCACCGGCACCTCGCAAGGCACTTTCGGCGTTGTCGCGGGCCCGGGCATCCTGCTTTCCGCGTCCAGCACACCGACGATTTATGACCAGGCAACGGATAAGTGGGTCGTCGACAGCAAAGGCATTCGCGAGGTGCTTGGCTTCTACAAGACGGCCGCGACCGAGGGGCTTTTGGCACCAACGTCCCAGATCATGGATCCGAACGGGGCAACGCATCCGGCACAGGCACTACATGATCACAAATTTGGCATCACCTTTGCCGGAAACTGGATCCCGGTCTTCTGGAGCAAGGACATTTGCGCTCCCTGCTGGGACGACAAAGAAGAGACGATCGGCTTCACTCAGGTGCCAACTTCCGAAGGCCAAGCGCCAGGGACGGCGGCGAGCTTTAACGGAGTTGTGCTGTCGATCTCGAAGAATGCTTCGAATCCCGACCTGGCCTGGGCCGCGATCGAGATCATGCAGCAGAAGGAGAACCTTTTGAAGATCGCCGCTTGGGTTCCGGTTGTTCCGGCGCCGACCTCGCTGCGAACCGAACCCAGCTATCTCGCTCTCAGCCGGGCGCCTTTCCAGGCGGGGTTCGCCGACCTCAGTTCGTCGGCCAAAAGTATGCCCTCCCACCCTGAATTCCCGATCTGGGGCAATGCATTCCAACAGGCAACGCAGGCCATGGTGCTGAAGCCGCAAACGACGATCGATGAAGGAGTGGAGATCTTGCGCTCTTACATGGAAAACCAGGTTGGGGCTGACCGCATAGAGACCCTGCCGTGAACTCAACCCGCTCTCCCGCGGCTAACCAGGCGCACGCTCATCGCGTGCGCCTGGATGTTCCGCGCGTCGACCCGGTAAGTTTCGTTTTTCTTGCCCCGGCCGCCCTGCTTCTTTGTGCCCTTTTCATGGGGCCGGTGATTTACGCGATTTATCTCGGCTTCACCAATCTGCAGCTGATCGGAATACATGCCATAAATTACCGCTTCACCGGCTTGAGCAACGTCATCTTCCTCCTGCATGACGAGATCTTCTATCGGTCGCTATGGTTGACGGTCGTATTCGTGATCGGCTCGGGCGCGATCGGGGCAACCATGCTCGGCCTCGTCTTGGCCTTGGCCTTGCAAGGCTGCATGCCATTCGTAAGATGGATCAGCAGCGCTGCGGCCATACTGGCCTGGACGCTGCCGCCGACTACCATCGCTTTTGTCTGGATGGCGACAAGCACACAGTCTGGTCTTATTTCGTTGCTGGCAGGAAACCGGCAGTTCGACCTGCTTTACAGTCACGCAATGCTGGTGGTTTCGCTCGCCAATGCTTGGTCCCTGGCTGGCATTGCCATGACGATGTTCTCTGCGGCCCTCCGCAATATTCCAGGCGACCTCATTGAGGCGGCCAAGCTCGAGGGTGCATCCCTGCGGCAGATCCTAACACGGATCACACTTCCGCTGCTTAAGTCGACCATCGTCACCTGCGCGCTTTTGATGATGCTGATGACTTTCGGCAATTTCACACTGATTTATCTGATGACTGGCGGAGGGCCGGCCAATGATACGAACATCCTCCCCGTCTATACATACTTGCAGGGCTTCAAGTTTCACAACTTGGGATATGCAGCTCTTCTCGGAAATGTTGTAGTGATACTGTCAGCAGTCCTTGGGGGCCTATTCGTGAGCGTTACTAAGTCTCGCCGATAGAGGCATCGCCGACTGATACTGGCCGCGGCTCAAGCGAGACTTCGAATCGAAAGGTTGTTGCGTATGCAAACCTCCACTGAATTGTCTTCTAACCCTCCGGCCGACTTGAAGGTCAACGAGCCACAGATCCTGACCGGAGGCCGGGTTATCAGCAACTTGACCGCGGTCGTGCTCGCCATATTCTTTGCACTGCCGATGGTGTGGATGGTCCTCGCTTCGGTCGATAGCGAGGCGACAAACCAGCTGAATCTGCCGCACTTGACTGCAGCCCACTATTGGGTCGCGGTGCAGTCGGAGAATCTCAGCGCGCTTGGCAACAGCCTGATCATTTCGACAGTTGCAACGGTGGTGGGAACAATGGCGGCGTTCCTTGCGGCTTACGTTTTGTCGAAACAGCACATCCCTTTCAAGAATCCGCTCCTGCTGACGGTTCTTTTCCTTTCAGGTGTTCCGATCTCAATCTTGATCGTTCCCATCTATAAAATGTTCGCAACGCTTGGATGGTTGTCCATCATCCCAACGGGCATCTTGCTCGGCGTAACCGCTCTTCCCTTTCAGATCTACCAGCTGAAGAACTTCATCGACGCGATACCGGTCGAGCTTGAGGAGGCGGCCGTGCTGGAGCAGGCCAGCAGCTTCCAAATCCTGTGGAAGGTTATCTTCCCGCTTGCCAAGCCTGGTCTGGCCTCGGCGGCGATCTTCGGCTTCGTCAATGCCTGGGGCAATTTCTTGATGCCGGTCGTCCTCATCAATCGCCTGGCCGATCAGCCCGCCCCTGTCCGCCTTTTCGGCTTCATGGGATCGAACTCGATAAACTACGGCGTGATTGCGGCTTATTCGATCATCTACTCACTTCCGGTCATAGTGTTGTTCTTCGGCATGTCACGCCAGTTCACAGCCGGATTTTCGCTTGGTGGGGCGGTCAAGTAACCGTCGCCGCGGAAAAAGCGAGCAGCTGGAGAGCCTTGTCCAGAAGCTGAGTGCCAATGGATTGAACAGTTGGGTTTGAGCGAGGAACCAATGTCAGCGTTGCAGTTGTCGCATGACGAACTTCTAAAGGTCTATCGAACGATGCGGACGATCCGCCGGTTCGAGGAACGGGTGATGGAGGAGATGGGAACCGGCGACATTCCGGGCAACACCCATCTCTATGCCGGCCAGGAAGCGAGCGCGGTCGGCGTCTGTTTCCAGCTCAAGGATGAGGACTACATCTCCTCGACGCACCGTGGTCATGGTCACTGCATCGCCAAGGGCGTCGACATCGACGGCATGATGGCGGAGCTGTTTGGCCGCGCCAGCGGCACCTGCGGCGGCAAGGGTGGCTCGATGCACATTGCCGATCTTCGCAAGGGAATGCTTGGGGCGAACGGGATCGTTGCGGCGGGCGCGCCGATCACCTGCGGGGCGGCGCTGAGCATGAAGCTGCTTGGCTCCCGGCAGGTCGCGGTGGCCTTTGCCGGTGACGGCGCCATGAACGAAGGGGTGATGTCGGAGAGCTTCAACCTGGCCAAGATCTGGAACCTGCCGATCGTCTTCGCGATCGAGGACAATGGCTTTGGCGAGGCGACGGCCAATGAACTTGTCTCGGCCGGCAGCTTCACCCGGCGCGCCGAAAGCTATGACATCCCCAGCATCGAGGTGGACGGTACGGATGTGTTTGCCGTCTACAGCGCGGCAGGCGAGGCGGTGGAGCGGGCTCGYGCGGGCGGCGGCCCGACGATGCTGCATATCCATGTGCCGCGCTACTACGGCCACTACAGCGGCGATCCCGACACCTACCGCACGCCCGAAGAGAAGAAGGCCATGCGCCAGGAGCGCGACTGCCTGGTCAACTTCCGCCGGCGCGTCAACGAAGTGTCGCTGCTGGAAGAAGCCGAGCTCGACGCGGTCGACAAGGACGTTGAAGCAGCAATCGATCATGCCGTCAGCGCGGCAAGGGCAGCCCCGTTCCCGCCGCTGTCGGCGCTGACGAGCGATGTCTATGTGAAGTATTTGTAAGGGGCTGCGGACCATGGCACAAAAATCTTTTCGGCAAGCCCTCAACGAAGCGCTGCACTTCGAGATGGCGCGCGACCCGCGCGTCATCATGATGGGCGAGGATCTTACCGGTGGCGCCGGCGCCAACGGTGTGAAGGATGCCTGGGGCGGGGCCTTCGGGGTCACCAAGGGGCTGCTGGGGGCGTTCGGGCCCGAGCGCATCCGCGACACCCCGATCAGCGAGGCGGCCTTCATCGGTGCTGCCGCGGGTGCTGCGCTGACCGGGCTGCGGCCGATCGCCGAGATCATGTTCGTCGACTTTGCCGGTGTCTGCCTCGACCAGATCATGAACCAGGCGGCGAAGTTCCGCTACATGTTCGGCGGCCGCGCCAAGACACCGATGGTCATCCGCGCCACCTATGGCGCCGGCAGCCGCTCCGGCTCGCAGCACACCCAGGCGCTGCATTCGATCTTCACCCATATCCCCGGCCTCAAGGTGGTCATGCCGGCGACGCCCTATGACGCCAAGGGGCTTCTGCTGCAGGCGATCCGCGACGACGATCCCGTCATCTTCCTCGAGCACAAGATGCTCTACGACACGATGGGGGAGGTGCCGGACGGCGCCTACACCATTCCCTTCGGCGAAGCGCGCGTGGCGCGCGATGGCAAGGATGTGCTGATCATCGCGCTCGGCCGCATGGTCAGCGTCGCCGAGGAGGCCGCCCGCCAGCTTGCGGCCGAGGGGATTTCCGCCTGCATCATCGATCCGCGCACCACCTCGCCGCTCGATGAGGATACGTTGCTGGACTTCGCCGAGAAGATCGGCCGCGTCGTCATCGTCGATGAGGCCAACCCGCGCTGCAGCGTGGCCACCGACATCTCGGCGCTGCTTGCCGACAAATGCTTCGATGCGCTGAAGGCTCCGATCAAGCTGGTCACCGCGCCGCATTCGCCGGTGCCTTACGCGCCCAATCTGGAAGACGCCTACATTCCCACGGCCGCTGCCGTGGCGAAGGCGGCGACTTCGATTGCCAGGAGGTAGATTCAGATGTCGCTGATCGAGGCCGTGACCGTGCCCAAATGGGGCATGACGATGACCGAGGGCACCATCATCCAATGGATGGCCAAGGAAGGCGACAGCATCGCGCGTGGCCAGGAAGTGCTCGAGATCGAGACCACCAAGGTCACCAACGTCGTCGAAGCGGCGGCGAGCGGGATCCTGAGGCAGATCGTGCTGCAGGAGGGAACGACCGCGCCGGTCGGCGCGCTTGCCGGTGTCATTGCCGACGAGACCGCCACGCAAGACGAGATCGACGCCTTCATCGCAACCTATGCCGACCGGATCGGCGCGGGCGAAGGTGGTCAGGCCGCCGCCGCGCCGCGCGCCATCTCCGTGGGCGAGGGCGTGATCAACGTGCTGGAGGCGGGACTGGCGGGCGAAGAAGCGGTCGTCTTCCTGCATGGCTTCGGCGGCGACCTGTCGACCTGGCTGTTCAACCAGGCGGCCGTCTCGGAGGCGCTGCATACCATCGCGCTCGACCTGCCTGGCCATGGCGCGTCCTCGCCGATCATGGGCGATGACCTTCTGGCCAGGATCGTGGCCGCCGTAGAGGCTGCGCTGCAATCGGTGGCTCCCGGCAGGATCCATCTGGTCGCTCACTCCTTCGGCGGCGCCGTCGCGGCAGCAATCGCTGCCCGACAGCCCGACCGCGTCGGCTCGCTGACGCTGATCGCGCCAATCGGCCTTGGCAAGACGATGAGCCGCGACTTCCTCACCGACTTCATCGCCGCCGAACGCCGGCGCCCGCTGTCGAGCGTGCTTGAGCGCCTGTTTGCCGATCCCTCCAGGATCACCAGCGACATGGTCGAGGG
>NZ_JBFUEY010000024.1:0-79969 GCF_056403715.1 Mesorhizobium sp. P2_F5 | reverse complement strand
CCCCCACTCCGTCGAGCTTCGCTCGACACCTCTCCCCCGTTCGACGGGGGAGAGGAAATAGCGTTGTGCCCCATCAACGACCGGGCCGTGCCGCACGACAGCCAGGCCCGTTGCTCCTGTCGCGGGACTGCGCAGGGAGGCGCTGGCCGCGTCGTTGCGGGAGGGACTGGAATTGACGTCGATGCCAATCGCCGCAGCCGAAGCGAAGAGCTTGCCGATTGGCGCGCTGCTCGGCGCCATGGTGTCGATCCAGATCGGCGCCGCCTTTGCCAAGGGCCTGTTTCCGCTTATCGGCGCCAATGGCACCACGGCGCTCCGGCTGGTCGTCGGAGCGCTGATGCTGGCGGTGGCGCTGAGGCCGTGGCGGGTGCGGCCGTCGCGCGACGTGCTGCCCTGGCTCATCGCCTACGGCGTGAACCTTGCGGCGCTGAATCTGCTTTTTTATGCGGCGCTTGCCAGGATCCCGCTCGGCGTCGCGGTGGCACTCGAATTCTCCGGTCCGCTTTTGGTGGCGACGCTGTCGTCGCGGCGCGCCAGCGACTTTGTCTGGGTGGCACTGGCCGTCGCCGGCATTGTGCTTCTGTCCCCCTTCATCCATTCCGGCAGCGCGCTCGACCCGATCGGCGTGATGCTGGCGCTTGCCGCCGGCGGCTGCTGGGCGCTCTACATCATCTTTGCGCAAAAGGTAGGCGCCGAGCTTGGCAGCCAGACAACCGCTTACGGGCTGATCATCGCCGCTGCCATCGCCCTGCCGTTCGGTCTGGCCGAGGCCGGCGCGGATCTCATCGCACCCTCGATCCTGGTCAGCGCGCTGCTGGTCGGGCTGTTTTCCAGTGCCTTGCCATCTGGCTGGAGATGGTGGCGCTGACCCGGATGCCGGCCAGGCTCTACGGCACGCTGACCTGCCTGGAGCCGGCGCTGGGCGCGCTGGCCGGCTTCCTGTTCCTGCACGAGATCCTGAGCCCGCTGCAATGCGCGGGCATCGCCGCCGTGGTTGTCGCCGCCTTCGGCGCAGCGCTGACCACCAAGCCGCCGGTGCCGTCACCGGAATAGCTGCTGGTCGGCGTGAACTGTCTTTCGAAATGTTATACCCTGGCACCCGGGCAGGGGAGTGGGCATGTCGATTGCGCGGCGGTGGTTGTTCTACAAATCTTTTCTTGAGACGGAGTTTTCCAGTTCGGCCCCAACCCTCGGTTGGCGGCTTCGCAGCCTGCTCAAGGGGCATCCCTCCAAAGGCCTGGTGATGCTCGAGGACAGGGCTTACCGCGAGCATGACTATTTCAACTTCACCTTGGAACGGCGGCGCAAGGCGACCTACAATCTCCGCCTTGAGCAAGCACTGCACAACAAACTGGATCAGAAACTCTGGCTCGATTGCGTCATGCCATCCGTGGCGCCGCCAGCCACCCACTATGTTGCAGGCCAAAAGCTCATAAGCCTGGCTGGCGATGGCAAGATCCTCGAACTGGATGCCCTGCTTCGGCTGCTCGCCGAAAAAGGCGAACTGTTCCTGAAGCCCGCCGGCGAGGGCAAGGGCAAAGGTGCCAAGAGGCTGAGCCAGTTGCCCGACGGCATCCTCGCAAACGGCAAACGCATCGAAGCGCGGCAATTGCTGGATGATTTTTCCAACGCTTCGTCCACCGGCTACATCGTCTCCGATATCATCCGGCAGGGGCCGTGGAGCGAAGCCTTCTTCCCCACGACCTTGAACACGTTGCGCGTGCTGACCGGCACGCATTTTTCCGATCACAGGCCGGCCTTTCTCGCGGCGACGATGAAAATGGGCCGGCCTGCAACCTATCCGACCGACAATTGGCAATCAGGCAAAGGCGGCATCGCCGCCAAGGTGGATATCGACACGGGCGTCCTGGCCGCCGGGCTGTTCTACAATGCTGAGCTCAAGAGGCGTGAGTTCCGGGAAACGCACCCCGAAAGCGGTGTCCAGATTCGCGGTGCTGCCGTGCCCGACTGGCAGGCCTTCAAATCGATGATGCTGCATCTTGCGAGCCTGTTGCCCTATCCCGGCCTCGTTGGATGGGATGTCGCCCTGATGCCAACCGGCATCGTCATCGTCGAGGCCAACACCAGCGCTGGGCTGGACATCCACCAATGTCACGGCAGTCTCAAACAGACGCCGGAGCAGCGGAGCTTCTGGGCTGAAATGCGGATGTGAGATCACACGCAGGGTTCGCCGGCTTCGGTGTCCGGTTGCTCTGAATACTGCGGCATCGGTATATGGCTCATTGCGGAGATCCCATGGGCGTGGCGAAGGCTGACAGCGGTGCTTGAATCCTCTTTGGTCAAAGCGGCAATCCTGCTGGGGTTTGCCCTTGTCGTTGCGGCGTTCGCCTGGCGGCAGGTGCGGTCTCGCCGCAAGGTTCGGCTGCGCGAAAATCCGGCAGATGACTACGCCGTGCGGCGGGACTGGTCGGACAGCCGCGGCGACCTCAACTATTCGTCCTTTGTCTATTTCGACGCTGATCGCGACGGCCGCTATGGGCTGGGCGACCGGCCGATGGCCGGCATCATGGTCAGGCTGCATGACGGCGATGGCCGTCTCGTGGCAGCGGCGCGGAGCAATCGCGCTGGCTTTGCCAATTTCAAGACGTCGACGAAACGCCGGTCCGCACCCATTCATGTGCCGGGCAACTACCGGTTCACGGTTTCGGTGCCGCCCGGCTGGCGTTCGAGCAGCGCCAACGAGGTCCAGTCTCAGCACGTCCGGTCGCTGCCGGGATCGCCGACCGGGCTGGTTACGGAGGCGATGCTGCAGCCGGTCGGGCTGTTCCCTGTCCGCTGGCTCAGCGGCCGCGTGGCCGACAATTTCTCGGCGAGCGTCTCGGTGACACGGAACGGGCAGGTGGTGGCTGTGCATTCGCTTGGCAATGCCGCCGGCTTTCGCGTCGATCTGCCCGACGACGCCGATGCGATCGAAATCAGCGGCGGTGGCGTGGCGCGCCGGTTGGCCTTGTCGGCCTACCCGACGGAGGTCGGCCTGCTGTCGCCCGAAAATGCCATCTTCGACGGTGCCGCGTCCTTGCAGACTATCGGTTTCGACGATGTCACCGGGCACGGCTTGCGCAAAGTGCCGTCCGGTTATGCCGGGTTCATCTGGTTCAATTTGAACGCGATGGCGCGCGATCACATCGAAGGCAGCGAAGGCTATGTCAACGGCAACATCTCGGGAGACCATGTCTGCTATACGAGCAGTGGACATCCGGCCGAATTCTCCAGCGAGAAACCGTTCGGCTTCCACTCCGTGATGCTGACCGCGGCCTGGTTGAAGTCCGAAGGCGAAACCGCCTTGATCGAGAGTTGGCTCGGCGACCGGCTGGTCGCCAGTGACACCGTCACCCTGTCGGCGCTGGCACCCGTGCACTACGCGCCGATGCTGGCAGCCGTGACGCGCGTGCGTTTTTCCACACGCCACTACTGGCAGCTCGTGCTTGAAGACATGGTGGTTGCGCGCTGAGTATAGCGTATCGTTCCGAAACCAGCGGCTCAGAAAAGATCATTCTCAAACAAAGGACCAAGCCCAACCGGCTCTATCGGGATGGGCGGGTTCCTCGATCAGTCGAGATGAAAGGTCTATTGAGGGGTAGGGTTGGAAGCACCGTTCGCGGTGACCTGCGAGAGCTTGCCCTTTTTGACCAGCACCGGCTTTGAATAGGTCTTCTTCATTTTCCCATCTCCAATTTCTACCCTGAAAACCTGCCCCTCGGCCAAGCGGCGACCGGACGATCCAACTGTTATGTGGTAGGCCCGGAACCGGCGCCGTTGGTGACCGCAGTAACCTGCGAGAGCTTGCCCTTTTTGACCAGCACCGGCTTCGAATAGGTTTTCTTCATAGTGCATCCTCCAGGATCACGCGATAATGCCAGACAGATCGACACTGTCAACCTTGGCGGGACCGTCGTCCCGTCCCGTTTTTTCTTGGCGCCTAGACGCTAACCCGCAAATGCACCTTCATCGAGAAAGCATTGTTCTTGGCTCTGCATGGCGCGGCCCAGGATAGGGTCGCAGTGCGGGAAGTGTCCGAAACGGCGGAGCGCCGCCATTCAGCGATCGCAGTCACCACTAGTGGTTGCTTAATATAAGACTTAAGTCTGAAAATTTTATAAAAAAGGTCTGTATCGGCTGGGACAAGGGTCGTAAGCCGCTTTCGCAGAACGTCGATTTGTGGATGCTGTTCTGGCAACAACGCCATTCCGGTTGTGGACAGATCGGATCGGTCCTCGCTGACGGGAGAGGAACAGATTACGCGCTTGCGCCAACTCTACTGGCTTGCCTTGCGGGCGTCCACGACGCTCGCCTTGGTCCTTGTGCCCTATCACCTAAGCTTTGACGGCGCCGCCAAGATTGCCGCCAGCAGCGCCTTCGCCAAGGATGGCGGCAATGGGGGCGGCGGCGGCAATGGTGGTGGCGGCGGCAATGGAGGCGGCAATGGCGGTGGCAACGGAAATGGTGGCGGCAACGGCAACAGCGGTGGAAACGGTAACAGCAACAGCGGCGGTAACGGCAAGGGCAAGGGCAATACCGGCGCCGGCAAAGCCAGCCATGTGAATTCTGCAACCGGCGACCAGGTCGAGGTCGACGCCACCGGCATCACGGTCACTCATCCCAACGGCATGAAGGAAGATATCCACAATGGCCGGTTCACGATGAAGGATGCGCTCGACCGCACCATAGTCGAACGGGCGGCGACCGCCGCCGATGTGGCACGTTTGAAAAGTTTGTGAGGGCTGGCCGCTTTCGGGCGGACGTGTTTTTCCTCAGTGCCTCGTGCGAACAGGTGTCGTCCGTGCCCCGCGCGTCAACTCGCGCGCTCCCGCGCCTCGCGCATCAGCAGCGCCGCCTCGGTGCGGTTGCGGACATTGAGCTTGGCCAGAACTCGCGTCATGTGATGCTTGACCGTCTTCTCTTGCAGCGAAAGCCGTGCGGCGACTTCCTTGTTGCTCAAGCCCTCCGCCACCAGGCGCAGGATATCGGCCTCGCGGCCGGTGAGCTGCTGAATGGGATCGGCCTTGCGGTTCGCCGGCTGCAACAGGTCCGACAGAAGCCGGGCCGACAGTGTCGGCGAGACATAGCTTTCGCCAGCCGCGACATTGCTGAGGATTTCGGCCAGCGCCTTCGAACCGACGCCTTTCAGCACATAGCCGCGCGCGCCGGCATTGAGCGCCTGGGCAACATCGGCGTTGGCTTCCGACACGGTCAGCATGACGACCTTCTGGCCGGGGTGCCCGGCCATGATGTTTGCCGCGGCGGTGAGCCCGCCGCCCGGCATGCTGATGTCGAGCAGCACGATGTCGGGGCGCATGGCCGCGACCAGCCTTTCGGCATCCTCGGCACTGGCGCCTTCGCCGACCACTTCGAAACCGCCGATCTCGCCGAGGCTGCGCGCTACACCCTCGCGAAACAACGGATGGTCGTCGATAATGGCAATGCGGATGGCGTGGGTCACGATTGCTCCTCAATGGTCAATGTTATCACCAGTCGTGTGCCTTGTGGGCCGGATACGGTTTCGAACTGGCCGCCGATGCTCTCGATACGCTCCCTGAGACCGGCAAGCCCAAGGCCCTCGCTTCTTGCCGGGTCGAATCCGGGGCCGCCGTCGAGCACCTCGACGAACAGTTTGCCGCCTTTCATTGCCGCTTTCACCGCCTGATCCCTGCCTTTTCCGTGGCGATAGGCGTTGTTCAAGCCTTCCTGGACAAAACGATAGATGCTGATCTTCTCGGAAGGACCGGGTTCGCGCAAGCGCTTCGGCAGCGTCAGTAAAACCGAGGTTCCGGTCCGCCGTTGGTGTTCGGCGACGGCCAGCCGCAATATGTCCAGCACCGCCGCCGTCTCGATCTGCGGCAGGACGAGACCGTTGCAGATGCCGCGTATCTCGCGGATCGCTTCGTCAAGCGTTTTGTGGATGTCGGCGATCTCGGCTTCGCGCAGCGCGGTGGAGGCGCCTGGATCAAGCAAGATCGGGCTGTCCATCCTGAGTGCCGCCAGCGCCACGAGTTGGGCCGGCCCGTCGTGAAGATCGGCCCCGATGCGCCTGAGATAGCGTTCGTTGAGCGCGGTGGCGCGGCGCGAGGCGTGCTGCACGCGCTCGCGCAGCAATGAATTCTGCGAGAGCAGCGCCCGCAATTCGGCGATCTTGGCCTCCAGCGCCGACCGCTGGGTTTGGATGGTGTGGCTGCCGCGAAAGACGATGCCCGACAAAAGCGCCAATGCCGCCGCTGTGGCGCCGGCCACCACCAGCCAGCTTTGCCAAAGGGCGGCGTTCAGCGACGACTCGAAGTCGTCGGCAACCTCGTAGAACTCCGAAACGGCGACGACTTCGCCGGACCAAGGTTCGCGTACCGGATTGTAGATTTCCAGCAGCGGTCCAGCCACCGTCTTTTTCTCGTATCGGCTCTCGGCGTCGTCATCGAGGTCGTTGTACTCGGCCACGACATTGCCGCTGAAGGCGGCGATCAGGTTGGCGTTCGGCTCGAACACCTTGCCGATCAGCGTCGCATCCTTGGCGTAAAGGATCGTGCCGTCGCGCCGCCACAGCTTGAACGACGCCAGCCGCTTGCCGAGCGCACCCTGGTCGAGCGTCTCGTCGAGCGCCCGCTTGACGGTATCGTCGAGCTCACGGCTTTTGCGCATGTCGGGCAATAGCGGCGCTATCACGCTGTCGACATAGAGCGCCGTGGTCGCGGCGGAATTGCGCATGACGCCTTGCCGGATTTGCGAGGTCACCCACACGCCGACCACCAGCATCACCACCAGCAGCCCGATACCGCCGGCAATGAGGAACTGCAGGGCCAGCGACAGTCTGCCCCAACGCGGCAAGAACTCTCCCAGGAAAACCCCAAGCAATCGCACGATCCACCCTTCCCACCCGTGCCTGTTATAGAGGCTCCGCAGCCTTTGCGACATTGTCTGTGCAAGATTTTGGTCTGTGCAAGATTTTTGGCCTGTGCAAGATTCTGGCCGCCGCGGTTCGGCATCGGCAGCACCGCCGCGCCGGGAATCTTACAGGGCCGGCGAAGCTAGACAGACAGGCTGTCGCGGGCATCTGCATTGGTTTCATTGCCGTCCCGTCCGGGCGTCGTGCGAGATTTGACCGGCCACCAGCTGAAAAAGCTCGCCACGCGAGGAGACCTGCAATTTGCGGTAGATATTGTTCATGTGGATTTTCAGCGTGCCTTTCGAAATGCCGAGATCGAGCGCGATCTGCCCGTTCGGCCTGTTGGCGACGGCGAGCCGGGCGATCTCCATCTCGCGGATGGTCAGCAGCGACGAAAGCTTCTGCCATCTGATCCGACGGGAGGCCTCGCTTTCGACGGCGTCACCGACGATCTCGGCGGGCAACCAGCGTCCGCCCGCGGCCACCTGATGGATACATTTGGCCAGTGTCTCGACCGTGGCTTCCTTGAACACAATACCGACGACGCCCGCCACCACGGCATCATAAAGCTCGGCGTTGGAAGCGGTTGCTGTCAGAAGCACGCAGCGCGTGGCGAGCCCCAGCCTGCCGAGTTCCGCGGCGATTTCGGGCCCGCTCAGCCCCGGCATGCGCACGTCGAGCACCGCGACATCCGGCACCTCCTGCAGGATCATCGCCAGTGCGCTCCTGCCGTCCAGCGCCGACCCGACGACCAGGAAGTCGGGATCGCGGGCAATCAGGTCTGCCAGCCCGTGCAGCAGCAGCGGATGGTCATCGGCGATGAACACCGTGGTGACCATGTTCAGGTCCCCTTATGCCTGACTGCCGGGGGTGGCGTGAACGGCGGCGGCCGCCGGCCAACAAAGCGCCATGCAGGAGCGGCACCATTGTTTTCGTCCGGCTGAAGCGGCAATCCCCTATGCTTAATCATCAACAGTATTCCTCCGCTCAAAACAAAGCGCCACGGCCTTGCGCCCCAAGGGCAGACCCGGCGTTGCTGTGTCTATGTCTGCACGCCTCCTGGCCGGAAACGGCCCCCCGAACCCGGCCCGCTCCTCCTTATAGGGGAGCCATCGCGGCAGCAGCATCGTGCTTCCGATAAGAATTAGCAAATACGTAATCAACCTCCACGTGCTGCCGGCAGCAAGGTCCCCGGCAGCGGACTGAAAGCAGACGCGATACCGCCGCATAATTGCCGGCCTGTCGTTTGATGAGACCACGGAACTGGTTCCAATAATCTCGTCCAGGAAAGTAAAATTTGAGGTATTTAAAAACAATTCGGCCGTCGCCAAGGAATTCGACTTGAATATGAAGGCGATTTACCGGCGTTGAATTTGCGTTCGCGTCTATAACCACGGTTATATGGACGCACCAATTGCAACCTGCGTAATATGGTTAGGGGATTATTAAGGCTCTGGCGGTCGAGGTTGACCGCGCGAGTTTGGGGTATGGGGCGTGGGCGTGGCAGGCAGTTCGACGGCACTTGTGTTCCGTCATCCAGCAACAGTTGGCGGAGCAAGTTCAGACTTCGCCGCCGCCCCCAGACTTTTGTCCAAATTCCCCCTTCTTTTTACCAAAACGATCGCTCATCGGCACGCCATGCTGCGCGGGAGCCGGGCGCTCGGAGCTTGCAATCAACCCTGGGGTGGCCGGCGGCGGCTTGATCGCTGACCGGACGACAATGTGGAGGAAATGGGAATGGCAACAGATCTGGGCGGCGGCGTCCTTCTCGAGGCAACGACGGAAGGTTCGGGAACCGGCAACTACGATTCCTTCCTGCGGCTGCAGGCGACGGGTGTGGAGGAGGGCTTCAACACCGACCAGAACGGCAACGTCCTCGACAACAAGGCGTCCTTCACCCACGACCTGCAATACAGCAACATGCAATCGATCAATGTCGGCGGCATCGACTACATCGAGTTTCGGCTGGATCTCAACGAAAGCAACAATGCCGTAAACGGCAACATCACGCTGACCGGCCTGGATGTCTACATCTCCAACGCCGGGGCAACCCTTACCGACTACAATGCGGGCTTTGCAGGGTTCACCACCGTCTTCCATCTTGACCTGAGCGACCCGCAGTTTTTGATCGATTCCAATCATGGCTCGGGGACGGACGACTACCGGGTACTCGTCCCGGTCAGCGACTTCACGGCGGCCGGCGTCTCCCCGGGATCCTATGTGACATTGTTTTCGAGCTTCTCCGGCTCCAATGGCGGCTTCGAGGAGTGGCGCACCCTTACGACACCTGGCACCGGCACTGATACGCCTGGAATAGGCATCGACAAGGTAACGGTCGACGGCTCGGCGATCGGCGACGGGCTGCAAGTGCTCTCCGGTGATGCGATCTCCTGGCAATACGCGGTGAGCAACACCGGCAATGTCGCCTTGTCGAACATCGTCGTCACCGACAACCAGGGTGTGGTCGTCACTGCGGTGCTTGGGGCAGACAACACCCACAACATCGGCGACGTCAACAATGACGGCAAGCTCGACACCACGGAGACCTGGAGCTTTACCGGCAGCGGTACGGCCATCACCGGCGACTATGCCAATATCGGCCACGTTTCCGGTACTGCCGGTGCGGTTTCGGTCACTGACGATGACGGCTCCAGCTATTTCGGCGTCGATCCTGAGATCGCCATCAACAAAGTGACGGTCGACGGCGCGACATCCGGCGACGGCCTGAACATTTTGACCGGCGAAGCGATCTCGTGGAAATACACGGTTACCAATGTCGGCAACGTCGCGCTTTCAGGCGTCGACGTGACCGACGATCAGGGCGTGACGGTCACCGGGGTGCTCGGCGCCGATGCCGTGCACAATGTCGGCGACACCAACAATGACGGCAAGCTCGACCTGACCGAAGCCTGGGTGTTCACCGGCACCGGCGTGGCCGGCACTGGCGCCTACAGCAACATCGGGTCGGCCAGCGGCTCGTTCACCGACGAAGCCGGTCACATCGGCACCGACACCGCCACCGACGGCTCCAGCTATTTCGGCGTCGATCCTGAGATCGCCATTAACAAAGTGACGGTCGACGGCGCGACATCCGGCGACGGCCTGAACATTTTGACCGGCGAAGCGATCTCCTGGAAATACACGGTTACCAACACGGGCAACGTCGCGCTTTCAGGCGTCAACGTCTCCGACGACCAGGGCGTGACGGTCACCGGGGTGCTCGGCGCCGATGCCGTGCACAATGTCGGCGACACCAACAATGACGGCAAGCTTGATCTCACCGAAGCCTGGGTGTTTACCGGCACCGGCGTTGCCGGCACTGGAACCTACAGCAACATCGGTTCGGCCTCCGGCTCGTTCACCGATACTGCCGGCCACACCGGCACCGACACCGCCACCGACGGCTCCAGCTATTTCGGCGCCGATCCGGAAATCGCCATCAACAAGGTGACGGTTGACGGCGCGACATCGGGCGACGGCCTGACCATCCTGTCCGGCGAGGCGATCTCCTGGAAATACACGGTCACCAATGTCGGCAATGTCGCGCTTTCGGGCGTCAACGTGACCGACGATCAGGGCGTGACGGTCACCGGAGTGCTCGGCGGCGATGCCGTCCACAACATCGGCGACACCAACAACAACGACAAGCTCGACCTCACCGAGGCCTGGGTCTTCACCGGCACAGGCGTTGCCGGCATTGGCAACTACAGCAACATCGGCTCGGCCTCCGGCTCGTTCACTGATACTGCCGGTCATACCGGCACTGATACGGCTACGGACGGCTCCAGCTATTTCGGCGCCAATCCGCATATCACGCTCGACAAGAAGACCAACGGCGTCGACCACGGCCTCAACATCTTCCAGGGCCAGGCCGTGACCTGGACCTATGATGTCAAGAACGACGGCAACGTCGCGCTCGCCAACGTCGTGGTCAAGGACGACAATGGCACGGTCGGCACCGGCGACGACTTCAATGCCACGGCGATTACCAGCGGCGGCTACAACACCGGCGACATCAACCACAACAACCTGCTCGATCCGAACGAGATCTGGCATTACAAGGCAACCGGCGTCGCGCAACCTGGCAGCTATGTCAACAATGCAACGGCGACCACCAATGCCTTTGCCGACACGGCCGGACATTCGCTCACTCCGAGCGCCACCGACAGCAGTGACTATGAGGGCTTCTCGAACAAGGCGCTGACCCAGGGGTTCTGGGGCAGCCATACCGATGCCTGGGATGGTGTCACCGGCCACGAGAGCAATCCCACCAAGAGCGCTTTCAACAGTGGCGTCATCTGGGGCCTGGACATCAATCCGCGCACCGATGGCAACCTGCTTCTCGGCGACATCAATCACAACGGCGTTGCCGACGCCGGCGAAGACACCCTGCTGATTTCGAACTCCCTGGCCAAGTCCATCGAATCGAGTTCGGCGGGCGGTGACGCGCGCATCATCATGCTGCAGCAGGCGATCGCCACCCAGCTCAACATCGACAACCACGTCGACCAGCCCACCGACTTGATCACCGAGGCGGTGATGTGGCTGAAGGGCGAGGGGGTATGGTCAGTGGGGGGCGTCAACCTCGACGCGAACCATGACAACAAGATCGACACCAACGTCGCCGGCACGGCGCTGGCGGGCGGTGCCGTCAAGACGAGCTCGGATGCCTGGACCAAATATGTCGACGTCACCGATCCGAGCTCCGGCATCACTGACTGGAACGGCGGCAAGGAGGCCGACGGCGAGGGCCTGAAGAACGCGCTGATGTGGTTCAACCAGGGCCAACTGGTGACATCCGGGGCAGGCGGCCATGTCGCCTGGTTCGATGGGGCCAACATCATCGACGAGCATCCCAACACGCTCGACCAGTTCTGGCTCACGCTGCATGAAGTGGGAGGCCTGACGGGTATCGCCTGAGGCAGGCCCCCGGCCTTCGGCCGGGTGCATTGCCGCAGCGCCGCCCGCATGAACTGGCATGGGAAGGGGCTCCACTATCTTCAATTCGGCGCAGGCCAGGATCAGGTCCTTGGGTCTGGTTTTGATCGCCTGCGCCCTTTTTCTTGGGCTCGGTGGCGTGCTGACGGTATCGCCGGGTGTCTGGTTGCTCTGTCTGGCGCTGGCGATATTTGGCACCCTTCTGCTGTTTCGGGGACGCACTCCCTTTCGCGCTGAAACCGGTCCGGACGCCGCCCCCGGCGCCGCGGCGACGGCGCGAAGGGCTGCCGGGCCCAGTGCCCGGCAGCCCAATGCCCGGCAACAGGGATCGGAACTCGCGGCGGCGATCAAATCCTGCCGCTCGGCGTTCATCGCCATCGCGCTGTTCAGTGGCGTCCTCAACGTGCTGATGTTGTCCAGTTCGATCTACATGCTCGAGGTTTACGATCGCGTGCTGCCGAGCCGCAGCGTGCCGACGCTGATCGGCCTCAGCCTGCTCGTCGCCATCCTCTATGCGGGGCAAGGCGTGCTCGATTTCATCCGCGGCCGCATCCTGGTGCGCATCGGCGGCGCCCTCGACGAGGCGCTCGGCGCCCGCGTCTATTCCAGCGTCCTCAAGCTGCCGCTCAAGGTCGGGCGCAACGGCGACAGCATGCAGCCGGTGCGCGATCTCGACAGCGTGCGGACCTTCCTGTCGGGCACCGGACCGACCGCATTGTTCGATCTGCCGTGGCTGCCGCTCTATCTGGCCATCATCTTCATGTTCCACGTGCTTCTCGGCGTGACCGCCCTGATCGGCGCGATCGTGCTGGTGCTTTTGACCATCTTTGCCGAGCGGCTGACGCGCAAGCCGGTCACCTCAGGTACCCAGACCGGCATCATCCGCAACGGCCTGACCACGACCGGCAACCGCAATGCGGAAGTCATCGCGGCCCTCGGCATGGGCGGCCGGATGGCCAAGCGATGGGAAGAGGCCAACCGCGATTATCTCGCCGAGCAGCGCAGCGTCAGCGATATCGCCGGCGGTTTCGGCGCCGTGTCCAAGGTGCTGCGCATGCTGCTGCAGTCGGCCATGCTCGGTATCGGYGCTTGGCTGGTCATCGAGCAGGAGGCGACGGCGGGCATCATCATCACCGCATCGATCCTGAGCGGCCGCGCGCTGGCGCCCGTCGATCTGGTCATCGCCAACTGGAAGGGTTTCCTGACCGCGCGGCAGGGCTGGCAGCGGCTGACCAGGATTCTCGCGGCATTGCCGGCCGACGCCGAGCCGATGACCATGCCGTCGCCGAGCCGTCACGTTTTCATGCAGGGTGTCAGCGTCGCGGCCCCCGGCACGCAGCGGCCGCTGGTGCATGACGCCAGTTTTGCCCTTGAGGCGGGACACGCCGTCGGCGTCATCGGCCAGAGCGGTTCGGGCAAGTCGACGCTGGTCAGGGCGCTCGTCGGGGCCTGGCAGCCCGCTGCCGGCAGGATCCGCCTCGACGGCGCCGACCTCGACCAGTGGTCGGCGGAGGATCGTGGCCGCTTCATCGGTTACCTGCCGCAGGACGTGGAGCTGTTTGCCGGCACGGTCGCCGAGAACATCGCGCGTTTCGAGCCCGATGCCGATCCCGCCGCGATCATTGCCGCGGCCAACGCCGCCGGCGCGCATGATCTCATCGTCGGTTTCCGCGACGGCTACGAAACCCAGATCGGCGAGCTCGGCGAGGCCGTGTCGGCGGGCCAGCGCCAGCGCATCGCGCTGGCCCGTGCGCTCTATCGCGATCCTTTCCTGGTCGTGCTCGATGAACCGAATTCAAACCTCGATGCCGAAGGTGAGCAGGCGCTCCTGCAGGCGATCATGGGGGTGCGGAAGCGCGGCGGCATGGTCGTGCTGGTGGCACACCGGCCGAGCGCGCTCGCCACGGTCGATTTCATC
This sequence comes from Mesorhizobium sp. P2_F5, assembly GCF_056403715.1. Classification (NCBI taxonomy): domain Bacteria; kingdom Pseudomonadati; phylum Pseudomonadota; class Alphaproteobacteria; order Hyphomicrobiales; family Phyllobacteriaceae; genus Mesorhizobium; species Mesorhizobium sp. P2_F5. The sequence goes on along the minus strand of NZ_JBFUEY010000024.1, from coordinate 66,221 downwards.
CTCGCCATGAACCAGGGTCGCGTCCAGGCTTTCGGCCTCAAGGATGACGTTCTGGCCAAGCTGTTCCCGCGGCCGCAGCCACCGATGGTCGCCGTGCCACGTCTCAGGCTCGCCACCGAAGAGCCGACGCCTGGCGCGGTGGCGGCAGGCGAATGAAGGGAGGAACGATGCTGAGCTCCTCCCACCAATCCATTCGACGCTATATGCGTTTCGGTCTCGTCGCGGTCGCGCTGCTGGTTGGCGGTGTCGGCGGCTGGGCATCGCTGACCCGCATTTCCGGAGCGGTCATCGCCCCCGGCGTCCTCGTCGTCGATTCCCACGTCAAGGACGTGCAGCATTCGACCGGAGGCATCGTCGGCGAGATCGCCGTGCGCGACGGCGACCGCGTCAAGCACGGTGCGCTGCTCGTGCGCCTCGACCCCACCATGCCGGCAGCCAACCTTGCCGTGGTGACCAAGTCGCTGGACCAGCTGTCGGCGCGCGAGGCGCGCCTCGAGGCCGAGCGCGAGGGCGCCGACACCATCGCCTTCCCTAGGGATGTTCTCGATCGCCGCGACGACCCGGCGATCGCCGAGATCATTGCCGGCGAGGAGCAGGTCTTCGAGACGGGGCGGGCGTCCCGGTCCGGCCAGAAGAGCCAGTTGCAGGAGCGCATCCTCCAGCTGCAGAAGGAGATCGTGGGGAACACGGGCCAGGCTGACGCCAAGTCGAAAGAAATCACGCTCGTCGAGGAGGAATTGGCCAGCATACGTCAGCTGTGGAAAAAGCGGCTGATTTCCATCGACCGCCTGACGGCCATGGAGCGCGAGTCGGCGCGGCTCGACGGCGAGCGCAGCCAGCTGATAGCGGCCCAGGCGCAGGCCCAGGGCAAGATTGCCGAGATCAATTTGCAGATCATCCAGATCGATCTCGAACTCAACACCGACGTCAACAAGGAGTTGCGCGATATCGACGCCAAGGTTGGCGAACTGACGGAGCGCAAGATCGCCGCCGAGGACCAGCTCAAGCGCATCGACATTCGTGCGCCGCAGGACGGCGTCGTTCAGCAGTCCATCGTCCATACCATCGGCGGTGTCATCACCCCCGGCCAGACAATCATGCAGATCGTGCCCGACAGCGACAGCCTGACCGTCGAGGCCAAGATCGCGCCGAGCGACATCGACCAGCTATGGGTCGGCCAGCCGGCCGCACTGCGCTTCTCGGCCTTCAACCAGCGCACCACGCCGCAGATCAACGGCACGGTCGAGCGCACCTCGCCGGACACGACCACCGACCAGCGCACCGGCATCAGCTACTACACCGTGCGCATCGCGACCACGAGCGCGGAAGTGGCTCGCCTTGGCGAGATCAAGCTGGTTCCGGGCATGCCGGTCGAATCCTTCATCAAGACCGCCGACCGGACCGTGATCTCCTACCTCGTCAAGCCGCTGCAAGACCAGATCAACCGCGCCTTCAGGGAGTGAGGCCCCAAGGCGTGCCAAGAGGGGGCGTGCCAAGAAGGAGCGTGCCAAGAAGGGGGCGTGCCAAGGATGATGCTCCTGCCGTTCGTGCGTTGGCCAATGCATCGCCGCCATGGCAGGTCGGGCAGGTTGAGATGGCTGGCCATGCTGGCCCCGTTCATCCTGTTGTTCGGCTACATCGTCTACGGCTTTCTGGGCGTCCGGTTCGACTCGCCATGGGCCGTGCTCAGGCACCTTGCGGCATTTCCGAACTGTAGCGCTGCGCGTGCCGTCGGCCTGGCCCCTGCGCATGTGGGAGAACCGGGCTACTGGCCGACGCACGACGCCGACCATGACGGCATAGCTTGTGAGCCTTGGCATGGGGCAAGCGGCGTCAAGGTGCATCGCTATTGGCGCACCGGCCGATAGTTCTCACAGCTCCTTTTCCGCCAGTTCGCGGAAGGCGTCGGGAACCGAGCGCCGGGCCTCCAGCGCCACCGCGCCATAGCCGACCGCCTCTCTGCCAAAGCGCTGGCGGATCTTGTCGATGGCGCGGTCGGCGCCAAAGCGCGCCAGGCCCTTTTTGCTGCCGGGCCGCTGCTTCTCGTCATCGAGCCCGAGCGGCAGTTCCAGCTGCAGCTCGGCACTTTCTTCCAGTTGCGACACCGAGATCGCCAGCAGTGAGATGGTCTTTTCCCGCGGGTTGGCGGCCAGCACGCCGCGCACCAGTTCCTCGGCGATTTCGGCCAGCATCGCGGTCGCCGAAATCGGCTGCTCGAGCGTCAGCGAGCGCGTGACAGCGTGCAGATCGGCGAAACGCACCCGCACTGTCACCGTGCGGCCGGGCCGCGATTTTGCCCTGAGGCGGCTGGCGACCCGGTCTGCCAGATGCAGCAGCACAGGTCCGAAGATACGGGCCTCGGCAGGCCGCTTGCCAAGTGCCGACTGCGCACCGGCGGAATGCGATCGACGGTGGGTTTCGAGTTTTCGCGGGTCGCGGTTCCACGCCAGTGACGCCAGCTTTTCGCCGGCGGCAGGCCCGAGCAGCCGGCGCAGCGCGCCGCTATGCGTCTTTGCCAGCTGGCCGATGGTCTCGATGCCGATCTCGGCCAGCCGCGCTTTGGTCGCCGGGCCGACGCCCCACATCAACCCGACAGGCAGATCGTGCAGGAAGGCGAGCTCCGTTGCCGGATCGACCACCACCATCCCGTCGGGTTTTGCCACTTGCGAGGCGATCTTGGCCAGATGCTTGGTGCGCGCCACGCCGATCGAGATCGGCAGCCCGAGTTCCGCCCGCACACGCCGCCGCACCTTGGCGGCGATCTCGGCCGGCGACCCGAACAGATGCGTGCAGCCGGCGACATCGGCAAAGGCCTCGTCGATGGAGATGCGCTCGACCAGCGGCGTGAAATCGTCGAGCACTTTGATCGCGGCGTCGCCCAGCCTCTGGTACTCGCCGAAATTTCCGCCGACAAAGATCAACTGCGGGCAAAGCTTCCGCGCGCGTCGTCCCGGCATCCCGCCGCGCACGCCAAAAACCCTGGCCTCGTAGGAAGCGGCAAGCACGACACCACCGCCGACGGCAATCGGCTTGCCCCTGAGCGACGGGTCGAGCAACTGCTCGACCGAGGCATAGAAGGCGTCGAGATCCGCATGCAGGATGGTGGGTTCCATCCCGGCCGTTCCTTTGGGCGTTGCAGCATTAGCCGCGTCTGTTGCTAGGGGTAGTTTTGCGAACAAATAGAGAACAAACAGGGTCCGCTGTCAAGCGCGGCGCTTACCTCCAGTGAGTTTGCTGGAGACCGGCAGTAGATTTGATCTGCCTTGCCGCCGGGCGCAGGGAACATTGTCTCTCGCCGCGGCGTTGATTGTCTCGATGGGACACTGTTTCGTGGAGGCCGGTATGGGCCAGTTCGAGATGATCGACCTCGTCAGCGTCATTGACGCCTGCACGAGCGATCGCGTTGCCGGGCACTGCGTGTCGATGGCCAAGGCGGTAGAAGAGTTGCGGGTGCTGACCGGCGATTTCGTGTCGCCGGACGAGGCGGTGGCCAATGCGCTGTCTGCGGTGGCGCTGAGGCGCGGCTGCGCGGTGCTGTTCGACGAACAGCCGGGCGCTGATATCCTGCTGATGCCATAGGCCCAATGCCGCAAGCGGTTGAGAAGGCCGTCCTTCCCGGGCGACCAATCGACCATCACCGATGCTCCGAACGCCTGCTTTTCTGGCGCTCAATACATCCGCCTCGAAGGCGGCTCTGCCGGCAGCTCGATCACCAAGTTGGTTGCTGGGTCATGTCGAATCCGTACTCGACACCAGTTCGACAAATTACGCGACGACGGTCATGGTTGCGACCTAAGTATCACAGCAATTAGGCCTAAGGTCTGATCAGTATAGGGCGTCAGTCGCGCAAAGGGCCGGTTCGCTCGGCGATTTTCACATTTGTGTTTATATTTCAATTATTTACAAGATTTTTCCCGGCCCTTTGCAGCCCGATTATCGCGTATCGCAACCACATTTATCTAAAGTTTACTCCATCGAATTAGCAAATTCTCATATGGCGCTGCTATAGCGAGTCGGCGGAGGTGGCTATCCCCCGAGGAGGTATCATGACATCCCGAAAAACTCTTTTGGCGGCGCTTGCCGCGTTTGCGCTCCTGGCCTCTCCGGCCTTGGCCGGTGCTGGTGGTAACGGTAACGGTGGTGGCCACGGCCATGGCGGCGGCAACGGTGGCGGCAACGGCAATGGCGGCGGCAACGGCAATAGCGGCAAATCCGGCAATAGCGCTTCGCATGGCAAGTCGGCATCGGCTCACGCCGGAAAGAAGGCCTCGACTGATGACGAGGCCACCGTCGATGACGTCGAGGTCGCCGCGACGCCCAAGGATAAGAACATCCACGCCAAGCTTGGCCGGCTGAACTCGCTGCAACGCAACATCAACGCCTATTTGAACTCCAAGAGCAAGAAGTTCGCCGGCGTTCAGGCTTATGTGACGGCGTCGGCAGTTGCCAAGAACGCCCAAGCCGCGCTTGCCGACGCAAAGGCGGCGCTGACGGCGGCCGAGGACGCGGTGCCCGCCCAGCAGGCGCTGTTCGACGCGGCGAATGCCATTACGCCTGCAACGCCCGAGGTGGCGGCGGCCCAGGCCGCAGCGATCGCGGATCTGGAGGCCGCGGTCACGGATGCTCAAGCGGCGGTTGACGCGGCGCAGACGGCTGCCGACGCCGCCACTCTCGGCATCCCATCGCTTGATGACGCACTCGCCGATATGGCCAACAAGCCGGTCGACCCCGAAGTCACCGACTGGGCCAACGGTGTGCTTGCCGACAAGATCGACCAAATGGCCGCCAAGCTGGCCCCTGCGCCAACGCCATAAAGCCGATCGCGGCTGAAACGGCCAATCGAACGTCCAAGCCGCCGGGTCTCGCCCCGGCGGCTTTTTTGACGGTACGACGGAACTGCCAATATCAAGGGAAAAGCGTTACTAACCCCAAGTAAGGCATGGCAAATCTCCGCTCCCGAGTGTAGCCTTCGCAATATTGGGGTAAACGGCATCGGGGAGAAAACGACATGCCTAGGGTTTCGGAACTTTTCTTTAAAACCGCCATCGTGTTCCTCATATTGGGGATCGCGGCCGGCCTGCAGATGGCGATCTCGGGCGACCACAGCGCCTTCCCGGCGCATGCGCATATCAATCTGCTGGGCTGGGTGACGAGCGCCATCTTCGGCGGTTATTACGCGCTCAATCCACAAAAGGCGGCGCGTCGCATCGCCATGATCCACTACTGGCTCTATACGGTTGGCGTGGTGATCATGCTGCCAGCACTCTATGTGATGCTGCAGGGAAATCCGGCGTTTGAGCCTGTCGTTGCCGGTGGCTCGCTGATTGTCGCCGCTGCCGTTCTGATCTTTGCTTTCGTGGTGTTCTCACCCGAAACGGCGCGCTCGGCCGCAGCCGTACCGTCAGCCTCTCGCTGACTGTCAGCGCAAGGTGATTGAAGTCTGATCCGCGTCGCCAATAGCGACGGGGGTTGGTTTGGCCTGGTGGCCGCAGCCGGTGGTTGCGGCGCCTAGTCGCCGGTTCGGGCTGCCCGCCTTCCCGTATTATTTCGTGACCATTTTACGCTGGAACCTTCCCTGGTACCGCGCGTTGCCGCGACTGTATTCGTGCTGCCTTATAAATAGGCAGCAATGGGTGCAGCCAAGCGGGCAGAGGGCAAAACCAAGCATGGGTTGGGGGAGGAGCACGACGCCATGTCGAAAAGAGAAATCGGAACGTCGGCCTCATTGGGCCGACGCATCGCCGATCTGAAAGCCAGGATGCGAAACGCCCGGATTACTGAACACGAGATGCAGACCTTCCAGAAGGTCGCGGCCATCATGGGGGACGCCGAAGGGTCCCTACGCATCGATGCCGACGACCTGATCGCGGCTTCCTTCGTCACCGAGGCGCTGGGCGATCCCGCATCGAACTGAAGGCCCGATCGTGCGCCCGTCGGCACTCAAGCGCCGGCGGTTGCCGGGGCCAGCCGTCTGCGATGCCGGAGCGAGCACCTGCACGGTCCGCGTCGGGCGATCGTATGCGCGTCTTGAAGATATCAGCGGCCTCAATGGCGCTTGAAATACTGGACTTCGCGTTCGTGTTTCTCGGCCGCTTCGCGGCTGTCGAAGGTGCCGAGGTTGCGTCGCCGTCCGGTCTTTTCATCGACCTTGCGCGAATAGAGGCGGTATTTTCCTGATTTGAGTTTTCTGATCATCGGTCTCTCCCTGATCACCAGGGCGCCGCTGAAGCCAAGCCGCCAGGGCGCACTGGCGTGACGAACGAAGGGCGCCCGGCTGCAGCCGGGCCCTTCGAAAAGTATCAGTCCCGATGCTCCGGCATCGCCTTGAGCTGGTCCTTGGTCCAACTGGTGACGGCGTGGACGTCGCCATCCTCGTCGCGCATGAAGTCAAGCTGGCTGGTGGTGACCGCCACCGGCTTGGCGCCGATGCCAAGAAAGCCGCCGACGTCGATGACGACCTGACTGCCATGCAGATGATCGACAGAGCCGATCTGTGATCCATGACCGGTCTCCTCTGGGTTGGACAATTTCCTAACCAGCGAACAGACGAAGAGTTCCGGTAAAACGCTTCGAAAGTCCGGCGCAGACTGCTTCGAGCCTACATCTCGTCGAAAGGGCCGCCGCGTCTCGCCGGATCGCGGCCGATGGCGGCTTCCTCGGCATCGTCGGGCAGGGCGTCGTCACTGTCCCGGTAGGAGTTGCCGTCGTCTTCCTCGGGCAGCTCGCCTTCCTTCTCGACACCGGTGATATCCGGCAGGCTTTCTTCGTCCGCCCCGTCGGGCAGAATTCTTGCGCCGCGCAGCGCATCCCAGTCCTGCTGCCGCGGCGTCGGCGCTTCCACTTCGTCGCTTGGTTTTCTGCGGGGATCCATGATTGCCTCCTTGGGTCGGTGCTTGGGGCCGATGCTTGCATCGAGAATGTGGAACTCGCCGCCGGCAAGCAGGTTCCCGAAAACCGGTCCACTTCGCTTGGGAGCCACTTGGGGACCGCTTGGGGGAACCAATTGCCGCCAGCCTGCATTTGCCAACAGGAAGACGATTCCAGACGGAGACCGGACAATGAAGATCTTTGTTTTCTTGCCGTGCGCGCTGCTGGCGCTTGCCGGCCCCGCGGCCGCGCAAGACAGCGGCGAGGGCGCTCCTCCCGTGCCTTGCCAGGCGCAGCCCCAGGATGGCCAACAGCAGCCTCCCGCCAATGACGGCAATGGCAATTCGAGCGCCGATCTTGGTTCTTGCGGCGGCGTGCTGCAGCCGCCGCCCAGCGGTGACCAGGGCATGACGCAGCCGCCGCCGGATCAAGGCAAAACGCCGGTGATCAAGCCCGGCGAGGTGCCTGTGCAGCCGCCGAAGCAATGATCTCGTTTGAGGTCTCTACAGTGTGGGCCGGGGCCGGCCAGTTTTGGCCAGGCGAAGCGCCGTCACCGGATCGATGCCGGTCCAGGCAATGCCTGCCGCCTCGGCAAAGGCGGTGAAGGCCCGCCGCGCCTGGTCCTTGGTCAGGTGTCCAGCCCTGGCCATTTCGCAGGCCCTCAGTGCCGTGTCATAAATCTTGCCGCGTCCGGCCTGCGGCCATTCCTTGAGAGAATTCTGCATCTCGGCCAACGTCGCGATGTCGCGTTTGAAGCCGGCGCCGACCGCAATCGCCACCGGAACTTGGAGCCGCATATCGTTCATATTGAAGGTCTCCTGAGGGATCGTCTTCAATGCGAATCATGCCGATGCGGTTCCAGCTGACATGGCCGGCAAGCCGATCAATTTAGTCTCCGCTTGCGGAACAAGACCGTACCGGCGGCGTTTGCCTCCAGGAGCCCGCCAGCTCGATCTGTGCTGTTTTCGCCTCGTGCGGGAACAAGGCGGAGCTCACCAACAACGACAGGAGACGAAGATGAAAACCGTCCTTATTCCCGCCGTCGCCGGGCTTGCCATGATCGCCGGTCTCGGTGTTGCCGCTGCCGACGAAGTCATTGTCACGCAGCCGGCACAACGGCAGGTGATCGTCACCCCCGAACAGCGCACCGTCGTACGCGAATATGTGCATAAGCACCCGCTTGCCTCGATCAACCTCCTCGGTGTCGAGTTGAATGTCGGCTCCGCCTTGCCGGACACGGTCGAACTGCAAGAGGTGCCCGATGTTCAGTACAGATACGCCGTCGTCGACAATCATACCGTGTTGGTCGACCCCAGCACGCGCAGGATCGTCGAGGTCGTCGAGTAGTTCCGACGAATAGAACCATCGTCGATAATCTGGCCCTGCCGTTCTTGCGAACAAGAATGGCAGGGTCGAACCGGGAAAGGAGCATTGCCATGTTGCCGCATGTCGAAACCCCGAGCTCCGCCAATGTTGCGGCGTGTTGCGACAAGTTGCTGGCCGAGCGCAGTACGGCGCTGTTGTCGATGCAGGAAGCAATCGCGGTCCTGCGCGAGCGCACCGGCACCGATCGTTCGGACGCTGACCTTGCCGGGCTGATTACCAAGAAAGCAGCACTGCTTGGCGTAGCGGTCGTTTCCGATCGGCGCTGAGTCATTCAAGACGCCGGCTGAATTTTCGGCTAATGTTTTCGTGGAATCTGGACCAACCGATCGGACCCAACCACGGAGGCTTAAGTGACGGACGACAGACAGGACCGCATTCGCCAGCGCGCACACGAGATCTGGGAACAGGCAGGCCGCCCCGAAGGTGCGCATCAGGAGCATTGGGATCAGGCCGCGGCCGAGGTCGACGGCGCAGCCGCCAAGCCGAAGAAGGCGGCGAAGAAGGCTGTTGCGAAGCCCGCCAAGGCAGACGCCAAGCCAAAGGCCGCGAAGCCCGCCACGGCAAAGTCCGGCAAGGCCAAGTCAAAATAGCGCAAGGGCTGAATTCGCCCGGGGGGTCATCCTTGGCGCCCGCCGTTCAGGCGCGCCCGAGCCTCTCAACCTGACGAATTGCGGCTGCAATGGGCAGCGCAATTTGTTTTGTTTGGCGACAAGGCGAAACAGCGTCTCATGCCTCCCAGGCATAACTCGACAGCGCAAAGCGGATGCCAGCTTCTGTCATGGCCAGTTCGCATTCGGTGATCTGGCGCAGGTGCCGCAGATAGCGCGCCACCGTTTGCGGCAGCCAGCCGGCGCAGGCCTCGACATAGGCGCGGCTATGAACGAGCGTGCCGGTCGACAGCCTTTCATCCTTCTCGGCAATCACCTTCAGATACTGGCGGATGAAACGAATGTCGTCGGCGATGTCCTGGCTGGCCATTCGCCATGCTCCGGCAACGCGTTCGCGCTGGTCGAGCGACAAGAGCGATAACAGTGGGGGTGACAGCAGCGGGCGGGAGAGGTCGGCGAAGGCGGCATGGTTCGCTGTGCTCACGGAAAACCCCTTGTTGAAAGCAACTATCGTACGTTATGTACGAAATCCAGTCAAGCGCATCGCGTACAATTTGAACGAATTCAGCTCCCGAATGATGCGACTTTTCCTCAAGGCAAGAAACTTGGCCCAACACACTTCGCGATGACAGCCGAAAAAATACGCTTCCCCAATCGCTCGAACAGTGCTTTAACCCGCTCATCCACAGGGGTGCTCCGTATGGTCGGGGCTGAGATGAGGGCGGCAAGCCTTCGGACCCTAAAGCTGATCTGGATAATACCAGCGGAGCGAGGCGGGCGATGTTTTCCGGCGCACAGATTTCCCTTTATCCCATGACCGACGATTTCGTCGGCGTCATCCTTGGCGCGCTCGGCGCGCTCGATCCCTGGCGCGACCGGTTGCGGATCGAGACCGACGACATCTCGACGCTTCTGGTCGGGCCGCCCGAGGTGCTGTTCCCGGCCATGCGCGACCTGTTTGTGGCGGCGGCCAAAAGCGGCAAGCACTGCGTGCTTTCGGCTGCGGTTTCGCGTGGCTGTCCGGGCGAGCCCGACGATCCGATCTGCCGCTCCGACGAGACCGGCGGCCCCACCATTCCCTTGGACGAGCGCAAGCTCGCTGCGATCCGCGCCGTGCAGGCGACGCCATCGACAGACCAGCCGGTGGCGGCGCAATTCTCGCTCTATGTCATGGGCACCGGCGACCACATGGACGAGATCTATGGCTGCATCGATTTCCTGAAGCAGTCCGGTGTCTTCGAGCGCTCGAAAAACTTCTGCACCAAATTACGCGGCGATGCCGGCGCGGTGTTTGCCACGCTTAACGAAGCCTTCTGCCGCTTCGGCCCGGGCGCCGGCCACGTCACCCTCGACGTCACCATTTCGGCGAACAGCCCGAGCGCCGTCTGAGCCGCGGCTCAAGCGTCGTTCGTCGAGGATATTGCCGTGGCTGTTTTGCCCAACCCATCGCGTGGCGGAGATGCCTCTGCCTCTGACTTCTCAGCACAGAGAGGAGAGGAGCCATTGGCGATTGGCGACGACGGCGATGCCGGTGAATCTCCCCCTTTGAGGGGGAGATGGCCGGCAGGCCAGAGGGGGTCCCAGCGCGTGGAGCGCCGACGTCCTTTTCGCGTCGGCAGGGCGTGGGCGCTCTACGGTCGGCGACCCCCTCTGTCGCCTTCGGCGACATCTCCCCCTCGAGGGGGGAGATCAGCCGCCGCTATCGCCAAGACAGCACCCGCCGCCATCGCCTTCGCCCTGATCCTTGCAGCCTGGGAGGTCTACGCCCGCTATGGCGGCGTCGCCCCCACCATGCTGCCGGCGCCGTCCCGCGTGCTGCTGCAGGCCTGGGAGAATCGCGCCGCCCTTGCCGAAAACACGCTTCCCACCATCCGCGCCACATCAGCCGGCTTTGCCTGCTCGTTGGTCGCTGCCTTCGTGCTTTCGGCGCTGGTCGATTTTCTGGCCCCGCTGCGCCGCGCGCTCTTTCCGCTGCTGATCGTCAGCCAGACCTTGCCGCTGGTGGCGATCGCGCCGCTCATCGTGCTGTGGTTCGGCTTCGGGTTGATGCCAAAAATCCTGCTTGTGGCGCTCGTCACCTTCTTCCCGATGATGGTGGCGCTGGTCGAGGGTTTTGCCGCCACGAGCACGGAGATTTCGCAGATGCTCGCCGCCATGGGGGCGGGGCGCTGGCGCATTTTCTGGCTGGCGCGGCTGCCCTCGGCGCTGCCCTATTTCTTCGCCGGGCTGCGCATCTCCATCACTTACGCCGTCGTCGGCGCGATCTTCGCCGAATATGCCGGAGCGGCGAAAGGGCTGGGCATCTACATGCTCAACGCCAAGAACAATTTTCGCCCCGATTTGGTGCTCGCCGCGGTCGCCGTCAGCGCCGCGCTCACGCTCATCTTGTTCGGCATTGCCGTGCTCGTCCAGCGTCTCGCCATGCCTTGGGAAAATGCGGGGAGCGATAGCGACGACCGAAAGCGTTCGGGAGAGAGCCGCCAATGAAACGGCTCGAGCTCCGGGACATCAGCAAAAGCTTCGGCGCGCTCGAGGTGCTCGCCGGCATTTCGCTTCACGTCGCGGCCGGCGAGTTCGTCTCCATCCTCGGCCCCTCCGGCGCCGGCAAGTCGACGCTGTTCCAGCTGCTCACCGGCGCGCTGAAAGGCGGGGGAGACATGCGCTTCGACGGCGCGCCCTTGGATGGCAGCCCTTTCGCCTTCATGCCACAGCGCGACGCATTGATGCCGTGGCGGCGCGTCATCGACAATGTAACGCTGGGGCTGGAAGTCCAGGGCGTGTCGCGACGGGCCGCCCGGGAGCGAGTCGCGCCGCTGTTCGCCGAGTTCGGCCTTGCCGGTTTCGAGCGAGCCTGGCCGGCGGAACTCTCCGGCGGCATGCGCCAGCGCGCCGCGCTTCTGCGCACCGTGGTGCAGCAGCGCGACATGCTGCTGCTCGACGAGCCCTTTGGCGCGCTGGATGCGCTGACACGCGCGGCCATGCAGCGCTGGCTGGAAGGCATGTGGCGGCGTCATCGCTGGACGGCGTTGCTGATCACCCATGATGTGCGCGAAGCCGTCTATCTCTCCGACCGCATCTATCTGATGTCGGCGCGGCCGGGCCGCATCATCGGCGAGATCGCCGTGCCGCTGCCGCGACCGCGTACCACAGGCAGCGATGCCGCGCGCCAAGCCGCCGCACTCGAAGCCGAAATCCTCGACACGCTGCTCAATCCCGGTGCCGACCGAGCGTCGTTCCCGCAGACCGCTCAAAGGAGATCATCATGACTGAATTCACCCGCCGGCAAGCCTTGCTGCTGACGCTGGCTGCCGGACTGCCGCTTGCCTCGCGCGCTCATGCGGCTGTGCAAAAAATCACCGTCGCGCTCGACTGGACGGTCAACACCAACCACATCGGCCTGTTCGTTGCCCGCGAAAAAGGTTTTTACGACGAGGCCGGCCTCGACGTCGAAATCCTGCCCTATGGCGATACCGGAGCCGGCACGCTGGTTGCCAACCGCATCGCCAATTTCGGCATTGCCGGCGTCGGCCTGTTCACCCAGCGCGCCGCCGGCGCCGATCTCAAGGCGGTCTACGCCGTGGTGCAGCAGGAGACCGGCCGGCTGGTCTTCAACGCGGATCGCAGCGAGATCAAGAGCCCCAAAAATCTCGACGGTCTGACCTATGGCGGCTTCGGCAGCGCCTGGGAAAACACGCTGATTTCGACCATCATCCGCCACGATGGCGGCAAGGGCAGTTTCGAGACCGTGACGCTCGGCACCTCGGCCTATGAGGCGCTGGCCAACGGATCGGTCGACTTCACGCTAGAGGTCTCGACCTGGGAAGGCGTCGATGCCGAACTGAAGGGTATCAGGCAGCGCAACTTCCGCTATGCCGATTATGGTGTGCCCGACGAGCACACCACTGTCATCGCCTCCAGCGATACCTATCTCCAGGCAAACCCGAAAGCGGCATCGGCCTTCGTCGAGGCGACGCGGCGCGGCTATCAGTTCGCCGTCGATCATCCGCGGGAGGCTGGCGACCTGTTGATCGCTTCCAACAAGGATGCGCTGACCGACCCGGCGCTGATCCACGCCTCGCTGAAGATGCTGGTCGATGGGCACTTCCTCAGAAGCGAGGCCGGCGCCATCGGCACTATCGACAAGGGCAAGATCGAGGCGATGGGCGGCTACCTCTTCAGTGCCGGCATCCTGCTTGACGCTGATGGCAAGGCGCTGAAGGAACGGCCAGATTTCGCGGGCTATTTCAGCAATGCGTATCTGGGGTAGGGAGCAATCTCCCTGCCGCCAAAGGTGAGATGCCTGAGAGCTCAGCCTCACTTCGCCCCGAGGCTGAGCGCTTTCTTGCGATCGGCCTCGGCGCGGATGGGGTTGCCTTTTGCCTCCCAGGAGCGAGCTCGGGCGCCATAGACATCGGCATAGGCCGGATTGATGCCTGCCGCCTGATCATAGTCGATGATGGCCTGGTCGTGGTCGCCCTTGTGCGCCCAGGCGAGACCCAGTGCATAGTAGGCATCGGCCAGCTTGGGATCGAGGTTTACCGCCTTGGCGTAATCGGCGATAGCGCGGTCGTCGTCGCCCTTGTTGAACCAGGCAAGGCCCCGGCCATAATAGCCATAGGCACCTGTCGGATCGAAGCTGATTGCCTGCGTGTAGTCGGCGACGGCGCGATCGTAATCGCCGCTTTGCCCCCAGGCCGCGCCGCGGGCGTAATAGGTATCGGCCTGTTCTGGATCAATGCTGATCGCCTGGGTGTAATCAGCGATGGCGCGCTCGTAATTGCCCTTGGACGACCAGGCGGCGCCTCGGTTCTGGTAGACGTTGGCGCCGCCAAAACCGAAGCTGATCGCCTGGTTGAAGTCGGCGATAGCCCGGTCATTGTCACCCGTGTTCGACCAGAAAACGCCGCCATTGTAGTAGGCAACGGCAAATCTCGGATTGATGTCTATCGCACGCTCGTTATCGGCGATGGCGCTGGCGTAGTCGCCTTTTGCCGCCCAGGCGTAGGCGCGCTTGAAGTAAGCCATCGCCCGTTGGTCGGAGCGCCCGGCCTTGTCCTCGATGATGTGGGTGCAGGCTTCGATCCGCCGGGCTGGGTCGGCCGGATTGCCAATGCAGGCCGCATAGGTGAAGCCGGCTGCCAGGGCAAAGATGCCCCGGACATCCACGACAACGAGACCCGCCAGCAACAGCAGCAACGGTGTCCGCCATTTTCGAACCAGCCGGATCAACCGGCTCTCGGCCGCGCCTTCCGCGCCTGTCATTTGCCGGTTCTCCCCCGAAAACCATTGAGCCTCTGCCAATGGCTGGCAGCCGCTCGTCATGCAAGCAGAAATTGTCGCGTCAAGGAAGAGCAATCGCTACGATGAATGCAGCAACCCAAGTCCTGAGCCCGCCCCTCACATATCGATCATCGAGCGCTTCACCCGCCCGATGATGGTGATGGCGCCTTCCAGCGCCGGCGGCGGGATGTCCATGTAGGAGGCCGGCTGGAAGGGCGGGTTCTCGTTGGGGCGATAGCGCTTGTAGGTGGCCTGGCCGCTTTCGTCCGAAATGACGTAGCAGCCATTGGTCACCAGCCGCTTGTCCCTGAGGTTGACGAAGATGATCGAATCCGGCGGCGAGATCTTGTTCATCGACGGGCCGTCGACGCGCAACGCGATCCACTGGCCCTGCTCGAGATCGGTGGTGGGGATGGTCGGATAATCGCTGAGATTGGCCACCATGTCCTGGCTGCCGAGTTCGCCGGCGCTGATCCACGACACGATAGGCACGTCGACCGTGGCCAGCGACGGCATCGGGATCTGCCGGCCCGTTTCGTCGAAGCCGAAATGGCCGCCCGCAAGGCTGCCGCCCTCGCCATTGAACAGCAGCCAGCCGGGATCGACGCCGAACAGGCGGCCATATTTCTCGGCTGCCTTGCGCGACAGCGGCCGGTTGCCGTTCTCGTGGCTGATCAGCGTGTTCTTGTTGATATCGCGCAATGCCCGCGCGGCATCGCTCGGCGAGGCATAACCCGCCTCCGCCCGTGCCTGCTGCAATCTGTGCCTCGGTTCCTGCATCGTACAAATTGCCTGAAATTATCGTCCAATACGTACGATTTTGCTTGCGTACGTTTCGTACATATCGTACGCTTAGCGCATGATCGAACAAACCGCAAGCGTTTCCGCAGGCATCGTCAGCTTTCTCCAATCGTCCGGGCTGTCCTCCTCCCCGGTCCGGACGCAAGCCGGGGCTTTTGCCCCGGATCCGGTCGACCTCCCCCTGTCGATCGGAACGGCCGGAGCCGTTCCTCTCCCGGCTCCGGCCACCTTTTTGCCCGATGGCACCAGCGGCGCGCCGGGGGCTGCTGCCGTCGGGCAGGGCATCTCCTGCATCCGCACGGAAGACGGCACCGTCATCCTGTTCGACCGGCTGACGGGCAGGGCGGTGTCCGGCCTCACCAAAGCGGCGGCCGAAGCCGCGTTGCGGCGCCTCGCCGCCGACTCCCTGCCGGCCGCCAGCACCGCCTGACCACAGCGAACCAGACGCTTTGAACCTTTGTGCGGCCTTCGTACCGGGCCGCTTGCCTTTGCGCGCAATCAATGGATCCGACATGACTGCCTATACCGACACCGAATTGCAGGAGATCGCCGTCTGGCTCAGGGATGGCCTGTCGGCCACCAGGATCGCCGTCCGCTTTACGGCGCTGCGCGGCAGCCCGGTCTCGCGCAACGCCATCATCGGCATCGTCCACCGCAACAGCGCCCTGAAGACCATCGGCTTTGCCAATCCCAAGGGTGGCAGGTCCGGCGGGAGACCCAGGAAGAATGCCACAGGGAAGACTGCGGCCAACGAGAATACGGCCGGGAAGAATCAGCTGAGCAAGCCCGCAAGGCAGGCCGAAGTTTCGAAGCAGCCCGTCAGACCGGTCACCAAACCGACCCGTCAGCCACCGGCCAAGTCTATGCCGCCGACCCCGCCGGCGCGTTCGATCCTGGGTGAGGGGCGGCTTGTGGTGGATGGCGAAATCTACCGCTTCAAGCTGCCGGCGCCGCGCCCCGCCGCCATCGGACGCCAGCCGCATGTCGCCGCCATGCGCTTCATCGACTGCCTGTTCAACCGCTGCCGCGCGCCGCTCGACCTGACGCTGGAAGAAGACCCGGAGAAAGATGCTCCCGGCAGCCGGCCGGGGCTGGAGATGCTGTGCTGCGGCCTGCGCACAAGGGCGCTGAAGAGCTACTGCGCCTATCACCAGGCGCGCTTCCACCGGCCTGTGGTGGAGACGGTGTAAGCACTAGTGCACCGAGGCGCAACGCATCGGTGCCGGTAGACTGGCGATGAGTAGCGATAGGTCGACGGGACAGCGCCCCCTCTGTCCTGCCGGACATCTCCCCCACACGGGGGGAGATTGGCAGCCTCGCCGCAGCGCTCAGTCCTGCAGCATTCGAGATTGGCGAAAGCCGGCGCGACATCCGATCTCCCCCCTCGTGGGGGAGATGCCCGGCAGGGCAGAGGGGGGCGCGAAGGAAAGCCGGCCTTTCCAGCTCAACAATTCACCCCACAAGGATCATCCGATGAGCAAGAAAACCGCACAGAAAGCCAAACCACCAAAGCTGCCCAAGGACGAGGCCGAGCAGGTGCGCATCCGCCGCGAGATCGGCCATGATTTCGCGCTGAAGGATGATCGCTTCGGCCGCAAGCGGCTGAGCGCTGGCACGCAAGAAGCGCGTCGCGTCTATGAGGTCTCCAATGGCGGCTACACCGCCACCGGTGGCGTCGTGCGGGTGCGCAATGTCGATCCGCTGGTCGGCATCACCTCGCTGACCCGCCAGCAGCGCGAGGCCGGCCAGCGGTTTCGCGATGATTTCGAGCGCGCCTCGCGCGACGGGCTGCGGCCGATGCTGTGGGAGGAGCGCGTCGATGCCAGCCGGATCGGTGGCGGCATTCCCGACCGCGTGATCAACGCCGGCCGCGCCTATACCGGCGCCAGTGCCGCATTGGCCCACTGGGAACTTGCCGACACGGTCCGCAACATCTGCCTCGAGGGCCAGTCGGTGAAGGCGCTCGCCGAGCGTACCGGCGAGGGGCGGGATGTGGTGGTGAAGCTGCTGAAGGTCGGGCTCGACCTGCTGGCCGTGCACTACGGGATGATGCTGATGCGGAAGCCGCGATAAGGCCGGTGGTTCGCGCAGACAAAGCGGCCGGCCGACAGCTGCCGGCCGGACCGTTTCACGCTATCGGATCACCACTCGCAAACGCGGATTTCCTCAACGATCCTGTGATGATGGCGCCAGTGCTTGACCAACTCTATGCGGCAGTGGCGATGATGCCTGTGATACCGGTGATACCTGAAGCCGTTATCGTAGGCATCATACTGGTAGTACGGGCGAGGAGCGTAGTAGCGATCGCCGTAATAGTCGCGATAGCCGTCATTGTAGTAACCGTCATCGTAGCCGTTACCGATGCCGATCACGATGCGCCCGCCGGCATTCGCCGGGGCGATCATCGCCGCCGCTGCGGCGATAGCGATAGTCGAAGCAAGCAGGAGCTTTCTCATGGCTGCCTCCTGTTCAAGGTTGAGCTAATATAACTCCCGGGACACGACCTCGTTCCATAGTTCTGCAAGATGTGAACAACCCCTGCGCGAGCATTACGGGATGAGGGTAGCCAGCGTCACCGCCTGTCGGCATCAGCTCTCCATTTTTGAACCAACCACTAACCCCGCAAAACAGGCACTTAGAGAGGTTCGGTGAATCAGGCTCTGAACCGGGTGATGCCTCTGAGAGCGTCTACGCCAAGGACAGTGCCGCCCCTCATCCGCCTGCCGGACATTGAGGGGCGGCGCTGACGGACCATCTTAAACGCCTTTCTTGATCGTCCCCGTTGGCTCACCATTCTCCGGCGCCTTCTCCCACCCGAACACGCTGCGCCCGCCGAGCAGATGCGACTGGTCGAACTCGCCGGCGACGATCTCCTTCAGGCTCGGCCCGGTGACATAGCGCTCCAGCCTTCGCGCCTCGCCATCCAGCCGCTGCAGCGCGCCAAGCTCTTCCTCGCGGCCGAGCTTTGCCTTGCCGACGGCCGATTTCAGCACCGCGATCGTCTCGTCATAGACTTTCAGCGGCACCGGGAAGGGGTGCCGGTCTTTGCCGCCATGGGCGAGCGAGAAGCGCGCCGGGTCGGAGAAGCGGCAGGGCGCGCCATGCACGACTTCCGCCACCATGGCCAGCGCCCGAATTGTGCGGGCGCCGACGCCGGGCACCAGCAGCAGTTCGGGAAAATCGGCCGGCCCGCTTTCGATGGCCGCCGAGATGTTGCCGTGCAACCGGTGCATGACAATGTCGCTCTCGCGCACGTCGTGGTGTGCCGGCATCACCAGATTGGGCAGCATCGGCTGCGCGGCTGCTTTCGCAGGCGGTGCATTCGGCGGCGGCTCCAACACGACAAGCTCGTCAAGTATCCGCTCCGGGCTCATGGTCTTCAACAGGTTGAGCTGGCTGCTGCGCGATGGCTCGGCGCGGTGGTCTGTCAGGTTGACGATCTCGCCCTGGGTTTCGCCCTCGATCGCCGCATGTGGCTGGTCGACGAAGCTTGTCAGCCCTTCCGACAGCCAGTGATAGCGGCGCGCCTGGCGGCTGTCGCCATTCATGCCTTGCTGCACCACCACCCAGCGGCTGTCGTCGGTGACGATGAAACCGTGCAGATAGAGGTCGAAACCGTCCTGCACGGCCGCGCTGTCCACCTTGGCGACCAGCCGGCTGGCGGTGGCGAGCGCGGCGCCATCGATGCCGACGCGCTCGCCGATCGCGATCAGCTCCTGCGGGGTCTTGCGCGAATGCGCGCCGCGCCCGCCGCAGACATGGATGCCGAGCTCGCCGGCAAGCGGGTTCAGCCCGCGCTTCAGCGCGCCGACGACCGAGGTGGTGATGCCGGAGGAATGCCAGTCCATGCCCATGACGGCGCCGAAGGACTGGAACCAGAAGGGATGCGCCAGCCGCCGCAACAGCTCGTCGCGGCCATAGTGGTGGATGATCGCCTCGCACAGCACCGCGCCCAGCCGCGTCATGCGCTCGCCCAGCCATGTCGGAACCCGCCCGCCATGCAGCGGCAGGTCCGCACTGCCGCTTCGCTGCGTCAAAGGTTTGCCTCCGTGGATACCGGCACTACAAGACCGAAGTATAGGCAAGAGTATGCCGTATTTCCTTAGCTCGCGGCCTATGCGTTCGAAGCCGCAATTACTTCCGCGTGAGGATAGTCGCGCTCCTCTTTGTAAAGAATGATGTAGCCTGGCAATGCCGTCGCCTGCCACCCCTGCGGCAATGCCGCAACGATGTAGCGGATCACTGATCGCGGGGTCATAGGGCCGCTCAATACCGTCAGTGTTGTTCCTTCGAAATCGGCGTGTGGCGCTCTGCTGCGGCCTCCACTCCCTTGATAACGGAACGTATAGGGCAAGGCATCCTTGAGCCGCGCCAGTGCGCTCGCGGCCGTTTCGTCGTCGTCAATGGCGAAAGCCAACTCCCGATCAATATCGATCGGAAACTTGGCGTCATAGTTCTTAGGATCGACCTTGGTAGTGTCGCGCTCTCGTCCAGGATCGTTGGAGCCGAACCCGCTTCCATTCCAATCAATCGCCCTCACGCCGCCGTAGTGGCGGATGAGATCCGATTCTAAGTCTACCGCGGTAAACACAAAAATGCGCACCGCCTTGAAACTTACGCGCGCTGGATCGAGTCCGACACGATGCATGATCTTACGCGCGTGACGCGTTAGCCGCTTATGGAGCCCAGCCTCGGCGTCGGTCTTGCCAACATAGACGAGGCGACCATCAAGTAGGAGTTGGTAAACGCCC
Organism: Mesorhizobium sp. P2_F5; assembly: GCF_056403715.1. Lineage (NCBI taxonomy): Bacteria > Pseudomonadati > Pseudomonadota > Alphaproteobacteria > Hyphomicrobiales > Phyllobacteriaceae > Mesorhizobium > Mesorhizobium sp. P2_F5. The sequence continues at coordinate 46,528 of NZ_JBFUEY010000024.1, read as the reverse complement.
TGCTCCTCGGGGACTTCACGCAAATTTTCGGCGTTGAGAGGGGCAGTATCAAGACCATCAAGCACCTCGATCAGCCGCGCCAACAAAGCGCCTGGCAGATCGAATTCGAACTCGGTGTAAGCCTTCATTTAAGGAAGTCCGATCCCCCGAAAAGGAGATGACGTTTCACGCTGAGCGCGATGATGCTCGCTAGCTCCACTGGCACGGCATTGCCGAGCTGGCGCATAGTTTCGGACCAAGCTCCGTGAAAACGAAACCCATCCGGAAAAGTCTGTAAGCGGGCACTTTCCCGTACGGTGAAGTAACGCACGCTGCCATCTGGCCGCAGCAACATATTCTCTCCACCCGGCACACCATGGACACCCGCCTTTAAGGTCTTAGCCGGCTCGTCGAGTGGGCTTCCGGTGTGGCCGGGATAGGATCTGGCACCTGGCTGGAAGCGGTGATTGTGATACTTGGCGGCATCTCGCGACTTGTGTTCGGGATCGGGCAGGTCATCTATCGCGTCTCGCGTCGTACGCCATGGCTCTGTCCTTGGTTTGCTGTCGAGTCGCGCCTCGCGTTCCCCATGTCGATCGGCGATCTTGCGATCAGCTTGGCGAACCTTATGCCGGTCCCAATAGTTGCCCTTCGTTTGATCCCAAATCAGGGCGTCAAGGGAGTGCGTTTCCACCGGAAACGACCATTTGATGTCTAGGTCATTGCGGAAGCCAATGAACACTACACGCTCTCTGCGTTGAGGAATGCCGTAGTCCGCCGCATTCAGGACTCGATAGACGACCCTGTACTCTAGGCCGCTTGGGCCACGATGGCCGGTATGGTGCTTCTCGAGCCGTCGTAGGTGACTTTCCCAATCTCCGTCATTTTCAGAGGTCAGTTCGGGGTAGGTCATTTGCAGGACAACGTAGGAAAGGTACGTCGCGAAGCTCGCGCGAGTCAGCCCTTTTACATTCTCGAATATGAAGGCCGGCGGCTTGGTTTCGCGCACGGCGCGAACAGCTTCTGGCCACATATCGCGGGAATCCAAATGGGCGCGGTGCTTACCACCCAGCGAAAACGGCTGACAGGGCGGACCGCCAGTGACTAGATCGACCTTGCCTTCATATTCGCGGAAATCCACGCGCCGAACATCGCCCTCGATGGGCTCTGGCCAATCTCCAACCAAGCCGCGACCGTCAGCACGGTTTTCGCGAATGGTGTCGCAGCACCACCGGTCCCATTCGATGACAGCTTGTGGTGCGAAGCCGGCACGGCTGACTCCCATGCCAAGCCCGCCAGCGCCCGCGAAGAGCTCGATCGATTTCATGCTATTCCCCTACGAACTGGCGCAGTTTGTTCTCTAATTGTTCACTCTGCCGCAATTCGCATTCCCAGACAACAAGCACGTTCCAGCCGAGTCGCTTTAATGCCTCTTGATGGCGTGCATCGCGTTCGGCGTTAGCCGAAAGCTTCGGTTCCCAAAAATCCAGCCTCGACTTTGGAAGGCGAGCGAGGCGACAGGCTGGATCGCGATGACGATGCCAAAAGCATCCATGAATGAAAATCGCCTTCTTGCGTTGTCCAAAGACAATGTCGGGCTTTCCAGGCAATTCAGCTCGGTGGAGCCGATATCGATAGCCCATTCGATGAAGGAGACGACGCACGACCATCTCAGGCTTCGTATCCCTTCCATGGATACGGCCCATGCGCTCGCTGCGTTCGTGCGGCGTTAGACTGTCCATGGCCCCGTCATCTGTTGATTCGCTTGAAGAATGGTGTTTCGTTTTCCACCGATTGGAAAGAGGCTACCACACCTGCCGATGGGCCGTGATGGCAAGAGGCTTCTCCCCTACCTCACCCTCTCAACCACCGCCTTCTCCACCGCCGGCTCGAGCGTCTCCGCGAACGGCGTCGCCAGGTGGTGCTGGTCGCGATAGGCGATCTTGCCGTTGATGAAGACGTGGCACGTCCTGGCGTCGCAGAACTGGTTGGTCATGTCGATGTAGCTGGCGCCGGGCACGGTGTGCACGATGTCGCGCTCTATCGCCGCGTTCGCGTCGTTGGCGGCATAGGTTCGCTTCTGGTCGCACAGCGACGGCCTCTGCCCGCGCCACAGCGCGCGCGACACGCAGGTGTCGACGTGATCGTCGTTGAACGGCACGTCGCGGATGACGGCAACCTTCAGCCCGGCCTGGCTGAACGCGGTGAGCGTCGCGTGCAGGCCGGCGCGCCCGTCGGCCTCCTGGCTTTGGGGCGCCTGCATGCCGGCTGACATCTTGTCCAGGCTGATCAGTGCGATCTCCGAGATCACCACCAGGTTCGGCCGCGCGGCGATGATCTGCCGGATCGATTGCGCGCGCCATTGATCGCATTCGGTGTAGTTCCGCTTCAGCTTGGTCGCCCATACCGTCAGCCGCGAGGCGCGGCAGCCGGATTTGAGCCAGGTGACGACCTTGGTGTCGTTCTTCTCGGCCGCCTCGATCAGCGGCGTCGACCAGTGGTCGGCATGCGAGTCACCGAACAGCGCTATCGAGCGCCCGGCGTCCTTGTTGCCGAACACGCAGGCCTTTGGCGTCACGGTCTCATAGGAAAGAATACAGCCGGCCGCGCGCGCGGTAGAGGGGCGCGCGGCGCTGGCGGCGATGCTGCGCTGCTCTGGGTCGAGATCGCTGACGGCAAGCCTGGCATTGGCGTAGGTGGCTGCGACGCCGGTGCCGGTGAGGAGGATGGCCGGCACCAGCGCCCGCGCCGCATTGGCCATCAGCCAGCCGTTGCGGCGGATCGGGTTCTCCACGACGTGATAGGTAAGGACAGACAGCGCCAGCGCCAGCGCCAGGCAGCCGAGCCGCTGCAGCGGCGAAAGCTCGGGCACCAGCATCGAGGCATAGACGATCACCGGCCAGTGCCAGAGATAGAGCGAGTAGGAGAGCTTGCCGACCCACTGCAGGGGCGGCAGCGCCAGGACGGCACTGGAGCCATTCCCGACGCCGGCCGCTCCCGCCAGCAGCAACAGCACGGTGCCGGCCACCGGCATCAAGGCCATGAAGCCAGGGAAGGGGGCCTCCTCGTTGAAGGAGAGATAGGCGCCGGCAATCAGCGCCAGACCGAGCCATGCCAGCGGCGCGGCGAGCTGCGGGCGCTCACGCCAGAATGCCTGCGGCACCATGGTCGCCAGCCCGCCGGCGGCGAACTCCCAGGCGCGCAGCGGCGAGAAATAGAAGGCCCAGGGCTGCGCCGTGGTGGTGAGCCATGCACAGGCGGCAAACGAGATGAGGCCGGCAATGCCGATCACCAGGATTGCGCCGCGCTTGCCGGGGCGGAGCCACATGGCGAACAGCAGCAGCGCCGGCCAGGCGAGATAGAACTGTTCCTCCACCGACAGCGACCAGAAATGGATGAAAGGGTTGGTGGTCGCATCGGCCGCGAAATAGTCGAACGACCAGCGGATCAGCCACAGATTGATCATGTAGGCCGAGGCAAACATGGCGCCCCTGGAATAGAGCGACTGTTCCTCCGGCGACAGGATGAAGGCGCCGGCGACGAGCGTAGCCAGGATGACGAACAACGACGCCGGCAAAAGCCGCCGCGCGCGCCTGGCATAGAAGCGCCACAGGTTCAGCCGGCCGGTCTCGGCGATTTCGGCGAGCAGATGGCGGGTGATCAGGTAACCCGAGATGACGAAGAAGATGTCGACGCCGGTGAAGCCGCCGGGCAGTCCGCTGAAGCCGAAATGGAAGGCGATCACGCCCGCCACCGCCAGTGCACGCAACCCTTCGATATCAGGCCGGAACGATGCTGACACGATCGAAACCTCGTGTAGTTCGTTTAAAACCCACCCTGGCAAAGGGTCGACCCCATGCGCCGATATCGCAATGCAACAAATCTAACGCAGTGCAACATAAGGGGAGATTCTTCCTTCTCCCCGTTCACGGGGAGAAGGTGCCGGCAGGCGGATGAGGGGCAGCGCCGACGCTGTTCCAGTAAGGCCTGCGCCCTATTTATCCCTTGCGGAATTGGCAGAATGACGAGCGTTCGCGCCGCCCCTCATCTGGTTGCCGCCATCTTCTCCCCGTGAACGGGGAGAAGGACGCTCTCATCGCCGCTTTCGCCAAATCTCCGACATTTGCGGTCGGCCCTTGCGTTGCTCCCGCCATGCGCATCGGCTATCCAACCGGCAGCCAATGCAGTTCAAACGGAGCCATCCCATGACCAACACCACCATCCTCAAATTCGGCGCTGTCGAGCATGCCGATGGCGAAGATCTGCCGGGCTGGATCGTTGTCGAGGGCAGGCCGACCATGCAGACCGCCGTGCAGCACACCACCGCCGACGGCAAGGTGATGTCGGGCACCTGGCGGGCATCGCCCGGCACCTACCACGTCACCTACACCGACTATGAGTTCGTGCACATGATCGCCGGCCGCATCATTATCACGCCGGATGGCGGCGAGCCTGTCGAGGTCGGCCCCGGCGATGCCTTTGTCGTCGAAGCCGATTTCAAGGGCACCTGGAAGATCATCGAGCCGGTGACCAAGCACTTCGTCGTCAGGGTTGCCTGATCGGCGGTAACAGGTGGCGGCGGCAGGCTTTATCGCCCAAGATCGGCGCAGGCCTGTGCGGCGTGCGTTTCGACGCTGGTGCCAGAGACATGGCCGGCGACACCACAGTTCTACGCCTATCGGCCCATTAGCCGAGTCATTCCGCTCGCGGTGGAACCGATCGCCATCTCCGGCGGTTGTGTCCACAGGAAGGCGGCCCATGCCCCTCACGGTTCGAACCACACTCTGCGAAATCCGCGACGACCTCCATGCCTTACGCAGGACGGTGGCTGCGCGCGGCCAGATCGAGACCATCCAGGCCATCGATGCGCTGATCGGCGTCGCCGAAGGCGAGGCGATCCGCGCCATTCGGCGCATCGATCTCACGGCTCGGCGCATCGATCTCGCGGCCTGATTTTCAACGCAAACACTTTCAACGAAAACAAATATCGACGGGAAGAACAATGGACATCAGGGAGATGACGCAGCAGGAATGCACCGCCATGCTGAAATCGGCCAGGCTCGGCCGACTGGCCTGCATTCGGGACAACAGGCCTTACGTGGTGCCGATCCACTTTGCCTTCGGCGACAATTTCATCTTCAGCTTCTCGCTGCCGGGCAAGAAGGTCGAATGGATGCGTGAGAACCCGCATGTCTGCCTGCAGGTCGACGATGTCGGCAGCGTCCATGGCTGGAAGAGCGTCGTCGTCGACGGCCTGTTCGAGGATCTGCCCAAGGCGCCTGCACTCGACAGCACGATTCCCGCCAGGGATCAGCAGATCCCTGCATCCAATCATGACCGGGAATTTGCCTGGTCGCTGCTGCAGAAGCACGCCAATTGGTGGGAGCCGGGCGCGTTGAAACCGGGCGAGCAGGCCGGTTCGGGCAGCCATCTGTTCTACCAGATCAGGATCGAGACGATGTCGGGGCGGCAGGCGTATCGCTAGGCGCCACGCCCGAGATGGGCACCAGTCGCCGGCGAGGCCCTCACGGCAGTTGGAACGTCTTGGCGCTCCACCGCGTTTATGTCCATCAGGAGTATCAAAAACAAATGGCTGTTCAAACGGACTACCGAACGAATAGAGCCGACTATGCGATTGCAGCAAAGCCGAAGCTGACTGGCACTGCTGTTGCGGCTGAGGCGAAAAAGAAGGCGGTGCGACTTAACGATCAGCTCAACGATCAGCGTTCCGCCAGACTGTCAGCAAATCCATCGGATACGTCGGACAAACCCAAACCCAGATCGCGCGGTTAGTTCTCGGCGCCAAACGTGCGCCTTGAGGCCGAAACCAGTTCATCACCGAGGACTGTGAGACCGGGCCGAGCGTTGCGTCGTTCCATTTCGGACAAGACAGGAATTCCTAGGTGGAAGGCGCAAAAAAACCCGCGTCCGGAGGGGGCCAGGAGGCGGGTTCTTTAACGACCAAGCGCTTTGGGACGCTCGATGTATCTATCAACATATCAGTGCGGTTTTTGTTCCATTCGATCGAGGCGTCAGCTTGGCTGAGCTTGGGTTTCCCGAGATGGATCACGCTACGCCGCGCGCGGTATCCGCGACATAAACGTCGCCCTGGTTACCGACACGGTGGTGCCGTTGGAGTCACTGATGACATCCACCCGGGCCTCAAGCTGTTTGACCAGCGCTTCGACGATGGCTGTTCCCAGGCCGGTGGTCGGCGCGGCGCTGGCCGGCTTGCCGGTGCCATTGTCCGAGACCGTCAGTTTCCAGTCACTGCCATTGGTCTCGTAGGAGACGTGGATCAGCGCTGCGGTCTTCTCCCGGGGGAAGGCATATTTGATTGCGTTGAGCACCAGTTCGGTGACGATCAGTCCGAGGCTCACCGCCTTCTGTGAATCGATCCTGCCACCCTGCGCGGTGACCTTGACGGCGATCGGCTGCGCATCGCCGACCATCGACGAGGCCAGACTGCTGCACAGTTTCGGCAGATAGGAGCCGACGTCGATCTCGTCGATGCCGGCCGAGGTGTGGAGATGACGCTGCACTTCGGCCACCGACAGCACGCGCTGATGCGCATCTTTCAGGTGCTGGCGGGTTTCCTCGGAGGTGACCGAGCGCGCCTTCAGAAGCAGGATGCTGGCGATGATCTGCAGGCTGTTGGCAACCCGGTGCTCCATCTCGCGCAGCAGCACGTCCTTCTGCCGCAGCAGATCCTCGGTGCGGCCAAGAAGCTCTTCCTTCTCACGCTCGATGACGCGACGCGCCGTTATGTCGTTGAAGGCGAGCAGGATGGTGACGGCCGAACTGTGGTCGTAGAGGACTTTTCGCGCGTTGAGCAGCATGGTGCGCTGGCCGATATTGGGGAAATCATACTCGACCTCGAAGCCGTCCATGGCGGTCTTCTCGGGGATGATCGTCTCCAGCAGCAGGCGCAATGCGGGGATATCCCACTGGCCGTTGCCGAGCGCATAGAGCAGGGCGCCGTGCGTTTCCTCCGGGTCGACCTTGAAGGTCTGATAGAAGGAGCGGCTGGCCGCCAGCACATGAAACTTTTCGTCGAGCACGAGGAATGGCTCGACAATCGTATTGACGATCGCCTGCGCAAGCGTCTGCGCATCCTCGATATTCGCGATGGGATGGAACAAGGCACAAAGCCGATCTGGAGGCGCAGCGCCTCCGCTCAGCTTCATCTTCTACATCATTGCCGGGCTGGAGTCGCGAACTGAATCGATGTGGCCGATCTCCCGCCGCCTTGCGCAGTCGCCGGCGTCCCCCTCATTCCGTCGGGAAGAGGAGGACGCAGCGAAACGAATATCGGTTAAAGGGGGCGTCACCCGTTCGCTTCGAACCGATGCGGATCGAAGAGCTGAGACGATGGCGTCTGCGGTGCCTCGTAGATGAGGTCGCCTGCCAGGATCGCCGCACCGCTGCCGGGCGACCTTGCTGATTGTAAGCCAAGAGCGAGCGGCGCACTCTGCTGAGTGCATGCCGCCCGTCCGGCGCCGGGCCGTCAATGCTGTTGTAACGAAACCCCCCAGCCCCGTCTCAACCGCCACGACCATGGCGTGACCTATGACTTGGTATACGCATGCAACCCCGCGGTCTGTCAACGCCGCCCACAGGGGCACCGGAGTGCCGGTTTTTACCAATGTAAGAGGCTTTCCGACGCGCCACCGATGCGCTGTTCGCCGTCATAAAAATCGTTGTAAATAGCGGTTTTCCGGGCTTTCTCGCGGCTTCGGAGCGGAGCCGCCGGCGTCATACCGGTCGCGATCTAGGCGCTTGAATCGATTTGCCTTTCCCGGCTGAAACGTTTCAGGAGGCGGGTTTTCAACCTGACTTTTTTTGGGTGTAATTCCTCAACGTCCGTTTTGGGCTTTGCCATCCGGTCTGGCCGGCCCGCCATCCGGCATTGCAATCAGGGATTGCCATCCGCCAATCTCGCCCTTGGCGCCGCGGCGGAGCGCCGAGCCATGCTGCTGACGACATAGGCCGCAGCGCCCAGCGCCGTGATCCAGAAGCTTGTCGGCCAGTCGGTCAGGAAGGCGAGCGACAGGCTGATCCAGGCAATGACGACGGCAAGCGCGATCGAGGTCAGCACGCCGGCGGCGACGCCGCTGGTCAGCCTGAGCGCGGTGGCGGCGGGCGCTACCATCAGCGCAAATACCAGCAGCACGCCGACGATCTGCACCGCTTCGGATGTGGCGACGGCGACCAGCACCATGAAGAGGGTCGAGACGAGGTTGATCGGCACGCCACGCGCTTCGGCAAGTTCCGGCTGCAGGCTGGCAAACAGCAGCGGCCGCGCGATCAGCACCAGAGCCGCGAGGATCGCCACCGCCAGCACCGCCAGGACGATGACGGTGCGCAGGCTGATTCCCAGCACATTGCCGAACAGCACGTTGGTCGCCTGCGAGGCGAAGGCGGTGTAGAAATGCAGGAACAGCAAGCCAAGACCGAGCGACAGCGTCAAAACGATGCCGATGGCGACGTCGCGATGCGCGCGCTCGCCGAGCAGGCCGATGCCGATGCCGGCAACGATGGTGAACACGGTCAGGCCGAAGAACGGCGACAGCCCGATCAGTCCGGCACCGGTGGCGCCGGGGAAGCCGACATGGGCGAGAGCGTGGCCGGCGAAGGTCTGGCCCCTGAGCACGAGGAAATAGCCGACCGCGCCGGAAACGATGCCGACAATGGTGCAGGCATAGAAGGCGTTGCGCATGAATTCATAGTCAAAGATCGTGGACATGCGCTCCGCTCTCCAGTTCGACGTCGTCGGCCATGACGAAGATGCGGCCGGCGACCCGCACCACATTGATGTGGGTGCCGTAAAGTTTCGACAGCACCGGGCCGCTGATGACCTCGTCGACGGAGCCGATCGCCGCGTTGCCGTTGCCGAGATAGAGCACGCGGTCGACGGCGCGCAGCAGTGGGTTGATCTCGTGCGAGCAGAACAGCACCGCGATGCCCAGCCGCTCGCCGATCTCGTGCACCAGATCGATGATCGCGCGCTGGTGTGCTGCGTCGAGGCTGATCAGTGGTTCGTCGAGCAGAAGCAGTTGCGGATCGCCGATCAGCGATTGCGCAATCAGGATGCGCTGGCGTTCGCCGCCGGAAAGCTCGGCCAGCGGCCGCCGCGCAAGGTCGGTGGCGCCGATCGCTTCGAGCGCCTTCCAGGCGGCTTCTTTCTCAGCCGCAGAAGCAACCGGCCAGCCCCAGCGATGCCCACCGGCGGCGCTCAGCACAAAGTCGAGCCCGCTGATACCGACATCGTTGAGCGCGCGGCGCGCCTGCGGCATGTAGCCGATATCAGCATTGCCGCGCGTTGGCGGTTTGCCGAGCACCGAGATGGCGCCGCCGGCCGGCTTTATCAGGCCGAGGATGGCGCGCAGCATCGTCGTCTTGCCGGCGCCATTGGCGCCGAGCAGGCCGACAAAAGCGCCTTGCGGAATCGAAAAGGAGACGTCGGATAAAACCCGGCGTCCCCCATAGGTCAGTGTGACCTTGTCGAATTCAATTGCGTTCATTCAGTCACGTTCGTTGGCAATCAGGTTCACTGGCAGTCACGTTCATTGTGTGCGGGCTGCGAGCGCCTTCTGGACCGCGTCGATCTGGCCGCCGAACCAAGTCTGGATCGTCTGTCCCGCAGGTTCCGTTTCGGTGACGCCGATGACGGTGACCTTGTTCTGTTTTGCGATGTCGAGCAACCGTGTCGTTGCCTCGTCGGTCACCTGCGAATTGTAGAACAGAATCTTGGCCGAGCCGTCCTTCAGGCTGTTTTCGAATGCCGCCACCTGGGTGGCGCTCGGCTCGGCGTCGTTCATCAAGGCCACCTGGAAATCATAGTTCAGCATCTTGAGGCCGAGCGCTTCCGCCATGTAGCCGAAGACAGGCTCGGTGGCGGTCACTTCGGTGCCGGCATAGGTCTTCTTGACGTCGGCGATTTCCTTGTCAATGGCCTCGAGCGACGTCTGGAATGCCTTCAGGTTCGCCTCGTAGTGCGCGGCATTGGCCGGATCGCGTTTCGACAGATCGGCGGTCAGTGTCTTGGCGATGGCTGGCAGCGTCGCAGGGTCGTACCACAGATGCGGATTGTCGCCCGACTTCTTGCCGATCAGGTCGGCGGCAATGATGGTCGTGCGATCCTTGCTGGTCGAGGCCGACAGCAGCTTGTCCATCCACGGATCGTAGTCGGCGCCGTTGTAGATGATGATCTTGGCATCGGCGATGGTGCGCGCCGTCGACGGGCTGGTCTCGAACAGATGCGGATCGTCATCGGGATTGGCCAGGATGCTGGTCACGGTGACATTGCTGCCGCCGATCTGGCGGGCGAGGTCGCCATAGAAATTCTCGGCCGCCACGATGGTCAGCTTGTCTTCGGCGCGGGCAGCTGTGCCGGTCAGCAGTGGCACCGCAACCAGCAGCGCGGCGAGAAAGGGAAGGGAACGCATCCGTGGTCTCCTTGCAGTCTGGAAGGCACGTCGCCGGAGAGGCGGTGGTGTAATTGTATTACAGTAACAATATAACGTTTGCGTCGAAACTACGGCCGATGTCAATGGGTTTTTTTCGGCTGTGTGCTTTCTCGCACGCACAAACGCGTGAGCGCCCCGCGTCGGTCTGTGGGGGGCCCTGGAACGTCGAAGTCGGAGCTATTGCATAGGGCTGGCAGAGCTTTGCGCTCTACGAATACCCCCACCCTTAATCCCTCCCCACAAGGGGGAGGGAGACTTGGTAGGCGCTGATCTCCGCAAATCACCTACGTTCGACGACAAAAGGAATGGCATGCGGCAGCGTTCCCTCCCCCTTGTGGGGAGGGTTAGGGTGGGGGTCCTTCTTTGCAAGAATCTTATGCGATTGCGCTGGAGGTGATCAGCCTCTCGCCAGCACGAAATCGTGCTCGACCTCCCAGAAGGGGCCGGCGAATTCGAGCTCCTTGGCGCGCGCCGGATCGTCGACGCGTTTGAATTCCGCCAGCAGGCTTTCCTTCACGCCGAACACCGCATCCGAATTGATGTAGGGATCGTCGGGGTCGAAAATGTGCGTGGTCAGCGTCTCGAAACCGTCGGCCTTGAGGATGTAGTGCAGATGCGCCGGGCGGTAGGGGTGACGTCCCAGCGCATCGAGCAATTTGCCGACCGTGCCGTCCGCCGGGATCGGGTAGAATTTCGGCTTCACCGCGCGGAACCAGTAGCGGCCATCGGCGCCGGTGCGGAAGACGCCGCGCAGATTGAAGTCGGGCTGGATGCCCTTCTGCTGAACATCGTAAAAACCTTCATCATTAGCCTGCCAGACATCGAGCACGGCGTCAGTGATCGGTCTGCCCTCGGTGTCGAGGATGCGGCCATGGATGAACATGTCCTCACCCTTCTGGTCGAGGCAGATGTTGGCGCCCATCGGCAGTTCCGGTGCGTCGGCGATGTGGAACGGGCCGAGCACTGTCGACTCGGAAGCGCCTGAGGGTTTCCTGTTGTTGATGGCGTCGACCAGCATCGAGACCCCCAGCACGTCCGACAGGAGGATGAACTCCTGACGCCATTCGGTGGAGAGCTGGCCGGTTTTCGTCAGAAACATGATGGCCTCGAACCATTCGTCCTGCGTCGGCTCGATCTCTTTCACCGCCTCATGCAGTTTTCGCGTGATGACCTCCATCACCGTCTTCAGCCGCGCGTCCTTGGCGTTCTTGTTGCGGCCGGTGACGACCTCGACCGAATTCGCCTCGGTGAAGAAGCCTTTTTCGTGCGCTTCCATATCTCTCACCTGTCCAGGATTGATGTCAGGGCTTTGCGCAAGTCAGCTGTCGGATCGCCGCTGATCGCGTCCTTGCGCCAGCCGACATGTTGGTCCGGCCGCACCAGCAACACCCCGCTGTCGCGGATTTCGCGGGCGCGCGCCCAATCGCCGGAAAAGTCCTGCCAGGGCTGGCGCGGGCCGATGAGATGGCCGGCAATGTCGATGCCGAGTTCCTTGCCGATCGTCTTGGCGGCGTCGAGCCAGCCCTGGCCGCCAATGCCGGTCAGCACCGTGAACTTGCCGTGGCCGGTCAGGTCGAGCGTGGAGACCTTGTCACCTTTGTCGGAATGCACCCAGACATGCGGCAGCCGGGCGCCCGGCCAGCTCGTGGGCTGATGGTGCAATTCCGCGTCCTTCGCGAAGGCCGGCTCTTTCTGGCCGTCGCTGACGATGGCGTTCGAGATATAGCGCTGGTTCATCTCGACGCCATGGGCGTCGAATTCATAGACCTTGGCGGCGATGGTCTCGCGGATTTTTGCGCGCTGCGCCTCGGCGGCCGGCGTGTTGTCGCAGCGCGCGTCCATGTTCGACTGCATCTTCACCGGGTCGATGGAATCGAGCAGGCCGAGCGCCTTGAAGATCGGGCCGAATTCCTCGATCGATTTGTTGGCGCGGGTGACGATCTGCCTGGCGACCGGCGCGCGCTCCTGCGAATAGCTGTCGAGCAATTTCGGACCCGCCTTGCCCTTGATGACATGGGCAAGTTTCCAGGCGAGATTGAAGCCGTCCTGGATCGAGGTGTTGGAGCCGAGCCCGTTCGATGGCGGATGGCGATGGATCGCATCGCCCATGCAGAACACGCGGCCCTTGGAGGTCTGCGTGGCGTACATGTTGTTGACGGTCCAGGTCGACACCGACTGGACCTCGATTTCGAGGTCGGGATCGCCGACAAGGTCGCGAGCCACCTTCTTGGCGAAGGCGTCGTCGACCTTCGGCGCCGGCTGGTTGATGTCGTAGCCCCAAACGATCAGCCACTCGTTCCACGGCCGGATCATGCGTACCAGGCCCATGCCGATGCCGCCGACATCGGCACCCGGCTGCACCACCCAGTAGAGCACCGAGGGGCGATGGGCGACGTATTTCGACAGGTCAGCCTTGAACAGGATGTTCATCGAACCGCCGACGCCCATCTTGCCCTCGAAGGGCAGGCCGGCATGTTCGGCGACCAGCGAATTGCCGCCATCGGCGCCGACCAGATACTTTGAGCGGATGGTGACGTCCTTGCCGGTCAGCCGGTCGCGGCAGGTGGTGGTGACGCCGTCGGCGTCCTGCACATGCGAGAGATACTCCATCGACATCCGTGATTGCGTGCCGCGCGAGCACGCCGTCTTGAACAGCAGAGGCTCCATGAAAGTCTGCGGCAGGTCGTTCATATGCGCGGGCGAGGACAAGAGGTGCTCGGCGCGGGACAGCGGGTGCTTGCCCCAGCTGCGCATGCGGCCGATCTCCTCGCCGGCCAGCGAGGTACAGAACACGTTCTCGCCCATCAGATCCTGTTCGGTGGCGTGCATGTAGGCTTCGCCTTCCACGTCCTTGCCGAGGTCACGCAGCACCTCCATGGTGCGTTGGTTGGTGATGTGCGCGCGCGGTGTTGCGGCCAGCCAGCGATAGCGGTTGATGACCATGTTCTCGACACCGTAGGTCGAGAGCAGCGCCGCGGTCGCCGAGCCGGCCGGTCCGGTTCCGATGGTCAGCACGTCGGTAGAAATGTCAGCCATGCGGCCCTCCCTTTTTGCTTGATGTCGACGGTCCACCGGTCAATCGGCGGCGGACCGGAAAAAGCTGGATGCCGGTGCGCTCGGCAAACAGGCCCCACAGGCCGCGCGGCGCAAACAGCATGATGACGATGCCGATCAGCCCGAGGATCAAGAGATACCAAGAGCCATAATCGGCGAGCAGGTTCTGGAGGATGTAGAAGACGATGACGCCGACGATCGGTCCTTCGATGGTGCCGATGCCGCCGATGACGACGATGAAGATGACGTACGCCGTCCAGTCGACGACGGAGAAAGCGGCGTCGGGCGAAATGCGAGCCTTCTGTACATAAATCAGCGCGCCGGCGAGGCCGGTGCCGAAGGCGGCTGCGAGATAGACCAGCGTCTTCATGCGTCGCGCGTCGACGCCGACCGAGCGCGCCGCTTCCTGATTATCGCGCACGGCGGCGAGCCCCAGTCCCTGCTTCGAACGCAGCAGCCGATAGACGAGGCCGATCGTGGCGATGGCGAGCAGCAGCGCCAGCCAGTAGGTCAGGATATCGCCGGCACCTGAGGATTTGACGCCGAACAATTCGCCGACGAACTTCAGCGCCGGCATGTCGCGGGTGGCCTCGCGCGGCAGCGAGGTGCCGGTGCCGCCGCCCAGCATCTTCCACTGCGCCAGCGCCAGCCGCACCACTTCGGCGATGACCCAACTGCCGATGGCGAAATAGGCACCTTGCAGGCGAAACAGGAAGAAGGCGGTGGGGATGGCGAGCAGGGCGCTGGCGATGCCGGCAAGCAGGATCGCGATCAGCGGATCGAGCCCGCCGAGGATCACGAGAGCGAACATCGCATAGGCGCCGAAGCCGACAAAGGCCTGCTGTCCCACGGAGACCAGCCCGGCATAGCCGGCAAGCAGGTTCCAGTTCTGTGCCAGCACCAGCATGGTGAGGATGAAGAACAGGTCCTGCAGCATGCTGCGCGAGGCGAAGAGGGGTGCTGCGAAGGCGAGCAGGCTGATGAGGGTAGCGATGATGGCGAAGGTTGCCGACGCCTTGGTACGGGTCTCGACTTTCCAGGGTGTGAGCGTGACGTCGGTCATGCGCACGCTCGCATTCCTTCGCGCCCCCCTCTGTCCTGCCGGACATCTCCCCCACAAGGGGGGAGATTGGCAGTTCCAGCCCAGGCGCTCTTCTTGCGACGGTGAAGGTTGGCGAAAGCAGAGGCGAGAGCGCAATCTCCCCCCTTGTGGGGGAGATGGCCGGCAGGCCAGAGGGGGGCGCCGTAGAGCACAATCATCGCCCGCCTCCTAATCCACCGCCCGCGGGAACAGCCCGCGCGGCCGGACCAGCAGCACTACGAGGAAAGCAAGATGTCCCGCAAGAATCTGCCATTCCGGATTGATCGCAGCGCCAAAGGTCTGGGCGATGCCGATGACGATGCCGCCGGCAAGCGTGCCCCACAGCGAACCGAGGCCGCCGATGATGACTGCCTCGAAGGCGTAGATCAGCCGCGCCGGTCCGATGGTCGGATCGAAATTGGCGCGCGTGCCGAGATAGAGCGCGGCGATCGTCACCACCACCATGGCGATGCCGGTGGCTGTGGCGAAGATGCGCTTCGGCTGGATACCCATCAGCCCGGCGGTGACCGGATCGTCGGAGGTGGCGCGAAAGGCTCGGCCGAGCGAGGTGCGGTAGAACAACTGGTTGAGGCCAATGATCACGGCGATGGCCGAGGCCAGAGTGAGCACCGGCATGACGCCGACATTGATCGGGCCGAGCGCCACTGATGCCGATTCCAATCCACCAATGGAGATGCGGCGGCTGTCGGCGGAAAAACCTTCGAGCAGGCCGTTCTGGATAACGATCGACAGGCCGAAGGTGACCAGCAGTGGCGGCAGGATATCCGTGCCGAGCGTGCGGTTGAGCAGGAAGAACTGCAGTGCCCAGCCGATGGCGAACATCAGCGGCATCGCCACCAGCGCCGCGACGAACGGATTGAGCCCGAGCGCCGAGACCAGCATCAGGATCAGGAAGGCGGCGAGCACGATGAGGTCGCCATGCGCCAGATTGACCAGCCGCATGATGCCGAAGACAAGGCTCAAGCCCGCCGCGAAGAGCGCGTAGAGGCCGCCGAGCAGAATGCCCTGGATGATGGTGTCGAGGGCGCTGGTCATGGGCGCCACGCTGATCGCTGAGCGCGGCGTTCCCGCCCACCCCCCTCTGTCCTGCCGGACATCTCCCCCTCAAGGGGGGAGATTGGCAGTTTATGCTTTGCCGCATATCTTTCCACGCTGGAGATTGGCGAAGGCCAAAATGACATCCAATCTCCCCCCTTGAGGGGGAGATGTCCGGCAGGACAGAGGGGGGTGCTTGGGCTCGACGTGAACGATCTATACATCACCGCCCTCAATGCCCAAAATACGCGGCGTGAATGGCCTCGCGCGTCAACCCGCCCGGCGCGCCAGACAGCGTGATCCGCCCTTCCATCATGCAGTAGACGCGGTCGGCGACCTTAAGCGCCTGGCCGATATCCTGCTCGACCACGACGATCGAGGCGCCGGCTTGGCGGATGCGCGGAAAGGCGGCGTAGATATCCCTGATGACGACAGGCGCAAGCCCAAGGCTGATCTCGTCGCACAGAAGCACACGCGGATTGGACATCAGCGCCCGGCCGATCGCCACCATCTGCTGCTGGCCGCCGGACAGCGCTGTACCCGGGTTGTGGCGGCGGTCTTTCAGGATCGGGAAGAGATCGTAGACGGTGTCGAGGCGCCAATATCCCTCGACCGCGCGGCCGTAGCGGCCGATGAGAAGGTTCTCCTCGACGCTGAGCGAGGGAAACAGTTTGCGCCCCTCCGGCACCATGGCGATGCCGCGCGCGACGATGTCGGGGGCGGGCAGGGCGCCGATCTTCTCGCCGTCGAACAGCACCGCTTCCGGCTGGTTCGCCAATATGCCTGCGATCGAGCGCATCAGCGTCGTCTTGCCGGCGCCATTGGCGCCGATAATGGCGATGGTCTCGCCCTGATCGAGCGCGATGTCGACACCGAACAGCGCCTGGAAATCGCCATAGCGCGCAATGAGGTTTTTGGTCTCGAGCAGCGCCATCAGACTTCGATCCCAAGATAGATTTCGCGGACCTCCCGCGACGCCATGACGGCATCCGGCGCGCCCATGCCGATGACCTTGCCGAAGTTCAGAACCAGCAGCCGCTCGACCACCGAGTTCAGCGCATGCAGCACATGCTCGATCCAGATGATCGACATGCCGCCCTTGTGGATGCTTCTGATGGTGTCGACCAGCATGCCGCATTCGCCTTCGGTCAGGCCGCCGGCGATCTCATCCAGCAGCAGCAGCCTCGGTTCCGTCGCCAGGGCGCGGGCCAGCTCCAGCCGCTTGCGCTGCAAGAGGCTCAAGCCGCCGGCCGGGTGGTTGGCGCGGTCGATCAGCCCGGTCTCGACCAGGATCTTGGCGCAGCGTTCGCTGACCTCGGCTTCGGTCTTGCGCGCCCCAAAGGCGCCGGCGACCAGCAGGTTCTCGAACACGGTCAGTTTCTCGAAAGGCTGCGGGATCTGGAAGGAGCGGCCGACGCCGGCAAAGCAGCGCTGCATCGGCGGCAGTCTTGTCACGTCGCGGCCATCGAAAATGATGGTGCCGGCATCGGCCGCTATGTTGCCGGTGATCAGGTTGAACAGCGTCGACTTGCCAGCACCGTTCGGCCCGATGATGCCCAAAGCCCCGCCGTCGCCAAGCTCGAACGAAACCGCGTCGGCGACCGTGAGTGCGCCGAAGCGTTTCGAGACATTGGCGAGCGTGAGGATGGGCATGGCTTCTTACCCTCCCACTTGTGGGGAGGGTCGATCGGCAAAGCCGATCAGGGTGGGGGTGCTTCGCACCAGCATTTTTCCTTTGACCCCCACCCCGTCTCCCTCGCCTTGCTGTGCAAGGCGCGCTCGCCGACCCTCCCCACAAGGGGGAGGGTAAAGTGCCGCCGCGGCGCTCATCCGATCGCTTCCATCTTGCCGCCGGTCGGGATGTTCGGCGCGGTCTTGTTGTCGGTGATGACGAGATCGTAGCCGCCGCCATCCTTCAGCCGCCACTGGCCGCCGACCAGCGGCGTCTTGGCAATGTTCTTGGCGGCGAAGGGCGGCAGGTTGGCGCCGTCCCAGGCGATCGGCCCGACCAGCGTGTCGAGCTTGGTCGCGGCGATTGCCGCCGCCACCTTGTCGCCGTCGCCGGGCTCGCCCGCCCGCTTCATGACATCGACGGCAATCTCGAACAACGCATGGACAAAGCCGATCGGCTGCGTCCATTGCCGGCCGGTGGCTTTCGTAAAGCCCTCGGCGACCTGCGCCGAGCTTTCGCCGGTCAGCGACGATTTGAACGGATGGTTCGGCGTCCACCAGACTTCGGACGACAGATTGTGGCCGGACTTGCCGAGCGCCTCGACCGACTGCGGGAACAGGATCGCTTTGCCGATAGACGCCACTTTTGGGGTAAAACCCTGTTGCTTGGCCTGGTTCCAGAAGGTGGTGAAATCGGGCGGGATCATAACGCCGGTGATGATCTCGCAGGAGGCGCCCTTGAAGGCGTTGATCTGCGCCGAAAAGTCGTCGGTCAGGTTCTGGTAGCGGCCGGTGTCGGTTAGCCCGTAGCCGCCCTTGGCCAGCACTGGCGGGAAGCCGACCGTGCCGTCGCCCCACGCATTGCCGTCGCCATCATTGGGGAACAGGCCGCCAACCTTCTTGTTGGTCTCGACCTGCGCCCACATGTTGGTGAAGACGGCGATGACGTCTTCCAGGCCCCAGAAGAAATGGTAGGCGTAGTTGAACGGCTTCCACGAAGCCGGGTCGCCGGGATTGCCTTGCTGGCCGATGAACCAGGGCTGCCACGGCGCCACGGTCGACAGGCATGGCACTTCCTCCGCCTCGCAGGTGGTGGCGACCGGATTGGTGGTCTCCGGCGTCGAGGCGACAAGCATCAGATTGACCTTGTCGTTGACGATCAATTCCTTGGCGACTTCGGCCGCCCGGTTCGGGTTGGACTGGCTGTCCTTGACGACGACCTCATAGTTGAGGCCGGCGGCCTTGGTGGCGGCGAGGAAGCCGTCGATGATGAATTTGTCGGCCTCGGCGAAGGCTGCCAGCGGGCCGGATTGCGGGCTGACATAGCCGAGCTTGATCGGCGCGTTCTGGGCGATCGCCGGCATGGCGAGGCCCGATGTACCGGCGAGCACCCCGGTCGCGGCGCTGTTGCGGATGAATTCGCGTCTGGTAATCATTTTTGTTCCTCCCTTGTTGCCGTCAGTTCTGCGGACGTCTTCCCTCCCACGCGTCCTGCAGCAGGGCGCGGATTGCGACGCGGTCGAAAGGCCGCGGATTCCAGTATGGATTTTTGGTCGCAATCTCGGCGGCGCGGTCGAGATCGGTCTCCTTGAGCCCCAGTTCATTCAAGGTGAGCGGTGCGCCAACTGATTTGGCGAAATCATGCAGACCACCTCCGGCGCTGCCGCCAAAAATGTCGGCGACTGGCTTGAGCAGGTCAGGCACGGCGACGGCGTTGAAGCCGATCGTGTGCGGCAGCATCACCGCATGCGTCTCGGCATGCGGCATGTCGAAGGAGCCGCCGAGCGTGTGGCAGATCTTGTGGTGCAGCGCCATGCCGACCGTGCCGAGCACCGTGCCGCACAGCCAGGCGCCGTAAAGCGCATCACCGCGTGCGTCGAGATTTTTCGGCTCCTTGATCAAGACTGGCAGCGCCGTCTTCAGCGCGCGCAACCCTTCGGTCGCCATCAAGGTCGAGATCGGATTGCGGTCCTGCGCGTAGAGCGCTTCCGC
Organism: Mesorhizobium sp. P2_F5; assembly: GCF_056403715.1. NCBI lineage: Bacteria > Pseudomonadati > Pseudomonadota > Alphaproteobacteria > Hyphomicrobiales > Phyllobacteriaceae > Mesorhizobium > Mesorhizobium sp. P2_F5. The sequence continues at coordinate 27,226 of NZ_JBFUEY010000024.1, read as the reverse complement.
CGCATGCGCCATGGCGTTGAGGCCGGAGGTGACGCTCATCGCCACCGGCAGACCGGTGGTCAGTTCCGGATCGTAGATCACCACTTCCGGCAGGATATTTGCGTCACGTACGGTGGTCTTTTCGCCGTGCTCGGTCTGGCCAAGGATCGGCGTCACTTCCGAGCCGGCATAGGTGGTCGGGATGACGATCTGCGGCAAGTCGGTGCGATAGGCGATCGCCTTGCCGAGCCCGGTGGTCGAGCCGCCGCCGAGGGCGACGACGCAGTCGGCTTTGACCTCTTGCGCCTTGCTCATGGCTGCTTCGGTGACCTCGACCGGTGTGTGCATGGCGGCGCCTGAAAACGTCCCCGCCGCCAGCGATCCAAGTCGCTTCGCCAGCGCCTCGCCATCGGCCGCCTGATGCGGCGTCGACAGCACCAGCGCGCGCTTGCAGCCGAGCTTTTCGATCCAGGTGCCGATTTCGGCAGATGCACCATTGCCGAAGACGATATGCGCCGGGCTGCCGGAATAAGTGAATGATCTTGTCATGCCGCCCGGCTCCCTTTGCGCGCCATCACCATGACAAAGCCGAAATCGAGCGACCAGCTCTCACCGCCTTTGCCGGCGTTGCACTTGAAATCGCCGACCAGTTCCGGCTTGACACCGAACAGAGCGTCCTCGTCGAGGCGCGGGTCGCCGCGCTCGAACACTTGCGTCGTCAGCGTCTCGAAATTGTCGGCGCGGATCAGGAAGTGAATGTGCGCCGGCCGGCTGAGCGGATAGTTCAACTGCCTGAGCATCTGTCCGACAGGTCCATCATCGGGCACGCCGTAACCGGCGGGCTTGACGGTTCTGTAGTTGAAGCCGCCGTCCTGGTCGGTGGTGAAGACACCGCGCAGATTGAATTCCGGCTGCAGGTCGGGCTGCTGGTTCTCGTAAAAGCCTTGCGCGTTGGCTTGCCATGTCTCGACCGTCGCGCCGGCGATCGGCAGCCCGTCGAGGTCGGTCACTCGCCCCGTCACGGTCAGCGGTTTGCCGATACCGTCGAGCGAAATGGCGGCACCGAGCGCCAGCCTTGGGGCATCGGCGCGATAGAAGGGACCGCGCCCCGTGTTGGGCGTGGCGCCGTTCGGCCGCCGCGAGTTGATCTCCTCGACCAGTGCTGTGACACCAAGCAGGTCCGACAACAACACCCATTCCTGGCGCTTGTCGTCGCTGGCATGGCCGATTTCGGTGAGGAAGGCGATGGCCTGGCGCCAGTCCGCTGCTGTCGGGCGGGTTTCCCTGACGATCTGGTGGAGATGGTCGACAACGGTGGCGAGAAAACGCGGCAACGGCCCGGCCTTCGCCTTGAGCAGGCGCTGGACAACCATCTCGGCCGAATTGGCCTCGCTGAACGACGGAATGCCGGACATGTTCCTCCCCGCTTTCATCTCAGGAAGGACATTAATGCAGGCCAAACACAATGATGATGATTTCTCCCCGATTTAATATACCATATCGTTATGAAGCTTGATGAAAGGCATCTGATCCAACTCGCCGCCGTGGTGCAGGCCGGCGGCGTTACAGAGGGCGCGGCCCTTGTCGGCCTGTCGCAGCCGGCCGTCTCCCGCACGCTGTCGATGCTGGAGAAACGCCTTGGCGAGCCGCTGTTCCTGAAAGGTCGTCGCCCATTGCAGCCGACGCCGCTTGGCCGCGCGCTGGCCGATCATGGCCAGGTCATGCTCGCGGCCTCGCGAAAAGCCTCTGACATCGTCGCCAACTTCAGCCAGGGCCGCTCCGGCGTGGTGCGGGTCGGCGGCACGCCGTTCTTCATGGATGCGCTCATCTCCGGCATGATCGCCGATTTCCAGAATGCCTATCCGGATGTGCGCGTCGACCAGAGCTATGGCTATCTCTCCGACCTGCGCGCCGCCATCAATGCCGACCGCATCGACCTTGCCGTCTGCCCGATCGACATATTGGAGGAGGGGTCCGGCATGGAGTTCCGCGAAATCCTGCCGGGCCGCAATGTCGTCGCCTGCCGCGCCACGCATCCGCTGTTGCTGCGGCGCAAGCTCAGGACCAGCGACCTGCTCGACTACCCCTGGATCGCGCCGCCGCCCGGCAGCCCGTTGCTGGAGGATCTGCGCAGCCTGCTCCTGTCGCTTGGCGCCACCGAGATCAAAATCCGCTATTCCGGGGGATCACTGACCAGCGCCGTCAACTACATGAAGGAGACCGATGCGCTGACCGTGCTGCCGCACAGCGTCGTCTTCGCCTTTCGCAAGGACAAGTCGATCACCGCACTTCCCGTTGCCATCCCGCATCCCGAGCGCGCGCTCGGCCTGCTGAGGCGCGCCGACACGCCGCGCGCGCCGGCGGTCGATGCTTTCGCCAAGCACATCCGCCAGAGCTTCGACAACCTCAAGCACCTGATCAAGCGCCATGAGCAAGCGGTGATCTGGGGCGCTTAGGCGCGGCTGGCTCTCACGCCAATTTCAGCCGAATTTCAGCCTGCGGTCAGGACGGTTGACCGGGACCCAGGCACCATGGCTGCATTCCAGATGGCTGAAGGATCACGCCATGACGGGCGCGTCATCGTGATCTCGAATGGACATCGTCGGCGCCCGGCCCCTCTTTGGCCCCGCTGTAGGAAAGCAACAGGCAGAACCACAGACTTGAAACGGGAAGAAAACCGCCATGGCAGACGCGCACATCAAACACTGGGACGAGAACCATTCCCGCAGTTTCCTGAATTACGGCCGCTATTTCGTTCCCGAGCGCGAGCGCCAGATCGAAATCATCGCCGACCTGATCCCGCCACCCCACGGCGGCGACCTGCTGGTCGAACTCTGCCCGGGCGAGGGACTGCTCAGCCACGCGCTGCTCACCCGCTTTCCCACCTGCCGCGTGCTTGCACTCGATGGCTCGGCGGACATGCGCGCGCAGACGCTGGAAACCTGCCGCGACAACGCCGATCGCCTGACCACGGCCGCGTTCGAACTGGAACATCGCGACTGGCGCGATTTTTCCGAACCGCCGCATGCCATCGTCTCCTCGCTTGCTATCCATCACCTCGACGGCGCCCAGAAACGGACGCTTTTTGCCGATCTGGCGGCGGCGCTGCGCCCTAGCGGCATCCTTGTCGTCGCCGACATCGTGCGTCCGCCGAGCGAAAGCGGGCTCGGCATCGCCGCACGGCAATGGGATGAGGCGGTGCGTGCGCGGGCACTCGCAATCGATGGCGACCTGGCAGCTTTCGCCGAGTTCAATCGCCTCGGCTGGAACTACTTCCGCAACCCCGACGGCGAGCCGATCGACAAGCCATCTTCACTGGCTGAACAGCTGGCGTGGTTCTCCGAGGCAGGTCTCGTCGGTGTCGATTGCGCCTGGCTGTTCGCCGGCCATGCTATCTTCAGCGGGCGCAAGCCTTGATGTCATGGCACAACCATGATGTTTTCGAATGTGCGAGTGCGTGCTTCTCGACAGGGTGAGTGACAGATAGCCGTCGCGTCGAAGTGGTTTGACGTCTTCTTGAAGGGCGACATGACAACGTTCGAGTTTTCCGGCCACATACTCGATCTGCGACGCGGCAGACTGCAGAAGGCCGGTGTCGACATTGACCTTCGCCCGAAATCGCTTTCGCTGCTGGTCTATCTCCTGGAGAATGCCGGCCGCGTCATCGGCAAGGACGAGCTGGTCAATGCCGTCTGGCCCAACATCGCCGTCTCCGACGATTCCCTCACGCAATGCATGAAGGACATCCGCAAGGCGCTGGGGCCGGATGCGGACGGCCTGATCCGCACCGTGATGCGGCGGGGCTATGTGATCGAAGAAGACCGCGTCCGCCGTATCGAGGATCGCGGCACGGCACCGGTTCAGGTCGAGGATCGCGCCCATGCGGACACGCCATCGATCGCCGTCCTGCCTTTCGAGAATCTGAGCGGCGACCCGGCACAGGACTATTTCGCCGACGGCATGGTCGACGAGATCATCACGGCGCTGTCGCGCATGCGCTGGCTGTTCGTCATCGCCCGCAATTCGAGTTTCGCCTACAAAGGGCAAGCCGACGGCGTGAAACTGGCCGGAGCCGACCTCGGCGTGCGCTACGTGCTGACTGGCAGCGTGCGCAAGGCCGGCGACCACATTCGCCTCACTGGACAGCTCATCGATCAGTCGTCCGGCAAGACGATCTGGGCCAACCGCTATGACGGAACCATGGCCGATGTTTTCGACCTGCAGGATCGGCTTGCGGAGAGTGTCGTTGGCGCCATCCAGCCGTCAATCCTTTCGGCTGAGATCGATCGCTCGCGGCGCAAGCGGCCCGAAAGCCTCGCCGCCTATGACTATGTGCTGCGCGCCTTTCCGCTGGTCTGGTCGCTCGACCGGATGCAGAACGAAGTTGCCGCGGCGCTGCTCGACCGGGCGATCGCGATCGAGCCTACCTATCCGCTGGCGCTGTCGCTACTCGCCTGGTGCCATGAGCAGCGCGCCGTCTACAACTGGACGGAGACGCCGGCCATTTCCAGGGATGAGGGCCTGCGCCTTGCGCAGAAGGCGGCAGCGCTATCCAGCGACGATCCGATGGTGCTTGCCGTGCTCGGGGCGGCGCACTCCTTTGCCCGCGATTACGATGTCGCCGATGTGCATCTACAGCGGGCCCGCACGCTCGATCCGAATTCCGCCTGGGTCTGGATGCGCAGTGCCTGGCTCGATGTCTATCGCGAGCGGCCCGAGGCGGCGATCGAGCAGTTCGAGCGTTTCGAACGGCTAAGCCCGCTCGACCCGATGGGCTACATGGCGCTGGTCGGTATCGGTGCGGCCCATTTCGTCGCCTCGCGCTACGACAAGGCCGTGGCCTTGACGCAGCGCGGCTTGAGCCAGCAGCCCGACGCGACATGGGCGCTGCGTTGGCTGGTGATGGCTCTGGTCCATGCCGGCCGCCGCGATGAGGCGCGGCGCGAATGCGGCAGGTTGCTGGAGCGCTATCCCGAACTGACCATCGCCAAGGTCTGCGACTCGGCGTTTTTCGGCGCAAGCACGATGGAGCGCATCGTCGCGGCGCTTCGCGAGGCCGGTCTGCCGGACTGAGCAGGCCCAGCCTTCACGATCCGCGATCCAGTTGTCGCATGACGGCTCGGTCTCCAATCAGTGTTCGCGGCGAAGGCGGCGATCTGCCACCACCTGCGCCAGGATCTCTGTCGGGTCGCGGTCGACGGGTAAGGCGAGGGCGTTCTCGACATCGCAGCCGGTGAGGCCGATATCGCGGCGCTCGCACTCGCTCATGGCGGCCAGAAATGCGAGCTGGCTACGCGCCTTCCAGAAGCGCGGCAACCACAGCAGCGTCCATTTCGCCGCCGCGTAGAGCCGGAAAAAAAGGGAGAAGGAAGGGCGCCGCGCGTAGCCGGCTTCGGCACCGATGAAATGATCGGTCGTCGTCATGGCGTTTGTCTCCGTGCTGGACATGGTTGCCTCCTGTTGCGGCTTCGGTTTCTTGCCACCTTCATCGTTGAGTGCGAGATTGCGCCTCTTCGAAACGCGTGTCCGGAAAGCGGCCTGAAAGAATGCTGACGTAGTCCTGAAAATTGCGGGGAGCAGACAGTCGCAATGAACGCCGAGCCACAGCCGATCTACCGCTTCGCAGGCTTCAGCCTCGACACGCGCGCCGGCGTGTTGCGCGACAGCTCTGGCGAGATCGCGCTGCGGCCGAAATCGCTCGATCTGTTGATTTTTCTTATCCGCAACGCCGGCCGGATGGTGTCGAAGGACGAGCTTCTGCGTGCGGTGTGGAGCGACGTGATCGTCACCGAAGATTCGCTCACCCAATGCATCAGCGACATCCGCCGCGCGCTGGGCGACAAAGCGCAGACGCTGATCCGCACCATGCCGCGCCGTGGCTACATGTTACCCGGCGAAGTACTGGAGGGATCGTCAGCTGTCGATATGCGTCCATCGCCTCAGCTCCCCGACAAGCCGTCGCTCGTCGTGCTTCCGTTCGAGAACCTGTCGTCGGACCCGGAGCAATCCTACCTCGCCGACGGCACGGTGGAGGAGATCACGGCGGCGCTGGCGCGTATTCGCGGACTGTTCGTCATGTCGCGCAACTCGGCCTTTGCCTATCGCGGCCAGGCGCTCGACCTGCCGCGCATCGGCCGCGAGCTCGGCGTGCGCTACGTGCTGGAAGGAAGCGTGCGCCGGCAACTCGATCAGCTCCGAATCTCGGCCAGGCTGGTCGAGGCAGAGACCGGCAGCTTGATCTGGGCGGAAGGCTTCAAGGGTGACATCGCGGAAGCGTTTGCGCTGCAGGACAATGTGACGGCGGGTGTCGCAGGCGCCATTCTGCCGTCGATCCAGCTGGCGGAAATCGAGCGTGTGCGCCGCAAGCGGCCGGGCGACCTGCAGACCTACGATCTCGTGATGCGCGCCCTGCCGCATGTCTGGGCGCTCGGCCGCCAGGACAACGCGATCGCCATCGAGGCGCTGGAGAAGGCTTTGCTGGGCGATCCCGACTATCCGCTGGCCCTGTCGCTGCTGTCCTGGTGCCATGCGCAGCGCAGAATCTACAGTTGGTCGACCTCGCCGGAGGCCGACCGGCGCCGTGCGCTGGAGCTGGCGGAGCGATCTGCCGAACTCAACGGTGACGATCCATTTTCCCTCGCCGTGCTCGGTGCTGCCCACACCGTGTCGAGCAATTTCGTCACTGCGGGTGCGCTGCTTGAAAAGGCGTGTTCGATCGATCCCAATTCGGCCTTCGCCTGGAACAGGAGCGGCTGGGTTGCAGCCTACAGAGACGAGGTCGAGCGGGCGGTCGAATGCTTCGAGCGGTCGTTGCGACTGGGGCCGTTCGATCCCATGGTTTATACCTGCCATTTGGGTATGGCTGTCGTGCATTTCAGCGCTCGGCGGCCCGGTCAGGCGGCGGACCTTTATCTGCGTGTCCTGGCGGAGCATCCGAATGCCTTGTGGATCCTGCGAACGCTGATCCCGGCCCTTGTCGAAGCGGGACGCCTTGACGAGGCCCAGCAGCATATGGCGCGTTGTCGCCACGAATATCCGGAGCTCACCTTGCGGGCGGTTCGCGACTCGATGCCCTTTAGAGTTGAAATTCTCGACCGACACGAAAAAGCTCTGAGAAGCCTCGGAGTGCCGGAGTAGGGGACCACTTGCCGGGGCGCAGGTGCGCCGCAGGAAACGCCGCCCTGTTCGCAACTGCGTTGCCTTGACCGCAAAAATGTCAAAAAAGTATCAGTGAGGTGGACACACCGTGGTGGCGGCGGCAAGGATTGCCGCCTAAGCTTTGATCACTGCAGAGAGCGGCAAACGCGGCCTGCGGGAGAGGGCACTGCAACTGGTCGCATGACCGGACCGGCGCCGGGAGGAACTGACGTGAATCCAGACTTGGAAGTCGTCCAGATCAGACGTGGCGAGTCGTTCAAGGCCTGGGCCCACGGCTATCCCTTCCACACCGTGCGTTGGCACTTTCATCCCGAATACGAAATCCACCATGTCGTCGCCACCACCGGTCACTATTTCGTCGGTGACTTCATCGGTGAGTTCGAGCCCGGCAACCTCGTACTCACCGGCCCGAACCTGCCGCACAACTGGGTCAGCGACGTGCCAGCCGGTACCAGCGTGCCGCTGCGTGGCCGCGTCGTGCAATTCTCGCAAGAGTTCATCGCCGACGCCACCACCGCGCTCCCCGAACTGGCCGGTTGTGAAACCATTCTCGAGCTCAGCCGCCGCGGCGCGCTGTTCTCCACTGCCACCGCTAAGCATGCCGCACCTGTGCTGGCCGAACTGGTCGAGGCGCAAGGCGTGCGCCGCATCGCGCTGTTCATGGAACTCATCGACATTCTGAGCCGCGCCGCCGATGTGCGGACCCTGACCAGCGCCAGCTATCTGCCCGATCCCTCGGGCTTCATGTCGGCCGGCGTCAACAAGGCGCTTGCCTATATCAACGCTAATCTGACCGAGCCGTTCAGCGAGAGCGATTTGGCGGCAATCGCCGGGCGCAGCCCGAGCGCGTTTTCGCGCAGCTTCCGCCGCCACACCGGCATGGCGCTGGTGCAGTATGTCAACCGGCTGCGCATCAACCTCGCCTGCCAGTTGCTGATGAGCGAGGCCGACATGCCGATCACCGAGATCTGCTACGCCGCCGGCTACAACAACATCTCGAATTTCAACCGCCAGTTCCTGACGCAGAAAGGCATGTCGCCTTCGCGCTTCAGGGCCTTGCTGGCGGAAAACATCAGTGCGGAGATTGCCGCCTAACAGGGAGGACCGGGAGGAGCTTTAGACATTTTGGGAAGAAAGGACGCGGGGTGCGTTGGAGGTGCCCCGTGCTGGAGATCGCTTGTCCTGAAATCCAGCGATATCAAGAGGATGCGCAGCACGGATCAAGTGCGGCGTCATTCCTCGCAACAGTTCGACTTGCAGTCAAGGCCCGGCGCGCCATGTGGTGGCAGGGCTTCGTGAAATCATTCCTTGAAACGGAGATATCAGAATGACCAGATTTGCTTGGAAATCAGCCGGTGCCGCAGCGCTTACGCTTTCGCTCCTCAGCGGCACCGCCGCCTTTGCAGCCCCTGTCACCGACGCCACGGTCGCCTTCCTGATGCCCGACCAGGCGTCGACCCGCTACGAGCAGCACGACTATCCCGGCTTTGCCGCCGAGATGAAAAAGCTCTGCCCCGGCTGCAAGGTGATCTACCAGAACGCCGATGCCGACGCCTCGCGCCAGCAGCAGCAGTTCAATTCGGTGATCTCGCAGGGCGCCAAGGCGATCGTGCTCGACCCTGTCGACTCGACCGCCGCCGCCTCGCTGGTCAAGCTGGCGCAGAGCCAGGGCGTCAAGGTCATCGCCTATGACCGCCCGATCCCGACAGCACCGGCCGACTTCTACGTCTCGTTCAACAATGAAGGCATCGGCAAGGCCATTGCCGACTCGCTGATCGAGCATCTCAAGGGGCTGAAGGTCGATCCCGCCAGCGGCGGCCTGCTGCAGATCAACGGCTCGCCGACCGACGCGGCAGCCGGGCTGATCAAGAAGGGCATTCATTCGAGCCTCGACAACAGCGGCTACAAGATCCTGGCCGAATACGACACGCCGGAATGGGCGCCGCCGAAGGCGCAGCAATGGGCAAGCGGCCAGATCACACGCTTCTCCACGCAGATCGTCGGCGTCGTTGCCGCCAATGACGGCACTGGCGGCGGCGCCATCGCCGCCTTCAAGGCAGCCGGCGTCGATCCGGTGCCGCCGGTCACCGGCAATGATGCGACGATTGCCGCACTGCAGCTGATCATCGCCGGCGACCAGTACAACACCATCTCCAAGCCGAGCGAGATCGTTGCGGCCGCTGCCGCCAACGTCGCCGTCCAGCTTCTGTCGGGCGAGACGCCGAAGGCTGAAATGACCCTCTACGACACCCCCTCGCAGCTGTTCACGCCGGCGGTGGTGACGCAGGAAAACCTCAAGGCCGAGATCATCGACAAGAAGATCAACACCGCCGAAGAGCTTTGCGTCGACCGTTACGCCGAAGGCTGCAAGAAGCTCGGCATCACCAACTGAACAATGCATGCCGCCCAAAAGTGCGCAGCGGTTTTGGGATAACGACATGCATAAAAGGAAGACGTAGATCCTGATCCGGCCTTCCGGCCGCCTTTGCGGCGGCCGGAAGTTCGCAGTCACTCTTGACCGGTCATCCGGAAAGGTTTGCCACAATGTCTGACATCTCTGACGGACCGGTTTCGGCAGGCGAGCTGGTGCTCAGCCTGCGCGGCATTTCGAAGAATTTCGGCGCCGTTTCGGCGCTCACCGATATCGATCTCGATGTCCATGCCGGCGAGGTGGTGGCGCTGGTCGGCGACAATGGCGCCGGCAAGTCGACGCTGGTCAAGATCCTGGCCGGCGTCCATCAGCCGAGTTCGGGCACCATCAATTTCCGCGGCAAGCAAGTGACCATGCCCGACCCGAGTGCGGCGCTGACGCTCGGCATCGCCACCGTCTTCCAGGATCTGGCGCTGTGCGAGAACCTCGATGTCGTCGCCAACATCTTTCTCGGCAAGGAGCTCAACCCGCTGCGGCTGGACGAGGTGGCGATGGAGATCCGCGCCTGGACGCTGCTCAACGAATTGTCGGCGCGCATTCCAAGCGTCCGCGAGGCGGTTGCCTCGCTGTCCGGCGGCCAGCGCCAGACCGTGGCGATCGCCCGCTCGCTGCTGCTCGATCCCAAGGTCATCCTGCTCGATGAGCCGACCGCCGCCCTTGGCGTCGCCCAGACGGCGGAAGTGCTGAACCTCATCGACCGGGTCCGCGAACGCGGCCTCGGCGTGCTGATGATCAGCCACAATATGGAAGACGTGCGCGCCGTCGCCGACCGCATTGTCGTGCTCAGACTCGGCCGCAACAACGGCGTCTTCGAACCCGACGCCTCGAACCAGGAACTGGTCAGCGCCATCACCGGCGCCGCCAACAATGCGGTGTCGCGCCGCGCCGAACGGCGCAAGGCGGCACAGGCGCAATCACAGGAGCAGCGGCCATGAGCGCAGAGCCCAAGCAGGACACCTCCGCGTCGACGGCACTCGATCGCAGCGACGTGCGCGTCAAGCACCAGGCCGGCGTCGGTGGCGCGATCAGCGCCTTCTTCGACCGCGTCCGCTCCGGTGACCTCGGCTCGCTGCCGGTGATCGTTGGATTGGTCATCATCTGGAGCGTGTTCACTGCGCTTAATCCGGTGTTCGTCTCGTCGAGCAATCTCGTCAATCTGCTGTTCGACTGCTCGACTGTCGGCGTTATCGCACTCGGCATCGTCTGTGTGCTGATGGTCGGCGAGATCGACCTGTCGGTCGGCTCGATCAGCGGCTTTGCCTCCGCCATGGTCGGCACGCTGTGGGTCAACCAGGGCTGGCCGGTGGCGCTGGCCATCCTCGCCGCGCTCGCCGTCGGTGGCTTCATCGGCGCGCTCTATGCCTTGCTGTTCAACCGGCTCGGCATGCCGAGCTTCGTCTCAACGCTGGCCGGCCTGCTCGCCGTGCTCGGCCTGCAGCTGTACATCCTAGGCTCCACTGGTTCGATCAATCTGCCCTATGGCTCGAACCTGGTGAATTTCGGCCAGCTGCTGGTCATGCCGGACTGGCTGTCCTATGCGCTGGCGGCACTGCCCGGCATCGTCATGCTGATCACCGGCCTGCGCACGGTCAGCCGCCGCCGCGCCGTGAACCTGTCGGCGCCGTCGGTCGGCGGTCTCATCGTGCGCGTCGCCGCCCTGACCATCCTGCTCGAGCTGATCGTCGGTTATCTCAACCAGGCGCGCGGCATACCGTGGATGTTCGGCCTGTTCGTCGGCCTGGTGGTAGCGATGAACTATGCGCTGACCCGCACACAATGGGGCCGCTCGATGACGGCCGTCGGCGGCAACCGCGAAGCCGCACGTCGCGCCGGTATCAAGGTGCGCTCGATCTATCTCAGCGCCTTCGTCATGTGTTCGATGTTCGCGGCCCTTGGCGGCGTGCTGTCGGCGGCGCGGCTGGCCTCTGCCAGCCAGCAGGCCGGCACCGGCGACGTCAACCTCAACGCCATCGCGGCGGCAGTCATCGGCGGCACCAGCCTGTTCGGCGGTCGCGGCAGCGCATACTCCGCGCTGCTCGGCATCATCGTCATCCAGTCGATCGCCAGTGGGCTGACCTTGCTCGATCTGTCATCGTCACTTCGCTACATGATCACCGGCGCCGTTCTGGCGATCGCGGTCATCGTCGACTCTCTGGCACGCCGCTCGCGGGTTTCCCACGGCCGCGCCTGAACCAACTGACAATACGAGGACAAAGAGAATGGCTCAGGATTTGAGTGGAAAGGTCGCGGCGATCACCGGCGCGGCGTCGGGCATCGGGCTGGAATGCGCCCGAGCGCTGATTGCCGCCAGTGTGCGCGTCGTGCTCGTCGATCGCGCCGAAGACGCCTTGAAGAGCGTCTGCGCCGAACTCGGCCCCAACGCGATCCCGTTGGTGATCGATCTGATGAAGCCGTCCAGCGTCGCCACGATGATGCCGCAAATCCTGGAGAGGGCCGGCCAGCTCGACATCTTCCACGCCAATGCCGGCGCCTATGTCGGCGGTCCGGTGCTCGACGGCGATCCCGATACATGGGACCGCGTGCTGAACCTCAACATCAACGCGGTGTTCCGCTCCATACACGCCGTGCTGCCGCATATGGTCGGACGCAAGACCGGTGACATCATCGTCACAAGCTCGATCGCCGGGCTGGTGCCGGTGGTCTGGGAGCCGATCTACACCGCGTCCAAACATGCCGTGCAGGCCTTCGTCCACACGGTGCGCCGGCAGGTCGCCCCGTACGGCCTGCGCGTCGGCGCGGTGCAGCCGGGGCCAGTGGTGACAGCGCTGATCAGCGACTGGCCGAAGGATAAGCTCGATGATGAACTGGCCAAGGGCGGCCTGATTCAGCCGGTCGAGGTCGCCGAAGCCGTGATGTTCATGCTGACGCGGCCGAGGAACGTCACCATTCGCGATCTGGTGATTCTGCCGCAGAGCAATGATTTGTAAAAGAGCGAATAGGGAGTAGCGAGTAGCGAATAGGGGGCGCAATTTCTATTCGCTATTCGCTATTCGCTATTCGCTATTCGCTATTCGCTATTCGCTATTCGCTAATTCCTTGAGGTTCCAAATGCCTTCCCACTTCCTCGGCATCGACGTCGGCACCGGCAGCGCCAGGGCAGGGGTGTTCGATATCAACGGCACGATGCTCGCCTCGGCCAAGCGCGACATCGCGCTGTTCCTCGAGCCCGGTGAAATCGCCGAGCAGTCGAGCGAGGACATCTGGCGCGCGGTCTGCGCCAGCGTGCGCGAGGCGGTGACGAAGTCAGGGCTCGCCGGGCGCGACATTGCCGGCATCGGCTTCGACGCCACCTGTTCGCTGGTCGTCGTCGGGCAGGGTGGCGCGCCTTTGCCGGTCGGCCGTTCCGGCGACGCCCAGCGCAACATCATCGTCTGGATGGACCACCGTGCACTCGACCAGACGCAGCGGATCAATGCCGGCAAGCACGCCGTGCTCGACTATGTCGGCGGCACGATTTCGCCGGAGATGGAAACGCCGAAGCTTTTGTGGTTGCGGGAAAACCTGCCCGATACCTTCGACGCGGCCGAGCATTTCTTCGACCTGACCGACTATCTGAGCTGGCGCTCTACCGGCAGCCTGGCACGCTCGATCTGCACGCTGACTTGCAAATGGACCTATCTCGGCCATGAGCGGCGCTGGGACGACGCCTATTTCCGCGCCATTGGCCTCGGCGTGCTCGCCGACGAAGGCTTTGCCCGCATCGGCACGGAAGTGGTCGAGGGCGGCACCGCGCTGGCGAAGGGCCTGACCGAAGCGGCCGCGGCCAATCTCGGCCTGCTGCCGGGAACACCGGTCGCAGCCGGCCTGATCGACGCCCATGCCGGCGGTGTCGGCACCGTCGGCGGCACCGGTTCGGTCGGCACGCTGCAGTCGCGCATGGCCTATGTCTTCGGCACCTCGGCCTGCACCATGGCCAGCACCAGCGAGCCGTCCTTCGTGCCCGGTGTCTGGGGGCCGTATTTCTCCTCGATGGTGCCGGGGCTCTGGCTCAACGAAGGCGGTCAGTCGGCGGCGGGCGCGGCGATCGATCATCTCATCGGCTTGCATCCGGCTGCGGCAGAGGCAGCCGCAAGAGCCAAGGCGGAAGGGCTCAGCCTCGCGGCCTGGCTGGGCCGGCAGGCGGCAACGCAAGCCGCCGATCTGTCCTCGGCGGCGCGCCTTGCCGAAGGACTGCATGTCGTGCCGGAATTCCTCGGCAATCGCTCGCCCTTCGCCGACCCCGAGGCCAAGGCGCTCATCGCCGGGCTGGGCATGGACACGTCGCCCGACAGTCTCGTCGCGCTCTATGTCGCCGGCCTGCTGGGCATCGGCTATGGCGTGCGCCAGATCCTGGCGGCGATGGCCAACAAAGGCATCGCCATCGATACCATCGTTGTCAGCGGCGGCGCTGCGCAAAGCGAATTGGTGCGCCAACTGCTGGCTGACACCACAGGGCTGACCGTCGCCGGCTCGACCTCGCCGGAGCCGGTGCTGCTCGGCTCGGCCGTATTGGCCGCGGTGGCGGCCGGAACCTATCCGGATGTGATTGCCGCGATGACCGGTATGTCGCGCATCGGCGATATCTATCGCCCGGCTGGCGGCGATCTCATGCCCTGGCACGACAAGCGCTACGCCGCTTTTGAACTGCTGCAGCAGGCGGGCCGCGCGATCCGCGACTGACCACGAGGCGAGGCCGGCAATCGAGGCTTAATGCGTCCGCGCAGCACCCGCCAGTTGGTCGGCATCGGTCAATGTCTGCAGAAAGGCGACGATGTCGTCGATTTCGGGATCGGTCAGCGCCGGCTTGCCGCCGGGCTTCCGGCCGAAGGGCGGGTCCTGGTTGAGATTGGCCCAGTAAGCCTTCGGCAGATCGTCATTTTGCCGGACCGTACCGTCGGCATTCCTCGGGTACCAGCGGCCGGGATCGCTGTCGCGGCTGGCATAGAAGGCGACCGCCCCGCGCAGTGTGTGGAAATAGCCATTGTGGAAGAAGCTCTTCTTCAGCGCTACGTTGCGCAGCGTCGGCGTGCGAAACAGGCCGCAATACTCCCTCCGGCCCTTGAGATCGGTCCTCAGCGGACCGCACAGGCCGAGGTCGAAATAGGTCGGATCGGCATTGGCCGGGATGGCCGGATTGCGCGGCACGCCGATGCCGAGGAAACCGAAATCGGTGAATTGCGGCGGCTCGCCGTCATTGGCCGGTTCGCTGAGATGGCAGCTGGCACAATTGCCCTTGGTCTCGTCCTCGAACAGGGAGCGCCCGTGCAATTCCTGTGCGCTCAGCGTCGCCTTGCCGGCAAGGAAGGCGTCGTAGCGGCTGGAGTACGGATAGAAATCTGTAGCACTCTGCTCGAATGTGCCGAGCGCCTCGACGGCGGCCTCGAAAGCATCGTCCGGACGGTCGAAGACAGTCTCGCCAAAGACCACCTTGATCTCGCCTGCATAGGCGGCCTTGCGCAAGGCAGCGGCGACGGCATCGCCATCCATGTTGGCCATCTCGAACGGCGACAAAAGCGGGATCCGCGCCTGGTCCTTGCCGTGGTCGGCGCGGCCGTCCCAGGTCAGGCCGCCGGTGGCACCATTGTCGACGCTCTCGTCGCCCTCGTCCTCGGAATCGTAGAAATGCTCGCTGAACGCCGGAACCGCCTGCAGATAGCGCAGCGACGGCACGGCGCGCAGTCCCGGCTGGTCCATCTCCGGTCCGCCCATCTCGACCGGTCCCGCTGAAGCCGGGCCAAAGGCGTGATGCGGATCATGGCAGGACGAGCAAGCCTGCAGGCCCGACGCGGACAGCGACGTATCGAAGAACATCTTGCGGCCGAGCGCGGTCAGTGCCGCCGCCCTGGCATAGGCGTCGCTGCGCGACATCGGCCCGGGATGGGCGCCGTCGGCGCCTGCCGCACGTGCTGGCGCCGCAAGACTGAGCAGCGCTGCCGCGCCGATGGCGATCGCCCGGCTTTTCCCCCACCTTGCCCAGTGTTGCGCCGTCATCTCATTCGGTCCGGTTTCGTCCGGGCTTAAAACCGCACTGCTACGGATTGATGACCGCGCCGCCTGCTCACGCAACCGTGTTCGCCGGCTTGGAAAACGTCACAAAGGTGACAAGGCGGTGGCCCTAATTTGGCGTGCCGCGCGAAAAGGTCCGGTTTTGTCGCGCTGCTCCTCCAGCCATTGTTCCAAGCCACGAGGTTTTCCATCATGACGAGGCTCAAGCTCCTCACTTCCCTCTATCTAGCCGGCTCGGCCCTTGCCCCCCTTGTCGCGGCAGGCGCCGTTCATGCCGCGCCCGCCGGCTATGACAAGATCGATACGGTCGTCGTCATCTATGCCGAGAACCGCAGCTTCGATAACCTCTATGGCGGCTTTCCCGGCGCCAACGGCCTGTCGAATGTGACGGCCAGCCAGGCGCGCCAGCTCGACCGCGACGGCCAACCGCTGACCGAATTGCCGCCGGCCTGGGGTGGACTCACCGGCAAGGGCGTGACGCCGGCGGTGACGGAAGCACAGACCGCGCATCTCGCCAATGCCGTCTTCGCCATCGACGATCCCAAGGGTTTTAACGAGAATACCGGGGTCATCACCCATGATCTTTGGCATCGCTTCTACCAGGAGCAGATGCAGATCGACGGCGGCAAGAACGACAAGTTCGTCGCCTGGGCCGATTCCGGCGGTCTCGTCATGGGCCATTATGACGGCTCGGTGCTGCCGATGTGGGCGGTCGGCAAGAAATACGTGCTGGCCGACAATTTCTTCCAGGGCGCCTTTGGCGGTTCCTTCCTCAACCATTTCATGCTCGCCTGCGCCTGCGTGCCGGTCTATCCCAACGCCGACAAGAGCCCGGTCAAGGACCAGATCGCCGTCGTCGACGCCGATGGCAAGACGCTCAAGATCGCCGACAATTCGCCGCCTTCGGCACTCGGCGGCGTGCCGAAATTCGTCAGTGACGGCGCCATCACACCCGATTTCTACGCCGTCAACACCATGCAGCCGCCCTACCAGCCGAGCAACAACAAGCCGGTCGCAGGCGGTGACGCAGCACTTGCCGACCCGGCGCAGCCGACCACGCTGCCGCCACAGCACGACATCACCATCGGTGACCTGCTGTCGCTAAAGGGCGTCGACTGGGCCTGGTATGCCGGCGCCTGGCAGGCCACACTCGACGGCAAGAATGCGACGCCGGTGCCGAACTTCCAGTTCCATCACCAGCCCTTCAACTATTTCGCGGCTTATGCGCCGGGCACGGCCGCCCGCGCCGAACACCTGAGAGACGGCGGCCTTGGCGGCACCGAGTTCATCAAGGCGATCGACGACGGCAAGCTGCCCGCCGTGTCCTTCTACAAGCCGCAGGGCAACCTCAACGAGCACAGCGGCTATGCCGATGTCACCTCAGGCGACCAGCATCTGGCCGACCTCGTCGCGCATCTCGAGAAGAGCCCGCAATGGCCGCATATGCTGGTTGTCGTCACCTATGACGAGAATGGCGGCTTCTGGGATCATGTCGCGCCGCCCAAGGCCGACCGCTGGGGCCCGGGCAACCGCATCCCGGCCTTCATCATCTCGCCCTATGCCAGGATGGGCATGGTCGATCACACGCAATACGACACCACGTCGATTCTGCGCTTCATCACCGCGCGTTACGATCTGCCGGTGCTGCCCGGCATCGTCGCCCGCGACAAGGCGCTGCGCAACAACGACCAGCCGCCGATGGGCGATCTGAGCGCGGCGCTCGATCTTAGTCGGTAGGCCAATCCAGACCGGACCTGTTCTTTCACACCGTCCAGAAATAGCGGACGATGTGAAAGAACACGGGCGCGGCGAAGACCAGGCTGTCGGCGCGATCCATCATGCCGCCATGGCCTTCGACGAGATGGCCCGGCTTGGTCGCACTTGACGGCCGGCCCACCAGCTTGCCAGAGAAAATTGGCCAACCCTATTCAGCCACCTTGGCCGTGATGCAATCTAGCGAAGGAAGTGGCGCCAAACCATCCTTGGTTCTTTCTTCTGGCTCCGGAGTTCCGTCTACTTCTTCGGCAGCACATTTGTAAATCGCTTCAATCACCAAGCCCCGAATCGTCGCATCAGGAAGTGTCAGGTAATCGAAGTACCTATCCCTCGTCGGAAAGCCCTGCAAATAATCAAGCGCGGTGTGGACGCAACCATCAAGCATTGCCTCCGCTTTTTCGCGGAAGATGGCCTCGTCTATGAGGATGACTCCTACGGAAGCCCAGGTGCCTCTGCTAAGAAATTTATATGCGGTACATCCGTTTTGGCCAACCTTCGCTGTTGCAACGAAGTCCTTGTAGGATGGCAGCAGGGCGGAGTTGGCTAAGGCTGACGTTATATCGTTTTGCCAGTTTGCGCCGTCGGCAGCGATTATGGAAATTTGGGCCGTACCGAAGGCCGGGAAAAGACCATTTAGATCGCCCCTGAGGACTTTATATCGCTCGATCGAACTGCTTACGTTCAGATGAGCCGCTACAACTTCGTATGGCCGACGCCATGTTGGCCAAACGTAGATTTTCCCGTCGTGCGGCAGCGATCGTAGATAGCCAAGAGCTGCGTCTTTGGCGGCCGGCTCACGACTACCATTTTTTTCAGCTGACCACGCGGGGTTGCTCAACAACGCCAACGAGAGCGCCGCGCAAAACCATATCTGGCGCGCCTTGTAAGTCATCACTCCCACCCGCCAAGCAAAGCGCCAGCAATCTCCAGTGCACGAGGCTTAGCAGAGCTTAGAGTGAAATCGCCAGTCAAATCTGTATTAAGGTTTAGGCATAGAGGCGTCTAAGTGCTCCCCCTCACACCGTCCAGAAATAGCGGACGATGTGGAAGAACACGGGGGCGGCAAAGACCAGGCTGTCGGCGCGGTCCATCATGCCGCCATGGCCCTCGATCAAATGGCCCCAGTCCTTGACCCCCTGGTCGCGCTTGATGGCCGACGCGACCAGCCCGCCGAGAAATCCCATCAGGCAGGCGATGAAGGCGACGCCTGCCGCCGCCAGCGGCGAGAACGGCGTCAGGAACGACAACAACGCACCGAGCAGGCTCGACGCGACCAGTCCGCCGATCAGCCCTTCCCAGGTCTTTGACGGCGAGACGGAGGGCGACAGCAGATGTCGGCCGAACAGCTTGCCGAAAATGTATTGCAGCACGTCGCTGCCTTGCACGGTGATGATCAGGAAGGCGATGAGCAGGAGATTGCGACCTTCGGGCACGTTGAGCGTCAGCAGCGCCGGAACATGGCTGACGCAGTAGACCGAGATCATGACCGCCCATTGCTGCGCCGACACGCGCTCGAGGAAGCGCTCGGTGTCGCCGTTGAGCGCCGTGATCGCCGGCATCAAGAGGAAGCAGTAGACCGGGATGAAGATGGTGAACAGCCCATACCAGGCGGTCCACACCAGCCAGTACTGGAAGGGGATGATGATGCCGAACATGCCGAGCAACACCCAGTGGTCGCTGCGCCGGCTGTGCGTCAGCGTCACGAATTCGCGCAGCGCCGCAAACGAAATCAGCGCAAACAGGATGGTCATGCCGGTGCGGCCGAAGAAGAAGGCAACGGTGATCGCCACCACCATCACCCACCAGGCATTGATGCGCTGGTTGAGGTTGACGAGCGTCGAGGGCAGCGGCTTCGGCGCCCGCCACGACAGGGTGCCGGCAACGATGCTCGCCGTGGTCAGCACGCAGATCAGGCCGACCAGCAGGATGACCGTCTCATGCATTGGCGGCAGGGTCATGCGAAGTCTCTTTGGCTGGTCATGGCTAGTCGTCCCGATCGGGGCGCGGGTCGAGCGACAGCAGCGTCTGGCGCGCGCGCTCAAGGAAGGCGCGGCGCTCTTCGCCAGGACCTATCGCCACCGGCGGACCGAAGACGACGCGGCACAGAAGCGGCACCGGCAGGAACTGGCCCTTGGGCAGCACGCGCGACATGTTCTCGATCCAGCACGGGATGAGTTCGACATCGGGCCGCGCCATCGACAGATTGTAGAGACCGGAGCGGAACGGCAGCAGATCCGCCTTCGTCGTGTTGCGTGTGCCCTCCGGAAACAGGATCAGCGAATGGCCATCATCGAGCACCGACAGCATGATCGAGATCGGGTTCTGCGTCTCGTCGGTCCATTGCCGGTGGATGAGCACGGAAGACAGCATGTCCTCGGCAATGAAGCGGCGCAGCCGCGACTTGCCCCAATATTCGGCCGCAGCGACGGCATGCGTGCGAGCGCGCACCTTTTCGCTGAGACAGGCCGACAGCAGGATGAAGTCGCCATGGCTGGCATGGTTGGCAAAGTAGATGCGCTGGCGCTCCGACGGCTGGCTGCCGTTCCAGATCGGCCGCACACCGGTCACCACCCAGGCCGCCGCCGACAGGCCGACCGAGGTCACCGTCTGCAGCAAGGTGAAGGTGTTGGCGCGAAGGTGAAGTTTTGTCATGGCTCAAACAAACGCTGCGAAAAGGGATGCCGCCGCAAACACGGCGAGCGCCATGCGCTGCCTTGTCAGCAGGCGGCGTGTGCCTGCCATGCGATGGTCGAGCGACCGGCCGCCGGCAGGGGTGGGCTTCAGGCGCATGCGCGCCAGTACATCGTCGACCACGGCGCCGCCGGCGGCCTCGCTGGCGTGGCTGGCCATCAGCCGGAACAGCAGCGCGTCGAATAAAAGCAAGGCCGAAAGAGCCAGCGTGCTCACGGCACTCGCCGCCGCGACCAGCCAGGCCGCCGCCGACAGCGCGGTCGCCTGCGGC
Source organism: Mesorhizobium sp. P2_F5 (assembly GCF_056403715.1). Taxonomy (NCBI): domain Bacteria; kingdom Pseudomonadati; phylum Pseudomonadota; class Alphaproteobacteria; order Hyphomicrobiales; family Phyllobacteriaceae; genus Mesorhizobium; species Mesorhizobium sp. P2_F5. Next base: position 6,914 of record NZ_JBFUEY010000024.1, on the reverse strand, counting down.
CCGGCCACCAGGCCGATGATCGGCGCCGCCATTACGGCGGCCACCACCAGCAGGATCGGCCACACCGCCTGCACCATCAGCCCGGCGGCGAAAGCCTCTGCCTTGTCGTGATAGGCCTCGTCGTTCATGCCGGTCCACTCATGTCGGTTCTTCCAGCCCGCTGTGAAGATGCACGGGCCTGCCCGACGCGGCGAGTTTGTTGCGCGCCTGTGCGGCTGTGTGCGAGCGGCCGGTCACCACCAGCCAGTCGGCGACGATTGCCGCACTGCGCTGGAAGCCGAGCGCGCAGCAGACCAGTACGGTGCCGCGCCGGCGCGCCAGCTCGATCGCCGCCACCGCTCGCTCCAGCCTGTCATGCGGCGGCTCCACGAGGTCGAGCGTGGCGTAGCTGATCCAACGGCAGGTGACGCCGCGTGGCCGTTCCATCTCGCCGGCAAGATCGATCACCGTGCCGAAGCGGTTGGCCTCTCCGGCGGTGGGAAACCGGCCGAAGAAAACGCCGTCGGTGATCTCCGCTTGCGGCATCAACTGGCGGGTCCACGCCCACACATTGATCCGGGCGCCAAGCCGGTAGGGCAGGAGCAGGATGCGACTGGCAAGCGAGACGCCGCCATCGGCTGCCTTCTGGAACACTTTGGCGCCGGCCCCGGCATAGGCGAACGCGACGATGGCCAACGCGAGCGACGGCCACAACAGGATGAACGAGACGGCGGAGAAGGAGGCGCCCGCGGCAGCGGCCGCCAGGGCGAGGGCGGCACCGAGCGCATAATATCCCGCCAGTCGCCGCGCCTTTGGGTCGGTGCTCGGTCGGAAGCCCCAGAACGGCAATTCGCCTTTCGCAGGAAACAGCCACAGCGCAAAGAGGCCGAGCAGCGCGCCGGTCGGAATGTCGATGAAATGATGCTGCCATGTCGTCAGCACCGAAGCGCCGATGAGGAAGCACCAGACGTGCCAGACGGGTCCGAGAATGGCGCCGAGACGGTGGCGTGCGATAACGTGACGCCAGTGATCCCAGATGATCACCAGGAGCGCGATGTGCAGGGATGGCGCCTGGTTGAACGGTTTGTCGAAACCGCCGAGCACCGCGAAGAGAAAACCCGGCAGGCCGGTGGTTGTCGGCCGCACGAAGGTCGCCGTCAGCGGAAACAGGACGAAGCAGGAGACGGCAATGATCTGCGCCGTGAGATAGCGGCCGGCGAGACGGTCGGCGCCGCGCCTGCTCGTGTTGAGCAGCAGCGACAGGCCGTAGAACAGATTGATCGACCAGTAGGGCACGATCGTCCAGGCGAGGAAGGGAATGGCGTGTTCCCAGGCAAAAACGATGCTGCCGACATGGTCGCGCCGCGATGCCAGCCAGTTGGCGAAGCCATAGGTCGAATAGAAGAACGGCGCCAGCAGGGCCAGCCAGAGGGCGGCCCTCAGCACGATACCGGAATAGGGTTCCCGCGCCGGGGCAGGGGCAGGGTCGGTGGCAGCCAGCGCCATCGTTTCAGACGCGCCGTGCGACTGAAACGGTGAAGATGCCCCATTGGTCGATGCGCTGGTCGATCTTCTCGAAACCGGCCGCCATCACCAGCTGGTCCATCTCGCCTTGCGTGCGCCGCCGCATCACCCAGGCCTGGCCGCCGCGATGCGAGGTCAGGCTGCGCGCGATCATCTCCAGCTGCGGATGCCATGGCTGGTTGGTGTAGATCAGCAGGCTGCCGGGCTGCATGGTGCTGGCCAACCCGCCGAGCGAGCGCGAAATCATCGCATTGTCGGCGAACAATTCGTAGAGGCCGGAGACGATGGCGAGGTCCGGCGCCGGTTCTAGCCCGGCCAGCATTTTGGCATCGAAGGCATCGGCCTGGTGGAAGGTAACGCTGGTCGGCAGATTCCGCTCTGCGATCAGCTTCGAGCCGAGCCCGACATTGAGCTCGGAATAGTCCTGTAGCCGCACGCTTGCCGGTGGCTCGGTGCATTTGGCCACGGCATCGAGCACATAGCGACCGTGACCTGCGGCGATGTCGAGCATGTGGACGGGGCGGCCTGCGGCCTTCAGGCTGGCGACAGCGTTGCCGATCAATTCTTCGAGATGCAGCTTGCGCTGGCGGATGCCGCGCCAGCCGATGGCGTCGAGGAAGGTGCGGTCGATCATGCGGCCGATGAAGCCGGTGCCGCGCGCGTCGTTCTCGTAGACATAGTCGAGCGTCGAGCCGGAATCGAAGCCGGTGGCAATGCCTGTCTTCATCCCCGACGACAGCCAGGCGCCCATGCGGATCGAGGCACGGCTCATCGCCCAGTAAAGGCCTTTTGGCGACAGCAGCGCCAGCGGCGAGGCCAGCTTCTCGGCCTCGTCGCGGGTGTAGCCGACGCGGTCGGCTGAGGTCAGGTCGATCGTCTTCTCCGGCGCTGCGAACTGCTTTTCGAGGAACGGCCGGATCAGGTCGAGCGCCTGCTTGCGGCCGCGCTCGCCCAGCGTGTCGTGGAAGAAGCCGGGCAGCACATGCCGCTCCTTGGCGCTGCTGCCGAGATTGACGAAGAACTCGTGCTGCGGTCCATGCCGCACCACCCAGTCGGCGCCGGAGATCAGGAGCTGCGTCGGCACGGTGATGGCGCGGGCGTCCGAGACGATGCGGGCGGCATGGTCGTAGAGTTCGACCAGGATGTTGGACGCGATCGGCCGGGTGATCAGCTGATCGGCGTCGAAGGAGGCGATGCGCTCGGCATCATGAGTCAGGAACTTCGCCTTGACGTAGGAATTGACGAAGAAGCGGCCCTTGAGCTTCTGCCACAGCGCAATGCCCTCCTTGGCGAAGGGTACGTAAAGCTTGACTGAAAAGGCCGGCGAGGCAACCACCAGCGCGCGGATGTCGGGCGCATAGTCATGCACCCAGGCGGCGGCGAGAACCGCGCCGAAGGATTGCGCGATCAGTGCGATGTCGTGCTGGCCAAAACCGTCTTTGCCCATCTCGCGGACCAGGCAGTCGATGTCGCGCACCAGGGCGGCAAAGGAGGGGGCATAGCCGCGCTCGCCGGCCGAGCGGCCATTGCCGCGCGCGTCCCAGGCGTAGAAGGCATGGTCGGGCATGGCGAGCTCGTCGACCAGATGCGCCATGCGTCCGCCATGCTCGTGGCCGCGATGGAACAGCAGGATCGCGCCCTTGGGAGTCGGCCCGACGGCCGGCCAGTCGCGGTAGAAGATCTCGGTGCCGTCGTGAGTTTTGAAGGTGCGCTCCTGCGCCACGCGCTCGAGGCTTGCCGGTGCTGCTGCGGCGATGGTCTGGTGGATCATGGTTTCTCCCTGGCGGTCGGGCTGCTGACGCTTGGGCATCAGGTGCCGTCCGCTCTAAGGCCGCCGCGTATCCGGTTGATGGCGGTTACCACAGTCAGTGTAGCCAAGACCGGAAACACAAAGGGCGCGATCGTCTCGACCCACAGGCCGCAGGCGATGAGGAACGCGATGACGCCGAGCGCCAGCGCCCGGTCGCTCTTGCCGAACGGCCCGGCATAGTTGCGCCCGCTGCCGGCGGCGACACCGAGCACGCCGGCGAACTCGGCAAGCATGGCCGCGATGGCGAAGGCGACGACACCCCAGGCCGGAAACAAGGTGGCAAAGGCCAGGATCAGCGCTAGGTCGGAGACGACGTCGCAGAGTTCGTTGAGATACATGCCGAGCTTTGAGGCCTGTGCATGTTCCCTGGCCAGCATCCCGTCGATGGCGTTGAGCGCCATGCGCACGAACAGCACCACCGGCATCAAAAGGAAAACCAAGGGATAGCTGGCAAGGACGACGACCACTAGGCTGGTGGCGATGGACAGCGCGGCGGCGAGAAGCGTGATCTGGTTGGCGGTGACGCCGGCGCCGGCCAGCCGGTCGGCCAGCGGCCGCAACCTGGCCTGAAAGGCCGGTTTCAGTGCATAGAGCGTAGGCATATGCGATCCCCCCGACCGCGGCTCATGACAGTGTCGGCGAGATTGGTCAATCGCGGGGTAAGACGCAAGGGGCGGGGAGGGGTTCTACACCGGCGAACGAACTCCCTCAGTGCTTCCGCTGCCGGTGCAACGGCGTTTCGCAGGGCGAGGTGGCGCCTTCAAATCCGATCTACACAGCTTGATGAATTGGGGCCAAGGTCACACGCTTTGACTTTGCTGCTCTTGATCTGCCTGCCAGAAAGTCAGCTGATAGTCATACAGATCTTCGGAATCGGGCAGGTCTTCGGAATCGGGAGTGAAAAACTCGACGACAAACCTTCGGTTCGGAAACTGCCACTGCAGCTTGGCCTGGTAGATCTCCTTGAGGATCGAGCCGAGGAACACCAGCTTGTCGCGCGAGATGTCGGCGGCGGCGTAGGCCTGAATGTCGGCTATGTGCAGGTGGTTCATCACCGCTTCGACGGATTCTCGTGTGGCCTTGGGGTTGTGTTCGAAACTTCTCAGACCCTCCTCGCTGAACCCTTTCATCAGCACGTAGCCTTCGAACTCTGTGAACTCCGGCCAGAAGACGGTGCTGTATCCTACCGCGAGCGCAAATCGGCCTTCGCAGCAAACCCAGCCTTGCAAATCGATGCCGTCGCCATTGTTCCAGGCTCCCAGCTCGGCCTTCATGCTGTCCGGAATGTCCATTCTGTTGTATCCAGATTTCTCGTCAGACTCGATTTTAGCGAATTCGATTGGTCGCGGACATGGGTCAAATATCCGAGGACTCAAAGGGCGTTCCCATGACCTACGATCGTTCGTGGCTCGAAGCAGCCTTCCGCGCAAAATCCCGCGCGAAGCTGCTGTTCTTCTGGGGACACCAGCCGTCGAAGGACGGACGCATCACCACGTCCTGCCTCAGCCAGTGGTGGCCGGCGCCGTTCAGCGTCGGCGGCCTGACCTATCCGACCGCCGAGCACTGGATGATGGCCGGCAAGGCGCGCCTGTTCGGCGACGATCAGACGGCAACGCAGATCCTCAGCGCGGGCAGCCCCAGGCAGGCCAAGCAGCTCGGACGGCAAGTCAGCCGCTTCGATGCGGCGCGGTGGGATGCGGAGAAATACCGCCTCGTCACCGAGGGGAGTTTTGAGAAATTCCGGCAGCACAAGGCGCTCAGCGCGTTTCTGCTGTCGACCGGCGATCAGGTTCCGGTCGAGGCAAGCCCGGTCGACCGGATCTGGGGCATTGGCCTGGCCGCCGATGACGAGCGCCGGCAACCCGCTGTTGTGGCGCGGCGAAAACCTGCTTGGCTTCGCCCTGATGGAGGCGAGGGACAGGCTGCGCGGTCGAAAGTAGAGGAGGCTCAGTCTGCGTCGCCGGCTGAACCTTTGCCACACTGCGCCAGCACCTTGCCGATGGCGGCACTCGAGCCGGTCAGCGGAAAACTGTTCTCGCCATATTTGTCGGCCGTAACCGTGACGTCGCCCTTGCCGCGCAGCAAGGCAAGCAGGGGGTCGCCCTTGCTCAGTTCGGTCGTGAAATAATTGTACATCGCCTCGAGGTCGAGTTTCTTCGTCACGCTCTTGTCGCCGCCCTTGAAGGTGAAGGAGCCGCTGATGCCGGGCTCCAGCTGCTGGCCAGCGGTGCCGAGATCGTAGCTCAGCACCGGCTTGTCGAAACAGACCAGCATCAGATGCGCATCGGCCTTCGGCCCGCCGCACACCGAAGCCGTCAGCACGCTGCCGCCTTCATCCTCCTCCATTTCTGCGGTCCAGTTGCACGGCGCCGCAAATGCCGGCTGCATGGCCTGCAGTGCCGCGACGGCCACGATGAATTTCGTCAATCCGCTTCTCATGACTGCCCCTCCCAGGCCATCGAGGCATCCGCAGCCCGGAACACGAGAGGCTTTCTCGAAGCAGAGGAGGCCGCAGTGCCGTTGGTTTTGTCGATCCTGCGAGAAGTACGCGATCCGCGCGACATCAATGCACGGCATAATCTTGCGGAGGTTCTGTTTGTGGCGTTGGCGGCAACGCTGTGCGGAGCCAAAAGCTGCGTAGATATTGCAGAGTTCGTGGAGGGTCGGGAAGACGAACTCAAAGAGATCGTCGAGTTGAAGCATGGGTGTCCGAGCCACGATACGTTCAGCCGGGTGTTCCGACTGATTGATCCCGAGGAGTTGTCGGCGGCGCTGAGCGCTTTCGTTTTGGCGCTGCGGCGCGAGCTTGGGCTTGGTCCGTCGCGTGGCGTGGTGGCCATCGACGGCAAGGCGCTCAGGCGCGGCTACGAGAAGGGCCGTGCTTTCATGCCGCCACTGATGGTGAGCGTCTGGGATGCCGAGACCAGGGTGGCGATTGCGGCAATGCGAGCGCCGGCCTCCAACGAAGTCGCCGCGACGCTGGCGCTGCTGAAGAGCCTGGATCTCAAGGGCTGCACGGTCACGGCCGACGCCTTGCATTGCCGACCCGAGACGGCCAAGGCGCTGATTGCGAAGAAGGCGCACTACGCCCTTGGGCTGAAGGCCAACCGAGGCCGCTTGTTTGCAGCGGCTGAGAGAAGCTTCGCGCAGGCCGATGCGGTTGACTGCTTCGAGACACGTGAGAGCGCTCAYGGCCGCACCGAAGTGCGCCGCGCCAGTGTGTTGCCGCTTGCCGGGCTTAGCGAGCCGCCGGCCTTTCCCGGCCTCAAGGCCATCGGCCGCATAGAGGCGCTGCGCACTCCCGCCGATGGCAAGACGGCCGCATCGGTCCGCTATATCGCGCTCTCCAAGGTGCTGACGCCTAGGAAATTGGCTGAGACGGTTCGTGCCCACTGGACGATCGAAAACCAGTTGCACTGGAGCCTCGATGTCGTCTTCCACGAGGACGACGCCCGTACCCGTAAGGACAATGCGCCACAAAACCTGGCCGTCATCCGCAGGCTCGCGCAAAACATCTTGACGGCTCATCCACTCGACAAACCTATCGCCAGCAAAATGCGACGGGCAAACTGGAGCAAAGATTTCTTCTATGAGCTCTTTA
>NZ_JBFUEY010000023.1:0-81487 GCF_056403715.1 Mesorhizobium sp. P2_F5 | reverse complement strand
GTTCGGGTTCGATGGAACGGCGGACGAAGAACCAAGCTCTCCCACGGGCTTCCTGGCCCAAAGATGCGTCGGCCTCTCGTCCGCCACCGCATCCGCCATCATAACGGATTCGGCAAATGACAAGTTACAAGGATGCCGGCAGGCAGGTGAGGGGCGGCGCGGCGGTTGCCGGATAGGCGCGGCCTCTACGTCTCCTCCGCAATCCAAAGAAAGATGAGCTCCGTCACGGCCATAGGCAACGGCATCGGCGCAGCCCCTCATCCGCCTGCCGGCACCTTCTCCCCGTAAACGGGGAGAAGGGATCTGTCGCCCTAAGCCGCCTGCGCCACCCGCTCCGACATCATGCGGTAGGAAATTGCCTCGGCCAGATGGATGCGGCCGACAGTTTCGCTGGCATCGAGGTCGGCCAGCGTGCGCGCCACTTTCAAGACGCGGTGGTAGGCCCGCGCGGAAAAGCCGAGCTTCTCGCTGGCGTCCTTGAGCAGCGTGAGCCCGGCGGCATCTGGCATGGCGATCTCCTCGATGACGGAAGGCGAGCAATGCGCGTTGGTGGTGGCGCTCGTAGCGCCCAGCCGCTCGAAGCGTTCGCGCTGGATGGTGCGGGCACGGGCCACGCGCACCGCAACGGCAGTGCTCTTTTCGGCACGGTCAGGCCGGATCAGGTCGGCGGCCGAGACCGCCGGCACCTCGATCCTGAGGTCGATGCGGTCGAGCAGCGGGCCTGAGATGCGCGCCTGGTAGTCGGTGCGGCAGCGCTCGCCGCGCAGGCAGCGATAGCCGGGTTCGCCGGCCATGCCGCAGCGGCAGGGGTTCATCGCCGCCACCAGTTGGATACGCGCCGGATAGGTGACGCGGTGGTTGGCGCGCGCGATCATGCAGTCGCCGGTCTCCAGCGGCTGGCGCAGCGCATCCAGCGTTTGCGGCGAAAACTCCGGAAATTCGTCGAGGAACAGCACACCGTGATGGGCGAGCGAGACCTCGCCCGGCCGGACCCGCATGCCGCCGCCGACCATCGCCGCCATCGAAGCCGAATGGTGCGGGGCGCGGAACGGGCGCCGGTCGGTGAGCTTGCCTTCGCCGAGCTCGCCGGCCACCGAGGCGATCATCGAGACTTCCAGAAGCTCCTTCGGCGCCAGCGGCGGCAGGATCGACGGCAGCCTTTGCGCCAGCATCGACTTGCCGGAACCGGGAGGCCCGACCATCAAGAGATTGTGGCCGCCGGCCGCAGCCACTTCCAGCGCCCGCTTGGCGCTCTCCTGGCCCTTGATGTCGCAGAGGTCGGGCAGGTCGCGCGCCGAGACATGGATGCCGGGCTCGGGCCGCGACAGCACCTGCGTGCCGCGAAAATGATTGGCGATCGCAATCAGGCTGCGCGGCGCCAGAATGTCGAAATCCTTGCCCGCCCAGGCCGCTTCCGGCCCGCAGCCGAACGGGCAGATCAGCCCCTTGCCCTCGGCATTGGCGCCGATCGCAGCCGGCAGCGCGCCGGCGACCGCGGCAATGGTGCCGTCGAGCGACAATTCGCCGAGCACGACATAGGAGGCCAGCATGTCGCCCGGGATGGCGCCGAGTGCCGCCATCAGGCCGAGCGCGATCGGCAGATCGTAATGGCTGCCTTCCTTGGGCAGGTCGGCCGGAGCGAGGTTGACGGTGACCTTCTTCGACGGCATCGACAGGCCGGACGCATGGAGCGCGGCCTGCACCCGCTCGCGGCTTTCGGCCACCGCCTTGTCGGCCAGGCCGACGATCTGCATGCCGACCTTGCCCGGCGCGATCATCACCTGGACATCGACCGGCACGGCCTCGATGCCCTGGAAAGCAACCGTGCGAACCCGCGCCACCATTTTGCTCTGCCCCCGGATACAGGCTCGCCTCGGCCTTGTGGTTCAGGCCGCGAGCGACGTCAGGACAAGACAACCATAGATTTCAGGTCATGGCAAGAACATTACAGGAACATGCCGCCCGCCGCCTACTTCCGCTTGCCCTCCACGGCGTCCCAGAACAGGCTGGCAATATCGGCGCCGCCGAAACGCTGCACTTCGCGCACGCCGGTCGGCGAGGTCACGTTGATCTCGGTCATGTAGTCGCCGATCACGTCGATGCCGACGAGGATAAAGCCGCGTTCTTTCAGGGATGGTCCGATGCGGGCGCAGATCTCGCGTTCGCGTTCCGTCAGTTCGGTCTTTTCGGCGCGGCCGCCGACATGCATGTTGGAGCGCGAATCATGGTCGGCCGGCACGCGGTTGATGGCGCCGACGGCCTCGCCGTCGATCAGGATGATGCGCTTGTCGCCCTTGCGCACGTCTTTGAGATAGCGCTGGACGATATAGGGCTCGCGCGACAGCTGGCCGAACATTTCGAGCAGCGAGGCGAGGTTGCGGTCGTCTTCCTTGAGATGGAAGATACCGGCGCCGCCATTGCCATAGAGCGGCTTGACGATGATGTCGCCGAATTCCTTGCGGAAGGCGGCGACCTCCTGCGGATCCTTTGTGATCAGCGTTTCCGGCATCAGGTCAGGGAATTCGGTGACGAAGATCTTTTCCGGGCTGTTGCGCACCCAGGCCGGGTCGTTGACGACCAATGTCTTCGGGTGGATGCGCTCCAGAATATGCGTCGTGGTGATGTAGTTCATGTCGAAGGGCGGGTCCTGGCGCAGCAGGATCACGTCCATCTCCGACAGGTCGGTGCGCACCTTGTCGCCCAGCGTATAGTGATTGCCCTTCTCGTCGCGGAGCTTCATCTCCTCGATGCGGGCGAACACCTTGCCACCCAGCATCGACAGCCGCTCGGGCGTGTAATGGAACAATTGATGGCCGCGCCGCTGTGCTTCCAGCGACAGCGCAAACGACGTGTCGCCGGCGATCGAGACAGTGGAGACATGGTCCATCTGGACGGCGATTTTCAGGGGCATCTTCTGGTCTCCAGCGGGTCGAGCAAGTCCAGGAAAAGTGCGTAGCGGTTTTCCCGGGAAAAGCGCATAGCGCTTTCCCTTGGGAATTGCGGCAAGGCAAGCCGCCGATATACGGAACTTGGCGGCTTCTGCCAATCGGCCAGAGCCTACAGCTCTGCAGCGGTTCGCTTGGTGCAAACGCTGGGAGACCGTTTCGAAATTCGCTCTGGCGAGTCAGATGATGGTGTTTTCGAGAACCGGAGCGCAGCGGACGTTTGGGTCCGTGAGCCCGCACATGACCCCGAAATCGATCTCGATTTCGGAAAGGATCATGTGCAAAATCAAAGTGCTACAGCGTCCTTTGCGCGTCCCAAGGACGCGCGGCGCTGTAGGAAGCGCAGAAAACGCCTTCAGATGGCCGCCAGCGTAGAATTTCCAAACGGTCTCAGCGGTCGAAGACCAGCCGGGAGTAACCGAGGAAGGACAGCGCCATGGCCACCAGCGAGGCGATGGCAAGTGCCGCCAGCGGCGGCATCGCCGGCAGCGCGAACAGGATGGCGCAATAGACGAGATAGTTGACGATGCTGGTGGCGATGCCGACGCCGCCATAGCGCGCGCCCTCCTGGGTCACGCCGCGGCGCGATGGCGAAAAGGTCAGGTGCCGGTTGATCTGCCAGGTGACGCACAGCGCAAAGCCGATCGACAGCACGCGCGCGGCGAAGGGGCCGAGTGGCGTCACGGCCAAAAGCAGCCAGAGTGCTGCGGCATCGGCAACGAAGCCGACTGCGCCGGCAAAGACGAAGCGGGCGAGCCTGCCCACGGCCTCAGGCGGCCCGGGGCGTCTTGCCCGGATCGGCCTTCGGGGTTTCGCTCGTCCGCTCGCGCCGTTCGACCCGGCCCGACGGGACCGAGAGATAGAAAATGCGCTTCTGCTCGGCGCGCCCGCGCGATACCGAATCCAGGATCAGTCCGGTCATCATCGCAAGCATCGAAAGCAGCAGCAGGCCGACCGACAGCACCCAGGTCGGCATGCGCGGCACGAGGCCGGTCTGGGCGAATTCGATCAGCACCGGCGTCATCAGGGTAAGGCTCGATGCCAGGAAAAATATCGCGAAGGCGCCGAAGAAGCGCAGCGGCTGCGTCTCCTTCATCAGCATGGCGAACATCCACAGGATCCTGGCGCCGTCGCGATAGGTCGACAGCTTCGACGACGATCCCTCCGGCCGGCGGCCATAGTCAAGCGCGATCTCGTTGACCGGCAGTTTTAGCTGCGAGGCATGCACCGACATTTCGGTCTCGATCTCGAAGCCGCCGGAAACGGCAGGGAAGCTCTTGACGAAGCGCCTCGAGAAGACGCGGTAGCCGGAGAAGATGTCGGTGAAGTCGGTGCCAAACAGCCGCTTGTAGAGGCTGTTGAAGATGCGGTTACCGAAGGCATGGCCCGAACGCCCGGCATCGTCGGTGACGCCGCGCCTGGTGCCCACCACCATGTCGCAGCGCTCGGTCTGCAGGATATTGATCAGTTGCGGCGCATCTTCCGGCGCATAGGTGCCGTCGCCGTCGGCCATCAGATAGATATCGGCATCGATGTCGGCGAACATGCGCCGCACGACATTGCCCTTGCCCTGGCGCGGCTCGCGGATGACGATGGCGCCGGCCGCGCGCGCCTTGAGGGCGGTCAGATCCCTGGAATTGTTGTCGTAGACATAGATCGCGGCCGACGGCAGCGTCTCGCGAAACCGCCGTACCACCTCGGCGATGGTCAGTTCCTCATTGTAGCAAGGCAGGAGCACGGCAATGGCCGGCTCGTGGCGGACTTCGTGCGGCATTTCCGTCTCCCGATGCCCGGCGGAGCCTCCGGCCGCGCTCAAAAGCGGCCTCGCTCAGGCGACTTTACTATTTATTGAAGCTGTTAAGGCTAGGTTTAAGCTGAACATCTTTCCGACAAAGGCCATGACGATGAACGCAGCCAAGGCGGGTGCTTCCTCCTGGAAGTCCGATATGATGCTGGCGCTGCTTGCCATGCTGGTGGCGCTGGCCGTCAATGCCGCCACCGGCTTTCGCGAATTGAGCAATGCCGGCGGCGACAATGACAGCCTGCTGCGGCTGGTCGAGGTCCGCGACATGCTGGCCGGCCAGGGCTGGTTCGACCTGCATCAGTACAGGATGGGCCTGGAAGGCGGCTTCGTCATGCACTGGTCGCGGCTGGTCGATGCGCCGCTCGCCGCCATCATCCTCGCCGCCTCGGCGCTGACCGGCAGCATGGCCATGGCCGAGGCAATCGCGCAGGTGCTGTGGCCGGCGCTGCTGTTTTGCCTGGCGGTGTTCTTCCTCGCCCGCGCCGCGCGCAGCTTCGCCGGTGCCGGCGCTGTACTGCCGGCAATCGTCATCGGCGCGGCGGCACTGCATTTCATCGGCATCTTCTTGCCGGGCGCGCTCGATCATCACAATGTCCAGCTGACGCTGACCATGGCCAGCCTCAGTCTGCTGCTCGAGGCGCCGACGCGCCGCTGGGCGGCGCTGATTTCGGGCCTGTGCGCGGCGCTGACGCTGGCCGTCGGCATGGAAACCGCGCCCTATGTCGCCACCATCGGCGCCTGCATCGCCTTGCTGTTTGTCGTCGATCCCGCCGGCGAGCATCGGATCGCAAGGGACTTCGGTCTCGGCTTCGCCGGGGTTTCGGCACTCGTCTTCGTCACCACCATTCCGCCATCGGCCTGGGGCCAGGCGCAGTGCGATGCCTTCTCTTCCGTGCAATTCGTGGTGGCTACAATCGCCGGACTGGGCCTTGCCGCCGTGACGTCGCTGAAGGCGTCCAATGGCACGGCCAGCCGCCGGCTGATCTCGCTCGGCCTGCTCGCGCTTGTGCTCGGCGCCGTTGTCGTGGCGCTGTTCCCGCAATGCCTTGCGGCTCCCTACGCAAACCTCGATCCGCGCCTCAAGGAATTGTGGCTCGACCACATAGACGAGGCGCAGTCGTTGTTTTACATCGCCGTCAACGACCCGGCCTCGGTGGCGGCGCGCTATGTCACGCCTCTGGTGGCGATCGCGCTGATGGCGCTTCGCCTGCGCGGACCGTGGCGCCGCCAGGACAGCCTCGTCGGCGCCTTGCTGGTCGTCGCCTTCATCGTCAGCGCCTGGCAGGTCCGCGGCTCGACCTTCTCGATCGCCTTTGCCGTCATCCCGCTATCGGCCTGGGTCGCAAGCTGGCGCGAGCGGGCCAGGATCAGCCCTTCGCGCAGCGTGTCGCTGCGCATGGTGGCAGTCTGGCTGGTCTCCGTGAATGCCGTCTGGGCCGGCGCTGCCGCCGCGACCACGAGGGCATTCGAGGTCAACAAGGTCTCCGTCGAGGCAAAGGATGCCGAAAGCGATCCGAGCTGTACTCGCAAGGCCTCCTTCGCGACGCTGGCCCGGCTGCCGGACACCACGGTGCTTGCCATTTCCAATCTAGGCTCGCCCATCCTGGCCTATTCCGGGCACCGCGTCTTTGCCGGGCCCTATCATCGCAACATCGCTGGCGACCTGCTTGCGCTCGATGCCTTCCTCGGGTCGGCGGACCAGGCGAGGGCGATCGCCGCGGATCATCATGTCGGCTTGGTGGCGCTCTGCCGCGGCAGCGCCGAAAGCAAGGTGCTCGCCGCCAAGGCGCCGCAAGGCTTCCTGGCCCAGCTGATGCAGGGAAGCGTCCCCGATTGGCTCGAACCGGTGGCCGAAACGCGCGGAAACCCGGTTGAACTCTACCGCGTCCGCTAAACCATCATTCGCCAGCGAAAAATCGATTTCGCGATACGGTTCCTAAACGCTTTGCTGCCAGTCTCGGCGTAAATTTCGGAAGTCAAAAACAGGGATACCGATGCAAACGACGTTTGGCACCGGGCAGGCAAGCAGGGAAAACACCGATCTGGCGTTCACAGATACGCTGACCGGGCTTGGCAACCATCGCCGCTTCTTCGACAAGGTCGACCGCCTGATCAGCGACCGTGCGGACGATCCCGCGCCTTTCACCGTCGGCATTCTCGACCTCGACGGCTTCAAGCCGATCAACGATCTGTTCGGCCACAAGGCCGGCGACGACATATTGATCCAGGTGGCGATGCGGCTGCGCGCCTCGATGGACAGCCATTCCACCGTCTGCCGCATCGGCGCCGACGAATTTGCCTTCCTCTACCCGATGGTGTTCTCGGAGGAAGCGGCGGCCGAGAAGTCGCGCATGATGATCGAAATCCTGTCGGCGCCTTACGACGTCGGCGAACGCACCGCCAGGCTTTCGGCCTCGGTCGGCTGCTCGCTGTTTTATTCCGGCGACGAAACCACGGAAATCCTCGTCAACAAGGCCGAAACGGCGCTCTACCACGCCAAGCGTTCGGGCCGCGGCCGCGTCGTCGTCTACACACGTGAGATGGAAGAGGCGGCCAAGCGCGTCACCCGCATCGAACAGGCGCTGCGCCGTGCCGTCTCGGCCGGCGAGGTCGAACCGCATTTCCAGCCCATCGTCGATTTGAACACCCGCCGCACCATCGGTTTCGAGACGCTGGCGCGCTGGACCGATCGCGACCTCGGCGTCGTCCCGCCGACGGTGTTCATTCCCATCGCCGAGGAGCGCGGCATCATCGGCCCGCTGTCGCAGCTGGTGCTGCGCAAGGCGACCGAAGCGGCGCGCAGCTGGCCGAAGGACCTGTTCCTGTCCTTCAACCTGTCGCCCTCGCAACTCGTCGACCAGAACACCGGCCTGCACATACTGTCGATCCTCGATCGCACCGGCTTCGATCCGCGCCGGCTGGAGATCGAGATCACCGAAACCGGCCTGATGAATGATCCGGCCTCGGCGGAGAAGATCGTCGAGGATCTGCGCCGTGTCGGCATCCGCGTCTCGCTCGACGATTTCGGCACCGGCCAGTCCTCGCTCGGCCGCCTGCGCGAATTCCACTTCGACAAGCTCAAGATCGACCGCGCCTTCGTCTCCTCAATCCTCGACGACCGTCCGTCGGAACACATCATTCGCGCCATTCTCGCCATGTGCGAGGGGCTCGGCATGGATGTCGTCGCCGAAGGCATAGAGGAGGAGGCGCAGGCCGACCGCCTCGTCCAGTTCGGCTGCGCCGGCGGCCAGGGCTACCTGTTCGGCAAGCCGGTCGATGCCGACGCCACGCTCGGCTACCTCCGCGATTCCTATCGCGGCGCCCTCTACGCCAAGGCGATCTGACCGGCGGTCTGCCGTGCATCGAGCAAGTCAGCGGTTTTGGGTCGGTCAGGCCTCGCCCGCCATCTTGCGTCCTTTTGTCTGACATAAGCCGAAGAAATCGCCGTTTTCGCCCTTGCTCCCCGGACTTGGCTGGCTAGGATGCGCGCCGACCGGTTCGGAGCAATTCCAGGAAAAGTGTGAAACGGTTTTCCGTCCGGAATTGCGTCTAAACTAAAGAGATAGAGCTGTTGCCCGTTTCCGTGAAACGGGGAACCGCTCTAGGAGACAAATACATGATGCCATCGGCGGATTTTGCCGACCTCAGGGGAGCCTCGGTGCTGATCACCGGTGGCGGTTCCGGAATTGGTGCGGCACTGACCGAGGGTTTTGTTCGCCAGGGCGCCAATGTCGCTTTCATCGACATCGCCGATGGCCCAAGCATGATGCTTGCCGACCGCGTCGAAAAGGAACTCGGCCGGCGGCCGCTCTATCTCAAGACCGATTTGCGTGATGTCGAGGCGCTGCGCGCCTCCGCTGCCCAGGCGGCCGCAGCGCATGGCGACGTCACCGTGCTGGTCAACAATGCCGCGTGGGACGAACGCCACGATGTCGCTGACGTCACCGTCGAGTTCTGGGACAACAATCTTGCCGTCAATCTGCGCCCGCATTTCTTCACCGCACAGGCGGTGGCGCCGGGCATGAAGCGGGCCGGCGGCGGTTCGATCATCAACTTCACCTCGACCTCCTATCTCATCAACCACCCCGACATGCCGGCCTACACCGCAGCCAAGGCCGGCATACTCGGGCTGACCAAGGGTCTTGCCGGCAAGCTTGGCGTCGACGGCATCCGCGTCAACGCGATTGCGCCGGGCTGGGTGATCACCGAGCGCCAGAGAGAACTCTGGGTCACCGAACAGGGCCTTGCCGCCCATGTCGCCAAGCAATGCATCAAGCAGGTCATGCAGCCCGACGATATCGTCGGCACCGTGCTGTTCCTGGCCTCCGACGCCTCGCGTATGCTGACGGCGCAGATGCTCATCGTCGACGGAGGTTTTCTGTGAGCCCGGCAAACCAGGCAAACAAGGCGCCGGCCGTCGCCGCCGTCGACTGGGGCACGACCCGCATGCGGGTCTGGCTAATCGACGAGGCGGGTCGGATGCTTGCCGAGCGCCGTGGTGATGATGGACTGATCACCGCGCAGCAAAAAGGGTTTGCCACCATCCTCGAAGGCCATCTAGCCGCGCTTGGCGCACCGGCGACGTTGCCCGTCATCATCTGCGGCATGGCCGGTTCGCGCCAGGGCTGGCTGGAGGCGCCCTACGTCACCGTGCCTGCGCCGATCGGCGCGATCCTCGCGGGCGCTGCCCGCATTCCCGGCCAGAGCCGCGACATCCGCATCGTGCCTGGCCTCGCGCAACGCCTGGCCGATGCGCCGGATGTCATGCGCGGCGAGGAAACTCAGCTTGCCGGGGCCGGTTTGCCGGCTAAGGGCCGCCACCTCGTCTGCATGCCCGGCACCCATTCGAAATGGGTTCTGGTCGAGGACGGCGCGGTCGATGGTTTCTGCACCTGGCCGACCGGCGAGCTGTTTTCAGTACTGGCCGCACATTCGATCCTGCGCCATTCGCTGGGCGAGAACCCCACGCCGGTCACCCCGGACAATCCGTTCTTTCAGGACTGGT
Organism: Mesorhizobium sp. P2_F5; assembly: GCF_056403715.1. Classification (NCBI taxonomy): domain Bacteria; kingdom Pseudomonadati; phylum Pseudomonadota; class Alphaproteobacteria; order Hyphomicrobiales; family Phyllobacteriaceae; genus Mesorhizobium; species Mesorhizobium sp. P2_F5. The sequence goes on along the minus strand of NZ_JBFUEY010000023.1, from coordinate 71,733 downwards.
GCCGCAAGGCGCTGGCCGAGGGCGGTGATGTCACCTCGCGGCTGTTCTCGATCCGCGCCGCCGGCCTGCTGCAGGACCTCAAGGCAGATGACGCCGCCGCTTGCCTGTCCGGTCTGCTGATCGGCGGCGAGATCGCCTCGGCGGGCCGTCGTTACGGCGAAAGCACCACCGCAATCGTGCTGGTCGCGTCTGGCGCGCTCGCTGCGCTTTACCGACAGGCGCTCGACCTAGCCGGGCTTGCCGTCAGGACGGTCGACGCCGACGAGGCGGTGCGTGCCGGCCTGATCGAAGCGGCGCGCGAAAATAGCATGATCGCCAAATGAACATCCAGAGTGGAGTGACCGCGTGACCCAGACCGCACCTTTCCCAAAGCTCAAGCGTGGTCTTGTCGCCATTCTGCGCGGGCTGAAGCCCGCCGAGGCTGTCGCCATCGGCCAGGCGCTGCTTGACGCCGGCATCGAAGCCATCGAGGTGCCGCTCAATTCGCCGGAGCCGTTCGCGTCGATCGCCAGCATTGTCGCGGCATTGCCCAAAACGGCGCTGGTTGGCGCCGGCACGGTGCTGACGGCGGCCAATGTCGACGCCTTGGCCATGGCCGGTGGCAGACTGTTGGTCAGCCCCAACATCGATTCCGAGGTGATGGCCCGCGCCATGCACCATGGCATGGTGACGATGCCCGGCGTGTTCACCCCCACAGAGGCTTTTCTGGCGATCCGGCTTGGCGCCTCGGCGCTGAAATTCTTCCCGGCAAGCGTGCTCGGCGCCGGCGGCATTTCGGCGATGCGCGCCGTGCTGCCAGCCGATACCGTGGTCGGCGCTGTCGGCGGCGTTTCGGAGAAAGACTTTGCCGGCTACAAGTCAGCTGGGGTGACCGCTTTCGGTCTTGGCTCCAGCCTGTTCAAACCCGGCATGAGCGTTGACGAGGTGGCCACCCGCGCCCGGGCGGCGGTGACGGCCTGGGATGCGGCCTTCGGCGGAGAGGCATAATGGACAAGGTTTCGGTCTTCTCGGATCATATCTGCGAGTTGGGCGAGGGGCCGAGCTACGATCCCGCCACCGATACGTTGTTCTGGTTCGACATCGTCAACGGGCTTTTGCTGGAGCAGGGCGTTGCTTCCGGCGCGCTGAAGGTCCACGACCTCGGCCAGATGGCCAGCGCCATCGCCATCATCGACGACAAGCGCCAGCTGATTGCCACCGAGACCGGCCTGCATGTCCGCGATGTCTCGACCGGCAAGCTGACGTTGCACACGCCGATCGAGGCCGACAATGCGCTGACGCGCTCCAACGATTCGCGCGTTCACCCTTGCGGCGCCTTCTGGGTCGGCACCATGGCCAAGGACGAGGGCAAGGGCGCCGGCTCGATCTACTGGTTCTTCAAGGGCGAATTGCGCACGCTTTACACCGGCATCACCGTGTCGAACTCGATTTGTTTCTCGGAGGATGGCACGATCGCCTACTACACCGACACCGCGACCGGCCTTTTGATGCGCGTCGCCTGCGATCCGGCGACGGGCCTGCCGGTCGGCGAGTCGAAAGTGTTCGTCGACCATCGCTCGTCGAAGGGCTATGTCGACGGCTCGGTCGTCGACCGCGACGGCGTGCTGTGGAACGCCGTCTGGGGCGGCAAGGCAGTGAAGGCTTATGCGCCGGACGGAACGCTGCTGCGCGAAATCCCGATGCCGGCGGCGCAGTCCTCCTGCCCGGCCTTTGTTGGCGTCAAGGCCGACCGCTTGGCGGTGACCTCGGCCTGGAGGGGCAAGGACGACAAGCAGCGCAAGCTCGACCCGCAGGCCGGCATGACCTTCCTGCTCGACATCCCGGTCAACGGCCGCTTCGAGCCGCGCGTGCTGATCGCCTGACGAGAGCGCGGGATGGCCCAAGGCTGTCACGCAACCGCCCGGCCCGGTCGGTTTCACGCAAGCCGATCGTGCCGGCCATGCCATGCTAGCCGCCTCGATCGCCCGGAGCCGTGCATTCTATGCCGCAAAAAACGCCGACCCTAATTCTCGTCCACGAGCCGGAAAAGGCCTGTCTCGACCGGCTGGTAGCAGACGGCTTTCCGGCCGAACGCGCGCTCGAAATCTCGTCTTATCTGGCACAGTCGACCGACCTTGCACCTGAATTCGATGAGCTTGCCGCGGCTTGCGAGCGGCGCGGCCTAGCCTTCCTGCCGGTCGAGCTGGACGACGCGGCAACGGCGCTGGCCAAAGCCGATCCGAAAACCACGCTGGTGTGGACGCTGACCGACGGCATTGCCTATTTCCGTGGCGCCGCTGCGCCCACGCTTGCCCGGCTGAACGGGCTCAAAACCGTCGGCGCCGACGATGCGCTGTTCGCGCTCTGCCAGGACAAGTTCCGCTCCGGCGCCGTGCTCGGCGCGCTCGGCCTGCCGGTGCCGCAGGCCGGCCTCGCCCGCGATGGCCACTGGCTCGTCGAGCCGACGCCGTCGGAAGCCGGTTGGTTCGTCAAGCCGAACCGGCTCGGCTCCAAGGTCGGCATCTGGCCGGACTCGCGCTGTAATGACTTAGCTCACGCGCTGGAGCTTAGCCGGCGCGTCTATGCCGCCTATCGCGATGATGTAGTCGTCCAGCCCTATGTCGCCGGCCGCAACGTCCGCGCCAGTTTTCTTGGACTGGAGCGGGAGACCGGCGCGGAAGCGCTCGGCATCGTTTTTGTTGACTCTGGTGGCGATTTTCAGACCATGGCTGACTCGATGGCGCTTTACGGCGACACCGGCGAGGCGGCCAAGGCGGCCGGGCTCTACAGCGAGCCGGTGCTGGAACCGGTCGCCGACACCCAGCCGGGCGCTGCCGCAACCATCCGCCGTATCGCCGAGCGGCTGGTGAGCGGACTTGGCCTGCGCGACGTGTTTTCCATCGATTTCAGGGTCGAGGCCGATGATCATGTCCACCTCATAGAGTTCGAGGTCTGCCCCGGCCTGCCCTGTTTCGATTTTCGCGCCTATTGCCGTCAGCAATGGGGTATGACGCTTGCCGACGCGATGGCGCAGACGGCGGCGAACCGGCTGAGCCGCCGGTCCATCTGAACAGGTCGCGCAAATCAGCTGCGCCTTGACGGCCTCTGCTCCACCTTTAGTCTCGCGCAACAGTCCTCAGCGAAGGTCGCGCGATGAACACGCCAGCCAGCACCGTCCATCACCACATCAGGCGCATGGCCGGGCGCGACCCGTATGAGGTCCATCGCGTCGCCACCCCGCTCGAGCTGCTGTTCGACCTGACCTTCGTCACCGCCTTCAGCCTTGCCTCGTCGCAACTGGCGCATGCCCTGGCCGAGGGCCACTATGCGGCGGCGTTGCTCGGCTTCGGCTTTGCCAGCTTCGCCATCTGCTGGGCCTGGATCAACTTCTCCTGGTTCTCCTCTGCCTACGACACTGACGACTGGATTTTCCGCCTCGTCACCATGGTGCAGATGATCGGCGTGCTGGTGCTGGCCATCGGCCTGCCGCGCATGTTTGCCTCCATCGAGCATGGCGAACACCTCAACAATTCGGTGATGGTGCTGGGCTATGTCATCATGCGCGTCGCCATGATCTTCCAATGGCTGCGCGCGGCGCGGCAGGACCCGGTGCGGCGGCGTTCCTGTCTCACCTACGCCATAGCCATCGCCATCGCCCAGATCGGCTGGGTGGTGCAGATCCTCGTCGATTTCTCACTGGAGACAAGCCTGGCTTTCGGCGCGACCCTGCTTCTCATCGAGCTTGCCGGACCTGTGATCGCCGAACGCCGGGATGGCGGCACGCCCTGGCACGCGCACCATGTCGCCGAGCGCTACAGCCTGTTCGCCATCATCGCGCTCGGCGAAGGGGTGGTCGGCACGCTGGCGACGCTGTCGGCCGTGGTCGAGGAGCAGGGCTGGAACCTCGACGCGGCCTTGATCGGCGTTGCCGGAATGGGCCTCACCTTCGGCATGTGGTGGGTCTACTACATGCTGCCTTCGGGGACAGTGCTGCACCAACACCGCAATCGTTCGTTTGTCTGGGGCTATGGCCAGATGCTGATCGTCGCTGCCATTGTCGCCACCGGCGCCGGGCTGCATGTCGCGGCCTATTTCATTGAGCACAAGGCCCATATCGGCCCGGTGGCAACGCTGCTCTCGGTCGCCATTCCGCTAGGCGTGTTCCTGGGGGCGATCTATGCGCTCTACTATTATCTCGTCCGGCGCTTCGATCCGTTCCATATCTGGCTGCTGGCGGGAACGGCTGCTGTCGTGGCGCTTGCCGTCATCGCCGCTCTTGCCGGCGTCGACATGGCGGTCTGCCTCATCATCCTGACGCTGGCGCCTGCCGTCAGCGTGATCGGCTATGAGCTCCTGGGGCACCGCCATCAGGCGGAGGTGCTTGCAACGCCACACTAGCGGGCTTCGCGCTTCAGATACCCTCGACCAGCACGATCTCGCCATCGGCCACCTTCTGGCGGATGGCAACGGCGCGCTGGTATTCCGGCGAGTGGTAGCAGTCATGCGCCACCGCCAGCGATTCGAACTCGATGATAACGTTGCGGGCGCGGCCTTGGCCTTCGGCCTTCTCATACTCGCCGCCGCGCGCCAGGAATTTCGCGCCGAAGCGCTCGAAGGCCAGCTTCGACGCCGCGACATAGTCCTTGTAGCCTTCGGCGTCGCGCACATCGACGCGCGCGATCCAGTATCCCTTGGGCATCTTCTTTCTCCTGTTTCTGTCCGTGCAGACGAGGACCGGTTTTGAAAGCCGCTCCGGCGATGGCTTCCGAAGTAGACTTTCGAAACTGGTCCTCAGGCGGAACGCATCTCGTCCAGTATGGCTTCCGCCGTCGCCCGCCTGTCGCTTGCCGCGACGATCGGCCGGCCGACGACGAGATGGCTGGAGCCGTTGCGGATCGCCTGTGCCGGCGTCACCACCCGCTTCTGGTCGCCATGGTCGCTGCCTTTGGGCCGTATCCCAGGCGTCACCACCGCCAGGTCGGGTCCGACGATGCGGCGCACCGCTTCCGCCTCCTCGGCCGAGCAGACGACGCCGCCCATGCCGGCATGCAGCGCCTGTTCGGCGCGCCTCAGCACCAGCGTATGCGGGTCGTATTCATAGCCGGCGTCGATCACGTCCTGCTCATCCATCGAGGTCAGCACGCTGACCGCCAGCAGGCAGAGATCGCTGCCCTTGGCGGCTTCCACCGCGGCACGCATCGCCTTGGGATAGGCGTGGATGGTGAGCATCGTCATGCCCATGCGCACGATGTTCTCGACGCCCTTGGCCACCGTATGGTCGATGTCGAGCAGCTTCATGTCGAGGAAGATCTTGGTCCCGCCGCTGGCTAGCTCCTTGGCAAAGTCGAGCCCGCCGGCAAAGGCCAGCTGATAGCCGATCTTGTAGAAGGAGACGACGCCGTCGAGCGCACGCACCGCCTCTTCGGCCTCTTTCACCGTCGGCACATCGAGGCCGACGATCAGCCTTTCCTGCATGGTCGTCGCGTGGATCATGCCCGGGTCGACAGCATATGCGAGGTTTCGATCAGCGTGCGGCATAGGTGCTCCATCGATTTGTTCAATCTCTCATCCCTGAAATTGCCGTCGGCGTCGAAGGCGCTGCCGCCATCGGGTACCGAGCATTCCGGCGTCACCACTTCCAGCCGGCAGCGCACCAGCACGGCGCGCAGATGGTTGATGCAGCGTATCCCGGCGAAATGTCCGTTGGAAGACGAGCACAGGCCGGCAACCTTGCCGACAAACGGCCTGAACGCGCGGCCGTTTTCCGTACGCACCCGACTCACCCAGTCGATCGTGTTCTTGAGCAGCGGCGGGATCGAGCCATTGTACTCGGGCGTCGCGATCAGCAGCCCGTCATGGGCGGCGATCAGCCGGCCGAGCTTCACGGCATTGTCGGGAACGCCTCTTTCCTTTTCGAGGTCTTCGTCGAGGATCGGGAGCGGATAGTCGGCCAGCGAAATGCGCGTCACCTCGGCGCCCTGCATAGCCAGCTCCTTCTGCGCCACATCGGCGGTCCTGCCGCTGAAGGCGCCGCTGCGCATCGAGCCGGCGAAGACGAGGATTTTCGGGATCACTGCCATTGGCCAACCTTGTTCCGGGACAGGTACAGCCGCTGACAGCTCAAATCAATGTTTCTCGCGCCGGTAGATCCACAGCTGCGTCGGCGGGATGTTGCGGAAGATGAAATCGAAATGCTTGACCGTGTAGTTGCCGCGGCCGGGCGGGATCGGCGACAGCGGCCCGTAGGTCAGCTGCACGATCGGCCGTCCCACGGGGATGCGGTCGAGCAGGCTTTCGATATAGGCGATGCGCTGTGCCACAGGGAAGTTGAGCAGCGGCACGCCGGAGACGACGGAATCGAAGACCATGTCACGCTTGTCGCCCAGCGTGGCGTTGAGATTGAAGGCGTCGCCCTCGATGACGTTGACGCCGGGATAGAGCTGGCGCAGATGGCGCACGAAATCGGTGGAATATTCGACCGCGTAGAGGTTTTCGGGCTTCACGCCCAAGGCAAGAATTTGGCGGGTGATGACGCCTGTGCCTGGGCCAACTTCGAGCACCGGCAGGCCGGACTTCGGATTGACGATCGAGGCCATCTTGCGGGCGGTGATGGAGCTTGTCGGGACGATCGAGCCGACGGACTTCGGCTTGTCGATCCAGCCTTTGAAGAATTTCAGCTCGTCGTCGAACTTTTCAGCCAGTGCTTTCCGCAATCCGGGACCACGTGCCATGCAAGTTCTCCTCAGCCACCCCCTGCACGCTACTTAGCAGCTAACAGGTCCAAGGCAAGGCGCGATCTGGCATAAGATGTTGATGACGTTCGGGAAGCGCCCGGACGCGGGTCGTTGTTGGCAGCTCTATCCTTGGAAATCAGCGCTCGCCGAAGGATTCGAAAAAGTCCTTCATGCGGGCGAAAAAGCCGCTCGACTGGGGCGAATTGTCCTTCGACGACAGCTGCTCGAACTCTTCCAAGAGCTCGCGCTGGCGGCGCGACAGGTTTTGCGGTGTCTCGACCGCGGTCTGGATGTAGAGATCACCGACATTGGGCTGGCGCAGCACCGGCATGCCCTTGCCCTTGAGGCGGAACTGGCGGCCGTTCTGCGTGCCTTCGGTCACCTTCACCTTGGTCTGGCTGCCATCCAGCGTCGTCACCTCGAACGAGCCACCGAGGGCGGCCGTCGTCATCGAGATCGGCACCTTGCAATAGAGGTCGGCGCCGTCGCGCTGGAAGAATTCGTGCGGCTTGACCGCCAGGAAAATATAGAGGTCGCCCGATGGGCCACCGCGCAGGCCCGCCTCGCCCTCATTGGCAAGCCGGATGCGGGTGCCGTCCTCGATGCCGGCCGGGATGTTGACCGACAGCGAGCGCTCCTCGGTGACGCGTCCCTGGCCGGCGCATTTCGGGCAGGGATCCTTGATCGTCTGGCCACGGCCCTGGCATTGCGGGCAGGTGCGCTCGATTGAGAAGAAGCCTTGCGTGGCGCGAACCTTGCCATGGCCATGGCACATCGAGCAGGTTACCGGCTGGGTGCCCGGCTTGGCGCCGGTCCCGGAGCATTCCGTGCATGAGATCGAGGCCGGCACGCGGATCTGCGCGGTCTTTCCCGCGAAGGCCTCTTCCAGCGTGATTTCCATATTGTAGCGCAGATCGGCGCCGCGCTCGCGGCCGCCCGAGGAGCGGCGCTGGCGCCCGCCCATCATGTCGCCGAAAATATCCTCGAAAATGTCGGCGAAGCCGCCGGCGCCAAAGCCTTGCGCGCCGCCGTTCATGCCGCCCTGCTCGAAGGCGGCGTGGCCGAACCGGTCATAGGCCGCGCGCTTCTGCGGGTCCTTCAGCGTCTCGTAGGCTTCGTTGATTTCCTTGAACTTGTGCTCGCAGGAATGATCGCCGGGATTGCGATCGGGATGGAACTGCATGGCGAGCTTGCGGAAAGCGCTCTTGAGCTCCTTCTCGTCGGCGCCCTTTTGCACGCCCAGCGTCTCGTAGAAATCAGCTTTCATCTTTTCCCGCAGTCCGGAAGTTCAACGTCTTGATGAGCGTTTTGCGTCGTTTGCCGGCACGTTGTCTCGATTTAGGAGCGGTGCTGCCCGGATGCTAGGGCCGGCGCGGACTTGTTCGTGTTTTTCGGCGACTTTTTCGGCAGGACCCGCACTTTTTCAGCGAGGGTTGCAAAAAAGCCCGGCTTTGCGCCGGGCTTTCAGCTTTATCTTGCCGTCAACCGGTTCAGGCCGACTTCTTCTTGTCGTCGTCTTCGTCGATTTCTTCGAAATCGGCGTCGACCACGTCGCTATCCTTGGCGGCGTCCGCCTTGGCGTCGGCTTCGGCAGCTTCCTTCTGCGAGGCCTCGTACATCGCCTGGCCAAGCTTCATCGAAGCTTCGGCAAGCGTCTGCGACTTGGCCTCGATGTCGGCCGCGTCGTCGCCTTCGGCAGCAGCCTTCAGCGCCGTGATCGCATCCGATATCGCCGTGCGCTCGGTTTCCGAAACCTTGTCGCCATATTCCTTCAGCGACTTCTCGGACGAATGCACCAGCGCCTCGGCCTGGTTGCGGGCCTCGACCAGCGCACGCCGCTGCTTGTCGGTCTCGGCATTGGCTTCGGCGTCCTTGACCATCTTCTCGATGTCGGCGTCCGAAAGACCACCCGAGGCCTGGATGCGGATCTGGTGCTCCTTGCCGGTACCCTTGTCCTTGGCCGACACGTTGACGATGCCGTTGGCGTCGATGTCGAAGGTGACCTCGATCTGCGGCACGCCGCGCGGCGCCGGCGGAATGCCGACCAGGTCGAACTGGCCGAGCGCCTTGTTGTCGGCGGCCATTTCACGCTCGCCCTGGAAGACGCGGATGGTCACGGCTGACTGACTGTCTTCAGCCGTCGAGAACACCTGGCTCTTCTTGGTCGGGATCGTCGTGTTGCGTTCGATCAGGCGGGTGAACACGCCACCCAGCGTCTCGATGCCGAGCGACAGCGGGGTCACGTCGAGCAGCAGCACGTCCTTGACGTCGCCCTGCAGCACGCCGGCCTGGATGGCGGCGCCGAGTGCGACGACCTCATCCGGGTTGACGCCCTTGTGCGGCTCCTTGCCGAAGAACTGCTTCACGATCTCCTGGATCTTGGGCATGCGGGTCATGCCGCCGACCAGGACCACTTCGTCGATCTCGCCAGCCTTCAGGCCGGCATCCTTGAGCGCTGCCTTGCACGGCTCGATGGTGCGCTGGACGAGGTCGTCGACCAGCTGCTCGAACTTGGCGCGCGTCAGCTTCAGCGTCAGGTGCTTCGGGCCGGTCGCGTCGGCGGTGATGAAGGGCAGGTTGATTTCGGTCTGCGTCGTCGACGACAGCTCGATCTTGGCCTTTTCAGCCGCCTCCTTGAGGCGCTGCAGGGCAAGCTTGTCGTTCTTCAGGTCGATGCCCTGTTCCTTCTTGAACTCGGCCGCCAGGTACTCGACCAGGCGCATGTCGAAATCCTCGCCGCCGAGGAAGGTGTCGCCATTGGTCGACTTCACCTCGAACACGCCGTCGCCGATCTCGAGCACCGAAATGTCGAACGTGCCGCCGCCAAGGTCATAGACGGCAATGGTCTTGCCATCCTTCTTGTCGAGGCCGTAGGCGAGCGCCGCCGCCGTCGGCTCGTTGATGATGCGCAGCACTTCGAGGCCGGCGATCTTGCCGGCGTCCTTGGTTGCCTGGCGCTGGGCGTCGTTGAAATAGGCCGGAACGGTGATGACCGCCTTCTCGACCTTCTCGCCGAGATAGGCTTCCGCCGTTTCCTTCATCTTCTGCAGGATCATGGCCGAGATCTGGCTTGGCGACTGCTTCTTGCCGCCGGCTTCGACCCAGGCATCGCCATTGTCGCCCTTGACGATCTTGTAGGGGACAAGCTTCTTGTCCTTCTCCGTCACCGGATCGTCATAGCGGCGGCCGATCAGGCGCTTGACCGCGAAGATGGTGTTTTCAGGATTGGTGACCGCCTGGCGCTTGGCCGGCTGGCCGACGAGACGTTCGCCGTCGCCACTGATGGCGACGATGGAAGGCGTCGTGCGCGCGCCTTCCGCATTCTCGATCACCTTCGGTTCCTTGCCATCCATGATGGCGATACAGGAGTTGGTGGTGCCGAGATCGATACCGATTACTTTTGCCATTTTTCTAGTCTCTCCGCTAAGCAGGCTCTCAGGACCCGTGAAGGCGTTCCGACGAAAGCCCCTGTTCACAAGAAATTCCGCTCCGGCAACCGGCATTCCGGCACTGGGCGGCTTGGCGCGTATATAAGAACAGGCGGCATCGGGCGCAAGCATTCTGCGCATGGCGTCCACTATCCGTCTTCTGGCGCCAAATCGACCCTCCGTCGGGGTGGAAGCGGCCGAGCGGGCAGCATTATGGACGAAAAGGCCGCTTCTCATCGTTTTTGCCGCAGCTATAGTGCCATATCGTTTGGGGACCTGGATAATGCGTTGGATTTTTGGGCGATTGCTCGCCTTTTTTGCCGTTGCCAGCCTCGCATGGGTCACTTGCCCGCCGGCCCAGGCAGTCGAATTCCAGACAATCACCATCAAGGTCGGCTATGGCGCGGGCGGCGGCTACGACCAGACATCACGGCTGATTGCCCGTCATCTCGGCCGGTTTCTGCCCGGAAATCCCAACATCATTGTCCAGAATGTGCCAGGCGGCGGCAGCCTGAAGCTCACCAAGATGGTCGTGGGCAGCGAACCGGCGGACGGCAGCGTCATCGCCTCGGTCAGCGAGGCGATGTTCTACGCCCCGATCCTCGATCCCGAAAATGCCAATTTCGATCCGCTCGCCCTGCAGTGGATCGGTTCGCTGATCAACGACCCGGCCTATTGCCTGACCAGCAAGCAATCCGGCATCGACACGATGGAAAAGTTCCTTCAGTCGGATTTTCTGATCGGAGCGACCGGCAAGAACAGCACGACCTACATCTTCGCCGCCCTGGCCAAGAATGGCATGAAGGCCAGATACAAGATCGTCACTGGCTTCGACGGCACCGCCGACATCGAACTGGCCATGCAGCGCGGCGAAATTGCCGGCATGTGCGGGGTCTCTAGCTCCCTGCTCAGGAGCGATCGCGCCGCGATCAACATTATCGCAACGTTCGGGCAGGGCGGTTCCGGCGCGACGCCGAGCATTTCGGCAACCATCGCCGATCCGATGGCACGTCAGGCGGCCGATCTCATCGAATCGGCGCTGCACATCCACCATCCGCTCGTCGCCCCGCCGGGAACGCCGAAAGAGACCGTGGACGCACTGCGCAAGGCCTATTCCGCCATGGTTGTGGATGCCGATTTTCTCGCCGATGCCACAAAGCTTGGCGACCTCACCCTCAACCCGACATCCGGCGAAGCGATCAGCCAGCTGGTCGCGCAACAGCTGAAGGCCACGCCTGCGGTCTTCGCCGCTGCCCGGGAACTCGTGAAATAGGCCTGATGTGGATCTGATCCTTACCGCCATCGCGGAGATGGCGCAGCCATTCCGCATGCTCATGCTGGTCACCGGTGTGTTCGCGGGCCTCGTCGTCGGCGTCGTGCCGGGCATTGGCGGCCTGTTCGCCATGGCCCTGCTTATCCCGATGACCTACAATATGGATCCCTACGCCGCCTTCGCGCTGCTGCTCGGCATGGGCTCTGTCACCACCACGTCGGACACCATTCCGGCGATCCTGTTCGGCGTTCCGGGCTCGGTTGGTGCCGCGGCGACCGTGCTTGACGGCCATGCCATGGCCAAGAAGGGCGAGGCGGCGCGTGCCTTCGGCGCCTCCTATTCGGCCTCGATGATCGGCGGCGTGTTCGGCGCGCTGGTGCTGGCGGCGGCTATTCCGGTCATGCGCCCACTGGTGCTTTACCTCAAGACGCCGGATTTCTTCGCCATCTGCGCCTTCGGCCTGTCCATCGTCGCCATCCTCGCCGGCAGCCAGCCGTTGAAGGGCCTGGCGGCGGCGATGCTCGGCATGCTCGCCTCCTTCATCGGCATCGACAGCATTGCCGGCATCGAGCGCTGGAGTTTCGGCCAGATCTACCTCTGGGACGGCCTGCCGATCTCGCTGGTCTTCCTTGGCCTGTTCGGCCTGCCGGAACTCGCCTCGCTGCTGCTGCGCGGCTCGATCCAGGGCAACGCCGAGCGGCCGACCTATGCCGGCATGTGGCAAGGCATCAGGGACACGCTGCGCGAATGGCCGCTGGTGCTGCGCTGCAGCGCCATCGGCTCTCTGCTCGGCGCTGTGCCTGGCATCGGCATCGCCGTGCTCGACTGGATCGCCTATGGCCACGCCTCGCGGCGGCCGGGTCCGGGGCCGAAATTCGGCCTGGGCAATGTGCGCGGCGTCATTGCGCCGGAAAGCGCCAACAACGCCAAGGAGGGCGGCTCGCTCATCCCGACCATAGCCTTCGGCGTGCCGGGATCGGCCTCGATGAGCATTCTTCTCGGCGCCTTTGTCATCCACGGCCTTGTCCCCGGTCCGGACATGCTCGGCAAGAACGCCGCGCTCACCATTTCAATGGTGCTCTCCATCGCTGTCGCCAACATCGTCGGCGCCGTCACCTGCCTGTTGTTGACCAGGCAGCTGGCGCGTATCGCGCAAGTGTCGGCAGCGATCCTGGTGCCGCTGGTGGTCACCTTCATCGTCGTCGGCGCCTACCAGACCAATATGAGCGCTTTCGACTTCCTGCTGGTGATGCTGGTCGGTGCGGTCGGCATGGGAATGAAGGAGCTCAACTGGCCGCGCTCGGCCTTTTCGCTGGGCTTCGTGCTCGGCCCCAGCCTCGAAAACTACTTCTTCCTCGCCTACCAGATTTCCGGCTGGTCTTGGCTGAAACAGCCGCTGGTGCTGATCCTGCTTGGCCTCGCCATTGCCGGCGTGGTCAGGCAGACCGTGTCGTGGATCAAGGCCCGCGGCAATGCCGGCGCCTTGCCGCCGGTGCTGCCCGATATCGCAGCCAGCAGCGCGCTGACGCTGCTGGGCCTGGCGGCCGTGATCACGGCGCTGCTCGATTTCCCTTTCGAGGCCGCCATCTTCCCGGCCATTACTGCCGGCTTTCTGGCGTTGTTTTCCTTGCTGACGACCGTCCAGACCGTGCTGCGCTGGCGAAAGCCAGTCTTGGCCGCCGAAGCCGATATGACGCCGGCCGGCGAATGGCAGCCCTCCGACGGGCCGGCCCTGAAGGGCAACCTCACCGTGCTTGGCCTTTGCCTGGCGCTCGCCTTTCTGGTCCTGCTGGCGGGTCATCTCGCGGCCACCTTCGTCTTTGTTGCCGGTGGCATGTGGATGCTCGGGTCGCGGTCACCGAAAATGGCGCTGGCTGTCGCCGCGGGCACAACGCTCTGCATCTACGCGGTGTTCGATCTGCTGGCGTCGCAGCCCTGGCCGACGCCCTGGCTGGCCAGTCTTTTCAAAGCTTTCTGAAACGGCAGCCTGCGCAGGCAACGCTGCGCCGAGCCTTATTTCGGAGCGGTGCTTCCCATCGTTTTCGCCGCCGCTATGATATTGGCGGGTTCTCTCGGGGGTACGACATGAACTGTCCGACGGTTGCGCGGCTGCCGCGCGTTTTTCTTCTTGGCTTTGTCTGGATTCTCGCCGCCTTGACGGCAGCGCAAGCCGTCGAGTTCAAGACGGTCATCATCAAGGTCGGCTATGGCGCGGGCGGTAACTACGATCTGTCGTCGCGTCTTATCGCCAGGCATCTCGGCCGCTTCCTGCCTGGTCACCCCGATATCATTGTCCAGAACGTGCCCGGCGGCGGCAGTCTCAAGCTGACCAAGATGATGCTGGGCAGCGAGCCCGCCGATGGCAGCGTCATCGCCTCGGTCAGCGAAGCCATGCCGTTTGCTCCGACATTCGATCCGGCCAACGCCAATTTCGATCCACTCACCATGCAATGGATCGGCGCGCTGTCGTCGGAGCCTTGCCTGTGCGTGACCACCAAGGCATCCGGCATCGACACGGTGGAAAAATTCCTGACCCAGGAGTTCCTGATCGGAGCCTCCGGCAAGAACAGCCTGAGCTACATCGCCGCCGCCATGGTGAAGAACGGCCTGCACGGCAAATTCGGCATCGTCACCGGTTTCGAGGGATCGGCCGATGTCCTCGTCGCTGCCCAGCGCGGTGAAGTCGCCGGCCTCTGTGCGCTGCCCTATTACGGCATCGCCGACAAGCTCGACCAGTTCAACATCCTCGGCACGATCGGCCCGGGCGCAGTCACAGCAGTGCCGACCCTTCCGCGTTTTTCCGAGCGGATCAAGGACCCGCTGATGCGCCAGGCGGCTGAGTTCATCGAATTCTCGCGCGGTTTCTATCTGCCTTTGATGGCGCCGCCCGGCATTCCACGCGACACGCTCGACGCTTTGCGCAAGGCCTATGTCGACATGAGCAAGGATCCGGATTTCCTGGCCGATGCCGCTAAAATGGGCGGCATCACCGTCGACATCACGCCGGGCGAGGAGATAGCCGCGCAGGTAGCGCAGGAGCTCAAGGCGGAGCCGGCGGTGTTCGAGGCAGCCAGAAACCTTTTGAAGTAAAAACGCTATTGTTTGGCGGCAGCCGACGACAGCGTCTCGACAAGGCGGCGGCGCAGCAGCTTGCCATTGTCGCTGTAGGGCAGCGAATTCACCAGCCGGACCTCGCGCGGCCGCCGGTCGGGCGATATGTTGGCGCGCAGAAAGGCCTCGAACTCGGCCACGCTTGCCTGGTCGGCGACGATGAAGGCGGCAATCTCCTGGCCCATCGTCGCGTCGGGAAAGCCGGCGACCGCGACATCCCTGACCTTGGGATGGGTGCGGATCAGCTTCTCCAGCTCCTGCGGCGCGACATTGACGCCGCCGCGCACGATCATGTCGGCCTCGCGGTCGACGATGGTCAGGAAGCCGTCCTCGTCTACAAAGCCGATGTCGCCCGGAATGCCCCAGCCGGCGCCCATCACCTTGGGGTCGACGAACGGCTTGTTGCCCGCCGACACCACCGCCGAAACCATGGTCGACGTCCAGGCCTTGATCAGTCCGCTCTCGCCCTTGCCGAGCACGCGCCCGTCCGCATCGAGAATTTCGACACGCACATCGGCAAACGGACGCCCCGCAGTGCTGGGCTTGGCCAGCACATCGGCACCTGACAGCGTCGTGATGCCGCCGGTCAGGCTCGACGCATAATTTATGCGATATCCCGGCGAAAGATTGCGGTAGGCGGCCAGCTTATCTTCGACGGTTGCCGGTCCGCCGATGCTGAAAAGCACCGCAAGGTCCGGCAGCAGCCGGGTCGAGCGTTCGCCCACTTCGCGCACCAGCCGCGTGATCACCGGCGGCGGCAATGCCGATCCGCTGGCCTGGAACGACAGCAAACCCTCGATCAGCTCCGACGGCGTGAACAGCGGCGGAAAGAAGTTGATCGTCCCGCCATAACGCAGATAGCTGAACACCTGATGGCGCGTTGCCGAATAGGACATCACCATCGGGGTCAGCAGGCGCATGACCGTGCCGGTCAGCCCGCGCCGGTGCCCCGTCACGCGCCCGGCAAGCGCCTCATGCGATTGCAGATAGCCTTTTGGGTCGCCGGTCGTGCCGGACGAGAACATCAGGAAGGCCGGATTGCTGTCGTCGCCAACCAGGCCGGAATAGGGCGTGGGCGAGATGTGCTTCCAATCCTGCTGGAAGGCGACGCCCGGATAGACATCGTCACCCGGCGGGCTGCGGCTTTCGAGGATCAGCCTCAGGACGAAGTCGCGCGCAAGCTGCGCCCGCTGGCTGCGCGGCGCGCGAAAGTCGAGGATCGAAGGTGTGGCGCCGAGCTTCCAGCAGGCCAGGATCGACAGCACGACGTCGATATTGCCGACCATGGCCAGGCCGACGCGATCGCCGGAGCGAATGCCCAATTCTGCGAAATTGGCGGCAAGATGGTTTGTCTGCGCCAAGGCCTGCGCGTAGGTGATCTGGTCGCGGCCGCTGACCATCGCCACGCGGTCGCCATGGCCGGCGAAGGCAGCCAGCACGTCGCGGCCAAAACCCATCTAGCGGACCGGCATTCCAGCCGGCGCAGCGGCGCGCCTGGCATCGAGGAAGGCAATGATGGCGGCGTCGATCGCGTCCATGTTGGCGGCGCGGAACTTGTCATGCGTGCCCGGCATGACAACCGTTTCCACCCGCGTTTTCTCGCTCGCCCAGTCCTTGTATTGCTCGACCGTGGTGGCGCTCCATTCCGAGCTGGCGATGACCAGCATGTCGCACGGGTAGGACGACGGTGAAAAACCCGCGGCCGCGCGCACCAGCATGCTCTTGAAGGCCTTCTGCCTGGTGTGGCGCCCGAGCCTGGACTGCCCAAGTCCGACCGCCGCGAGGCTGTCGCGCAACAGCCGCCAGTAGATGACCTTGCGGGTGATCTGGCGCCGCCTTTGCGCGGTCATGCGGTTGTCCGCCATCGGTTTCAGCCAGGCCGAACCCAGCGGCGGCGGATCGATCAGCAGCAGGGCCGGTCGCTCGCCGGTCGCCTCATGCGTCAATCGCCCGACCTCAATCGCCAGCAGCCCGCCGAGGCAGATGCCGCCGATGACGCGCGGATGCTGGCCGGTGGCTGAGCTTAAGCCGTCGAAATAATTGGCGCTGATCTCCTCGACGCTGTCATAGGGCGTCTCGCCGGGCTCAAGCCCCATGCCGCGCACGGCGATGATGGAATAGCGCTGCTTCAGCGCCTTGCCGAAACGGTTGGCGAACAGCGCCGAACCGGAAATGCCATGAATCATGGCGATCGGCTCCTGGCCGCGGCTGCCGGAAACCTGCACCGCCAGCCGCCGCGCCGGGTGCTCGGGCAATTGCAAAGCGATCAGCCTGCCGAATTCGCGCGGCGTCGGCGCTTCCAGCAGCACCGAGGTCTGCAGCTTCACGCCGAAGCGGTTCTGCACGCCAAGAACAACCGTTTCAGCGGCCAGCGAATCGCCGCCGAGATCGAAGAAATTGTCGTCGAGGCCGACCGAGGTCAGCTGCAGCTCTTGTGCAAAGATGCCGGCAATCGCCTGTGCAGGCCCGCTGCCCGACGCGATCCGGTCAGGCCGGAGGGTGTTATGCATGTTCATCGGCAAGCCCTTGAACCGATGGAATTGCCGCTGGCGGCAACAGGGCATCCCCCTGAATGCCTGTCCGCTTTTAACCCACAGCCTATGCGTTGAACAGTGGCCTATCCCTGCGCAGTAGTACCGGCAGGCGCGGGTCCGAAGGCCTGCGCGCACAGCGCCTGCAGTTTTGGAAAGACATGGCTACCGCCGGCAATCACCTGTGTTCCCTCGGCAAGCACGGTCTTGGGGTCCGGCTTCAAGACGGTGCCGCCGGCCTCTTCCACCAAAAGCATGCCGGCCAGGCAGTCCCACGCATTCATGTGTTCCTCGACATAGCCGAGCAGCCGCCCGGACGCCGCATAGGCCAGCATCAGTGCG
Source organism: Mesorhizobium sp. P2_F5 (assembly GCF_056403715.1). NCBI lineage: Bacteria > Pseudomonadati > Pseudomonadota > Alphaproteobacteria > Hyphomicrobiales > Phyllobacteriaceae > Mesorhizobium > Mesorhizobium sp. P2_F5. Next base: position 54,335 of record NZ_JBFUEY010000023.1, on the reverse strand, counting down.
CCCGATGCGTTGCGAAAGAAGACACCGCCTTCCGCCATGATCAGGCCGACGAGCACGGCGACATGGCTGGTCTCCGCACGGTTCGACAGCCCTGTCCCGACCGAGCCTTCCCCGAGCCCGGCGGTGCTGGCCTTGATCGGCCGGCCGTTGACGAAGGCGCCGCCGCCGCGACGGCCGTGGAAGGTCTCGCCGGTCGACGGCTCGTGGATGACGCCGACCACGGCCTCGCCGTCTTTGGCGCAGGCGATCACCACGCACCAGGCCGGAATGCCGCGCACGAAATTCGCCGTGCCGTCGATCGGATCGATGACCCAGACATGGCCCGTCGATCCCGCAACCGCGTCATGCTCCTCGCCAACGATGCCATCCTGCGGATAGGCGGCGGCGATCGCCGCGCGAATGAACAGTTCCACCTCGCGGTCGCCATCCGAAACCAGGTCCTGATGGCCTTTGCTCTCGATGGTCAGGTTTTCGAGGTCGCGGAAGTATTTCAGGCCGAGTTCGCCGGCGCGGCGCGCCAGATCGATGGCAAAATGCATGCGCTGGTCGAGATCATGGGTCACGGGAAGGCTCTTGGCTGAGAAAGGCGACTCTTGGCTGAGGAAGGCGCCTGCCCTTAGCAGACGCACATGTCAGCCAAAAGCGTCACGCGGCCTGCGACAGCGATTTATGCGCCTCGGCCAGGATCTCGAACGAGCGCACCCGTGCCGCGTGGTCGAAAATCTGCGCCGTCACCATCAGCTCGTCGGCGCCGGTACGGCGCACGAAGGCGTCGATGCCTTGCCGAACGGTTTCGGGCGAACCGACGACGGCGCAGGACAGCGCCTGCGAAAGCATGGTTTTGGCCATCGGCTCCAAGGTCTGGTCATAGCCTTCGACCGGCGGCGGCAAGCGGCCCGGCCGCCCGGTGCGCAGGTTGACGAAAGCCTGTTGCAGCGAGGTGAACAGCAGTTTTGCCTCGGCATCGGAGGGTGCGGCAAAGACGTTGAGCCCGAGCATGACATAGGGCTTGTCCAGCTGTTCCGACGGCTGGAAGCGTGAGCGGTAGATCTCCAGCGCATGGTCGAGCTCGGCCGGCGCGAAATGCGAAGCGAACGCATAGGGCAGGCCAAGCATGGCGGCGAGCTGCGCACCGTAAAGGCTGGAGCCGAGGATCCAGACCGGCACTTTCTGGCCTTCGCCGGGCACGGCGCGGATGCGCTGGCCCTCTTCGGCCGGCTGGAAATAGCCCATCAGCTCGACGACATCCTGGGGGAAATTGTCTGACGCCTCGAGGTTGCGGCGCAGCGCGCGCGCCGTGCCCATGTCGGTACCGGGCGCACGGCCGAGGCCGAGATCGATGCGGCCGGGGTGCAGTGCGGCCAGCGTGCCGAACTGCTCGGCGATCACCAGCGGCGCATGGTTGGGCAGCATGATGCCGCCGGCGCCGACGCGGATGGTTTTGGTGCCGCCGGCGACATGGGCGATGACGACAGCGGTCGCCGCACTGGCGATGCCCGGCATGTTGTGGTGCTCGGCCAGCCAGTAGCGTTTGTAGCCGAGACGCTCGGCATGGCGGGCAAGGTCGAGCGAATTGGCCAGCGATTGCGAGGCGTTGCTGCCTTCGACGATCGGCGACAGGTCGAGTACGGAAAGAGCGGTCATGGGCTTCAAGCCTTTACGATGTTCAGCTGCCTGACCTTGGTTTCGAAGGCGGCGCGGTCGGGGATGATGATGTCGAGCTGGCTTTCCAGGATGTCGGCGAATTCGGTGGCCGTTGCGATCTCGTGCTGCTCGCTGCGGCCGCCGACATGATGCGTCGACAGCCGGTTGTTGCGCAGCGCATAGCGCCGGTCGGGCAAGGCGCGCGCCGCGACGACGGAGGACAGGAAGTGCGAGCTCGGATGGGTCAACAGGAAATGATTGGCAACCGCATAGTCGACCTCATAGGCCGGCTGCATGTCGAAGCGGTGGAGTGTCTGCCAGTCGCCGCCGACATTAGCCTGCACCCGGAAATTACCTGATGTCTCGATGATGCGGAACGTTTCGTGCGGGGTCTGTTGTTCGAGGCCCGGCTCGAGCAATAGCGGCGCGGTCATCGTCAGGCCGCCAAAGCCGACATCGGCAATGTAGGTCCCGCCGTCGAGCTCGATCCGCAACAGCATGTGGCTGCGCGCGGTAATGGCGTCCTCCGGCTGACCCCTCAGAACCCGCGCGGCGAGGCCGCTGACCTCAAATCCCAGCGCCTTCAGCGCATGCATGAAAATCAGATTGTGTTCGAAGCAGTAGCCGCCACGGCGGCGCGCGAAAATCTTGTCCTGCAGCGAAGCGAGATCGAGCTTCACCGCGATGCCCAGCAACGGATCCATATTCTCGAACGGGATCGCTTGCGGGTGCTGCCGGTGCAGGGACGTCAGCGTGGCCAGCGACGCATCGATCGGACCGCGATAACCAATGCGGGCGAAATAGGCGTCGAGGTTGAAGGAAGCGTCGTTCATGGCAGGGTCCGGCTTGACCGGCTCGATATAGGCACTCCATCGGAAGACGACAAACAAGAGACGACAAGCAAATACCGGCCTCTACGCCTTGGCCTTGCCGGTCTCCTCGACAGCGTCCTCTTCCACCACCACCGTCTGCTGGGCGGCGAGGAAGTTGCCGACATGGCTGAGGCCGTCGAAATGGTCGCAGAACACCTTGATGACGACCAGCAGCGGCACCGCCATCAGCGCGCCGACAAAGCCCCACAGCCAGGACCAGAAGGCGATGGCGATGAAGATCGCCACCGCGTTGATCTCCAGCCGCCGGCCGACCACCATCGGCGTCACGAACTGGCCTTCGACGATGTCGCACAACAAAACGAAGGCGGGCGCCAGCAGCGCGTAGGAGATCGAATCGAAACTGATCAGCGCAATGACGCTGACCAGCACGATGGTGATCAGCGCGCCGACATAGGGCAGGAAATTGAGCAGCGCCGCCATCGTTCCCCAGACCAGCGGGTTGGGCATACCGAGCCCCCACAGGCCGAGGCCGATCACCGTGCCGAGGCCGACATTGATGACGGCGACGGTGAGCAGATAGTTCGAGATTTCGCGCTCGACGTCGTAGACGACGCGCAGCGCCCGCTTCTTTTCGCTGAGCCTGGCGAAGGACTGGATGATCTTTTCGTAAAACATCGTGCCGGACGCCAGCAGAAACAGCGACAAAACGAAGATGATGGTGATCGAGGTGCCGGCCGACAGGATGTTGCCGGCAGCCGACGACAGCATGCCGGACTGCGCCACCGCAACCTTCTGAACGTCAGGTTCCTGCGAGGTCTCGGCCAGCCCTTCCAGCTCATGCGCGATCTGCATGATCCTCTCGAACGGGCGGCGGAACTGCGCCATCCGCTCGCTCAGCTGTTGGCCGATCGCCGAAGTGTTGTTGATGAGGTCGATGACCGGGCCGCTGAGCAGATAGCCGGCGGTGGCAAAGATGCAGACCGACAGCACCACCAGCAATGTCGCCGACACCACTTCGGGCACGCCATGCTTGCGCAGGAAGCGCACGATCGGCGTCAGCGTGAGCGTCAACAGGAAGGCGAGGATGACCGGCATGAAGAAAGCGCGGGCGAAATACAGCGCGTAGATTGCCATGAACAGGAAGATGCCGACAAGCAGCGACCGCATCAGATGCGTATCCGCGCGGGCAGCAACGCGCGGGTCGGGGCTTTCGGCGGCGCCTGCGCCCGAAGCTGTGTGGTCGGCTTTCATCATGCTCCCCTCACGGGCAGCACCGCAATTGGCGCTGCCCGTCGACGGAAACGTCCAGTCGGCTTCAAGGTTCCGTTAGCCGGCAGGCCGCCAGATGCGTGCCTGCCGGGGATCAGGCGGCTGGGGCCGTCACCGCCGGTACGGCCTTCGCCGTTTCCTTGCGCACGATCGGCGCCACCTTGGTGCCGTAGAGCTCGATCGCCTTCATGATCTTGGCGTGCGCCATGGTGCCGATCGCCATCTGCAGCAGGAAGCGGTCGTTGTTGAAGATCTTGTGCTGGGCGACGATCTTTTCCGCCACCTGCTCGGGATTGCCGACGAACAATGCGCCGTTTGGGCCACGCGACTGGTCGAAATGCGCCCGCGATGTCGGCCCCCAGCCGCGCTCGCGGCCGATGCGGTTCATCACTTCGGCCTGCGGGCCGTAGAAATCGTCGGCCGCCTGCTCCGTCGTTTCGGCGATGAAACCGTGCACATTGATGCTGGCGGCGAGCGCCTTTGGGTCTGTACCGGCCCGCTTGGCGGCCTCGCGATAAATGTCGAACAGCGGCGCGAACCGCGCCGGCTCGCCGCCGATGATGGCCAGCGCCAGCGGCAGGCCGAGCACGCCCGCGCGGGCGGCCGATTGCGGCGTCCCACCTATTGCGATCCAGATCGGCAGTTTGTCCTGCAACGGGCGCGGGTAAACGCCGCGGTCATTGATCGGCGGCCGCAGATTGCCGGACCAGCTGACCTTCACATTGTCGCGGATCGCCAGCAGCAGGTCGAGCTTTTCGGCGAACAGCTCGTCATAGTCTTCGAGATTGTAGCCGAACAGCGGGAAGGATTCGATGAACGAGCCTCGCCCGGCCATGATCTCGGCCCGGCCGCCCGACAGGAGGTCGAGCGTCGCGAACTGCTGGAAGACGCGCACCGGATCGTCGGAGGACAAAACAGTGACCGCGCTGGTCAGCTTGATGCGTTTGGTGCGTTCGGCGGCGGCTGCAAGCGCCACCACCGGCGCCGAAGCGGCATAGTCGGGGCGGTGATGTTCGCCCAGACCAAAGACATCGAGGCCGACCTGGTCGGCCAGCTCGACCTCTTCGATCAGGTTGCGCAGCCGCTCATGCGGGCCGATCGCGCCGGGTCCGGGCTCCGGGCTGACGTCGGCAAAAGTGTAGAGACCGAGTTCCATGATCTGTCATCCAATGGTTGGGTTTCGCGGCTATGCATGTCGCTCAAAAGTGGTCACGGTTTTGAGAGAACGACATGCACAGAACAAAGGACCTAAAGCGCGAACGCGCTTTAGAGGTAGCGACCGAGCCGCTCCGCCGCCAGAGGGGCGGATGGTGAACAGTGCATGTCGGTTTCAGCCAGCTTCTGTCGGCGTCAGTTCCGGGAAAGCGCGTCTCTTGGCTGCAACAGCATAGAATTTCATGGCTGGCATTCCGTTTTGGCGCTTGAACTCTCGGTTTTCACGCGTATGTAAGCGTCGCGAATTGACTTCAGGGAAGTGGACTTGGCTATCTACAGGGAAAAAGACATTTTCGAGCGGCGCAATGCCGCGAACGAGGCAAAGAAGGCGCTTCTGGAGCGCTTCAAGTCAAAGCCGGCGGCTGATGATCCTGCGGTTCTGGCCAAACAGGCCGAACGCAAGGCGATTCTGGCGGCTCGCGAAATACGCGAGGCCGAAAAGGCCAGGCTGAAGCAGGAAAAGCTGGCACGCGAGGCGGTCGAGAAGGCCGAGCGCGAGGCAGCAGCCGAAGCGGCGCGTATTGCGGCCGAAGAGGCGGCGCAGGCTGAAGCGAAGATCAAGGAAGCCGAAGAGAACGAGCGCATCGCCCGTTTGCTGGCCGACGAAGCCGAACGCAAGGCCAAGCGCGACGCACGCTATGCGGCGCGCAAGCAGCGCACCGGCAGGACGCCTCCGGGCTTCTCCGCCCGCTAACCGCTTCGATCGAAACGATCGGACATCAGGGTCGCCCTCAAGCGGCCCTGAACGCATTTGCCTTGGAACTTCTGCCTCTCAAGCGGCGAGCTTCAGCCCCATAATGCCGCAGACGATGAGCGCGATGCAGCCCAGCCGGATCGCGGTTGCCGGCTCGCCCAGCAGCCAGATGCCGAGCAGCGCCGTACCGACCGTGCCAATGCCGGTCCACACCGCATAGGCGGTGCCGACGGGCAGCGTCTTCAGCGCCAGGCCGAGCAGGCCCAGGCTGACGATCATCGAGGCGACGGTGAGCACCGTCGGCAGCGGCTTCGAGAAGCCGTCGGTATATTTGAGGCCGATCGCCCAGCCGATCTCGAACAGGCCGGCGAAAAACAGAAAAATCCACGACATCGGGATGCGCTCCATTCCATGAGGATGGCGGGTCGTCCCGGCCGGTTTTTCGGGGAAGGCGCGAGGTCGTCCTCGCCGCCTCGATATGGGGGCTTCGCCTGCCCGATCAACAAAACACCGGCAGCATTGTCCATGCCGCCGGTGTCAAAATCTGCGCCGAAACGGTTTACCCGGACTTCAAAGGTCCCCGGGCTTACTTTTCCTTGAGCCTCATCGCCTTGACGGGCGGCGCCTTGAGCGCCGGAACCGCGGCGGGCTTCTTGGCGTCCTTCTTCGGCTTGCGGGCTTCCTTGCCCGCCTTCATCGCACCTTTAGCCATGATTCGGTCCTCCAATTGGTGGGACGCCGAGTGAAACAAGAGAAACGCCCGACTGCAAGAGGGCGAGTGCCTGTCGCCGGCGCCAGCGGCCTGCTTTCAACCGGTTTCTAATTTGCTCGTAAACCATGCCGGTCCGTGCCATGGTTGTCTTCGCACTGCAGCATCGGCCATGCCTTCGCCCGGCGATGATCAGGCAGTCCGGTCAGGACGACAATGCGAATCCGCATCGGCAGCGAGATGAGTTTCGATTTTCCGCAGGAAACGCCGCTGATCGCGATGCTCAACGTCCACTATTCCAGAGCCTCCGATCTCGAGCGCCCAGACTTCCTCACTTCCAACCCGCCGGTGCCGATCCAGAGCTACCGCGACAGTTTCGGCAACTGGTGCAACCGCTTCGTCGCCCCGCCCGGCCGCTTTACCTTCGGCACCGATTCCGTGATCCGCGACCCCGGCACCTTCGAGATGGGGGACCTGATGGCCTGGCAGCACGAGGTCCGCGACCTGCCGTCGGACACACTGCTGTTCCTATTGCCGAGCCGCTTTTGCGAGAGCGACCTGCTGGCCAGCGAAGCCTGGCGGCTGTTCGGCAACACCCCGCTCGGCATTGCCCGCGTCCAGGCGGTCTGCGACTTCGTCCACAACCACATCGTCTTCAGCTATGGCAATGCGCGGCCGACGCGGACCGCGGCCGAAGCCTATCGCGAGCAAAGCGGCGTCTGCCGCGACTTTGCCCACCTCGCCGTCACCTTCTGCCGTGCGCTCAACATCCCGACGCGCTACTGCACCGGCTACATCAGCGACATCGGCCTGCCGAAACCCTGGGCGAGCATGGATTTCGCCGCATGGATGGAGGTCTATCTCGGCGGTCGCTGGCATGTCTTCGATCCGCGTAACAATTCCCCGCGCATCGGCCGCATCCTGATCGCCTCTGGTCGCGACGCCGCCGACGTGCCGCTGACCCATATCTTTGGGCCGGGCACGCTGGCCGGCTTCAAGGTGTGGACGGACGAGATCATCGAATAGGGCGCCTTTTCCTCTAGCAAGCCTTCAAGGACCTGAACGACCGGGCGATTGGTGCGTTGTGATGCCTGTGGAGCTTCGGCGGCAGGGCCGTTACATTGGGTGGCTTGGAGGGACAAGACGGCATGGCAGCGCATGGCGGGTCGAAGACGGTCATCTACGCGGCGCTCGCCGGCAATCTCGCCATTGCACTGACCAAATTCGCCGCTGCCTTCTTCACCGGCAGTTCGGCGATGCTGTCGGAAGGCGTGCACTCGCTGGTCGACACCGGCAATGGCGGCCTGCTGCTCTACGGCATACACCGCGCCGCCCGCCCGCCGGACCGAACGCATCCGCTCGGTCATGGTCGCGAGCTGTATTTCTGGAGTTTCATTGTCGCCCTGCTGGTCTTTGCGCTCGGCGCCGGGGTGTCGTTCTACGAAGGCGTGGTCCACATCATGGCGCCCGAGCCGGTCGCCAATCCCAAGATCAACTACATCGTGCTCGGCCTCTCCGTGCTGTTCGAGGGCAGCTCCTGGTATGTGGCGCTGAAGGAATTCCGCCTTGAGAAGGGCAAGCAAGGCTGGCTGCAAGCGGTGCAGTCGAGCAAGGATCCGAGCGTCTACACCGTGCTGTTCGAAGACAGCGCCGCGCTGCTTGGCCTCGTCGTCGCCTTTGCCGGCATCCTGGCGGCCGACCTCCTCGACATGCCCGAACTCGACGGTGCCGCCTCGATCGGCATTGCGGTGATCCTTGGCGCCACTGCCATCTTCCTGGCGCGGGAAAGCAAAGGCTTGCTTATCGGCGAGCCGGCCTCGCCGGAAGTGCAGGCCAGGGTGCTGGTCATCGCCCAACAGGATCCGGCGGTGCAGCGCGCCAACGGCGTTCTCACCGTCCATCTCGGGCCGCAACAGATCGTCGCCGGCCTCAGCATCGAATTCGAGGACCATCTGACGGCGCCCGAGATCGAGGCCTGCGTCGAGCGCCTTGAGGCGCTGCTGAAGAAGGAGGTGCCGGAGATCACCAAGCTGTTCGTCAAGCCGCAGACGACGGGGACCTGGGAACACCGGCGCAAACAGGTCGAGGCGGCATCGGACTAGAGCAATTCCAGGAAAAGTATGAGCGGTTTTCCCGGGAAAAGCGCGCAGCGCTTTCCCTTGGGAATTGCGTCAAAACAAAGAGCTCTAGTCCTGGACCAGAAGTCCACCGTTGGCCCCATCGCTTGGTCCCGCTAAGATCAGTCGACGAATTCGGAGGAGCAACCATGAAAATCGACGGTGGGTGCCATTGCGGCGCCATCACTTATGAAGCAGAGGTCGACCCGGAAAAGACCTCTATCTGTCATTGCACGGATTGCCAGCAACTGACCGGCACCGCCTTTCGTGTCACCGTTCCCGCGCCTGAGGATCACTACCGGATCACCAAGGGCACGCCGAAGGTCTATATCAAGACCGGATCGAGCGGCTCCAAGCGCGCCCAGGCCTTTTGCGGCGACTGTGGTTCGCACCTTTATGCGACGTCGGTTGGCGACGGCCCGAAGGTCTATGGGATCAGGGCGGGGACCGCGCGGCAACGCGAGGATCTGGTTCCAACCCAACAGAAATGGCACCGCTCGGCCCTGCGCTGGCTTCCGGAATTCGAGGGCATAAGCATCGTAGAGGCGCAGTAGCACCTGCGTTCCGGTTAAACGCAGCCCAAACCAGACGATGATGTGCTAGGCTCGCCATCAAACGGATGGCGGGTGGTAGCGATGTTGGAAACAGACAAGATCTTTGCCGGCTCTATTCCGGAAAACTACGACCGCTACATGGTGCCGTTGATTTTCGAGCCGTTCGCCGCGGATATCGCACGACGGGCAGCGTCCCTGTCACCCGGCGCCGTCCTGGAAGTCGCCGCCGGCACCGGGGTTGTCACCCGCGCATTGGCGCCCAAACTGTCTCCTGGCGCAAGCTATGTCGTGACCGATCTCAACCAGCCGATGCTCGACTACGCGGCCTCGCGGCAAGCTCCCGACAGTCGCATCCAATGGCGTCAGGCGGATGCTCTGGCGCTGCCGTTTGAAGATGCGACCTTCGATCTCGTTTGTTGCCAGTTCGGCGCGATGTTCTTTCCCGACCGCACCGCCGGCTATCGCGAAGCAAAGCGGGTCCTGAAGCCCGGCGGCCATTTCCTGTTCAACGTTTGGGATCGCATCGAAGAGAATGTATTTGCCAATGACGTGACGAACGCTCTTGCGGAGATCTTTCCGGTCGATCCGCCACGATTTCTCGCCCGCACGCCGCACGGCTACCATGACACGGCCCTGATCCGCAGCGAGCTGGAAGGCGCAGGTTTCTCCCGTGTGATGATCGAGACGAGAGCCGAGCAAAGCCGGGCATCCTCGCCGCGGCTTCCGGCGGTTGCCTATTGCCAGGGAACGCTTCTTCGCACCGAGATCGAGGCCAGGGATCCGGGAAAACTGGAAGCTGCAACCAATCATGCCGCGTCCGTGATTGCAGTCAAACATGGCAGCGGCGAGGTTGCGGCAAAAATCCAGGCACACGTAATCGTTGCAGCGGTCTAAGCTCTAATCGTCGCCTTCTACGACACGGAGCCTGAGCTGGCCCGTCTTGGAATCCGCCACCCGCACCCCGGCTTCGGCCTTGGCGGGTCCGCCGCGCATTTCGGCTTCGCTTTCGCCAAACTCCAGCGCCTCGATCTTCTGGCCGCGCCGGGTCACTTTCGACGTCGACACCAGTATCTCGTCGATGTCCTTGGCCGACTGGCCAAAATGCGTCTGCAGCCGGCGCACCCGCTCGTCGACGCGCGCGACATCCTCCATCAGCCGGATCACCTCGCCCTGGATCAGATGCGCCTGTTCGCGCATGCGGGCGTCCTTGAGGATCGCCTGGATGACCTGGATCGACAGCATCAACAGCGACGGCGAGACGATGATGACACGGGCGCGGTGCGCCTTCTGGATGAGAGCGTCGAAATTCTCGTGGATTTCGGCAAACACCGATTCCGACGGCACGAACATGAAGGCGGTGTCCTGCGTCTCGCCCTGGATCAAATATTTTTCCGAGATATCGCGGACATGGATTTCGATGTCGCGGCGGAAAGCCTGGGCCGCCACCTTCTGCAGTTCCGCACCGTCGGCGGCGCGGATGGCATTCCAGGCTTCCAGCGGAAATTTGGCGTCGATGGCAAGCTGCGGCGCGCCGTTCGGCATCCGCACCAGGCAGTCGGGCCTGCTGCCGTTCGACAGCGTCGCCTGGAATTCGTAGGCGCCCATCGGCAGGCCGTCGGCGACAATCGCCTCCATGCGCGACTGGCCGAAAGCGCCGCGCGTCTGCTTGTTGGACAGGATCGCCTGAAGCTGCACGACCTGGCCGGCCAGCGACTGGATGTTGCCTTGCGCGGTGTCGATGACCGCCAGCCGTTCCTGCAATTTCGCCAGGCTCTCATGTGTCGATTTAGTCTGTTCGGTCATGGTCTGGCCGAGGCGGCCGGTCATGGCGTCGAGCCGCTGGCCGATCGACTGGTTGAGTTCGGCCTGCCTTGCGCCGAACACGTCGGCGATGGCGCCCATGCGGCCCTGCATCTCGGCCTGGCTCTGCAAAATGCCGGCCATCCGCGCCTCGGCGTCGCGGGCGTGGTCTGCAGCTTCCGCGGCGGCGATGGTGCGCGCCTTGGCCGACCGCCACAGCGCAACGACAAGCGCCAGGAACAGGCCGAGAAACACGATCGCGCCGAACGCCAGCGCATGGCCGAGCGTGATGGTCGTGGCCCCGAGCCGGGCGACGGGTTCGGAAAGGATGGTGCTCAGATCGTTCATCCCCCAAGCATAGCCGATTCGCCGCCCTGGCACAGATCAAAACGTGAACGGGCGCCAACCGCACCGGTTGACGCTTTTCCTGCGACGTTTTAGGTGAGACGCCATGTCGATCAAGCCGCTCATCATCCTTCCCGATCCGATCCTGCGCCAGGTTTCCAAACCGGTCGAACGCGTCGACGCGTCCGTGCGCAAACTGGCTGACGACATGCTGGCGACCATGTATGACGCGCCGGGCATCGGGCTCGCCGCAATCCAGATCGGCGAGCCGCTGCGCATGCTGGTCATCGATCTCGCCAAGGAAGACGAGGCGCCGGCGCCGCATGTCTTCATCAATCCCGAAGTCCTCGAAAGCGCCGACACGCGCTCGGTCTACGAGGAAGGCTGCCTGTCGATCCCGGACTATTACGCCGAGGTCGAACGGCCGGCTTCGGTGCGGGTGAAATATCTCGATCGCGACGGCAAGCTGCAGGAGATCGAGGCCGAGGGCCTGATGTCGACCTGCCTGCAGCACGAGATTGACCACCTCAACGGCGTTCTGTTCATCGACCACATCTCGAAGCTGAAGCGCGATATGGTGGTCAAGAAGTTCAAGAAGCTCGCCAAGGACAAGGCGCCGGGCAAGCTGGTGGGATAGGAAGATGCCGCTTCGCGTCATCTTCATGGGCACGCCGGAGTTTTCGGTGCCGGTGCTGCGCGCGATTGCTGAAGCCGGGCACGAGATACCAGCCGTTTACACCCAACCGCCACGCGCCGCGGGCCGCCGCGGGCTGGAGCTGACACCGTCGCCGGTGCAGCGCGAGGCCGAGCGGCTGGGCATCGAAGTGCGCACGCCGACTTCGCTGAAAGGCGAGACGGAGCAGGCCGCTTTCCGGGCGTTGCAGGCCGATATCGCCGTCGTTGTCGCCTATGGTCTGCTGCTGCCTAAGCCTATTCTGCAGGCTCCGCGGCTCGGTTGTATCAACGGCCACGCCTCGCTTTTGCCACGCTGGCGTGGTGCAGCTCCCATCCAGCGCGCCATCATGGCCGGCGACACCGAGACCGGCATGATGGTGATGCGCATGGAAGAGGGTCTCGACACCGGCCCGGTGGCACTGGTTGAAAAGTGCGCCATCGGACCCGATATGACGGCCGGCGATCTGCACGACCGCTTGATGAACATTGGCGCTGCCCTGATGGTGGAAGCGCTGTCCCGATTGGAGACAAATACGCTGGCATCAGCCTTGCAGGCGACTGACGGGGTGACCTACGCCAGAAAAATCGATAAATCGGAGACGCGTATTGACTGGACGCGGCCGGCTGGCGAGGTCCACAATCACATTCGCGGCCTGTCGCCTTTCCCTGGGGCCTGGTGCGAGGCCGACATTGGCGGCCGCACAGAACGGCTGAAACTGCTTCGCTCGACGCTTTCTGAAGGCACGCTTTCTGAAGGTATGGGCGAGTCGGGAGGAATTCTCGATGACCGACTGACGGTCGCCTGCGGGGCAGGCGCGGTCAGGCTGGTCGAAGTTCAACGGGCGGGCGGAAGGCCCGCTGCCGCGCAGGAGTTTCTGCGCGGGGCCAAAATCGAAAAAGGAATGAAATTCTCATGAGCATGATGTCGATACGCGGCGCGACGCCGCGGGACCGCGAGGCTATACGCCTCGTCGAGGAACACGCATTCGGCCAGCAGGCGGAGGCCGGGCTGGTCGACGCGCTGGTCACCGGCGGCGACGCCGTTGTCGAGCTGGTGGCGGAAGAAGACGGCCAGGTGGTCGGCCATATCCTGTTTTCCCGGCTGTTCGTCCAGAACGGCGGCAAGCAGTTTGCAGCCGTGGCGCTGGCGCCGTTGGCGGTGGAACCTTCGTTCCATGGCTCCGGCATTGGCGGTGCGCTGATCCGCGAGGCGCATATCCGCCTCAGGGATTCCGGCGAGACGCTGGCGGTTGTGCTGGGCGATCCGGCCTATTACGGCCGCTTCGGCTACAACCATGCGCGCGCCGAAAACTTCGAGAGCGAGTACCAGGGCGAAGCGCTGCAGGCGCTGGCCTGGGGTGACGCACCCGAAAAAGGCAAACTGGTCTACGCCCAGGCCTTTACCGCACTCGCCGCCTGAGCATGATGCCGAAAAGTGTGAAGCGGTTTTCGGACGACATCATGCTCTATCTCTTTGACCTAGAGCCGGGTTCAGATTTCGGGTCGAATCGACCTGAAATCTTCCGGCTCTAGGCGAGTGCAGATCGCCCATGCCGCGTTTTCGTCTCGATATCGAATATGACGGCAGCCTCTTCGCCGGCTGGCAACACCAGGCGGATCAGCCTTCGGTGCAGCAGGCGATAGAGCAGGCGATCGAGAAATTCAGCGGCGAAGCGGTGCGGTTGCGCGCCGCCGGCCGCACCGACGCCGGTGTGCATGCGACCGCCCAGGTGGCGCATGTCGACCTCGCCAAGGCGTGGCCAAACGACAAGGTGCGCGACGCCATCAACGCGCATCTGCAGGCGGCGGGCGCGCATGTCGCCATCTTGCAGGCGACGGTTGTCCCCGACGAGTTCGACGCCCGTTTCTCGGCCACCGGGCGGCACTATCTCTACCGCATCCTCAACCGGCGTGCGCCCGCTGCGATGGAAAAGGGCCGGGTCTGGTGGGTGCCGAAACGGCTCGATGCGGACGCCATGCACGAAGCGGCGAAAGTCCTGCTCGGCCGACATGACTTTACCACCTTCCGCTCGACGCAGTGCCAGGCCAACAGTCCGGTGCGGACGCTGGAGCGGCTCGATGTGAGCCGCCAGGGCGACCTGATCGATATCAGGGCCTCGGCGCGTTCCTTCCTGCACAACCAGGTGCGCTCCATGGTCGGCTCGCTGAAACGCGTCGGCGACGGCGGCTGGACGGCTGCCGACCTCAAGGCGGCGTTAGACGCGCAAGACCGTGCCGCCTGCGGCCAGGTGGCGCCGCCCGATGGGCTTTTCCTCATCGGCGTCGACTATCCGGATGGGTCCTAAGCCGCAGTCGGCACAGTGATGCCGAGCAGCGCCACCAGGCCGAACAGGACGGCCAGAGACACCACCAGCATGCCTGCGAACACTGCGCTGCCGACAGCCGCGCCCTTGCCGATCGCTGCGTTGGTCATCCGCCAGGTGAGCACCAGCGACAGCACCACCAGAACCAGCCACACCAATTCGGCGACTGGGTTGCCGGACGGCAGGAAAAGCCGGATCAACGCCGATGGCAGCAGCATCCAGGCGGTGATTGCCGACGCCCAGTTGCTGGCGACGACGTAGTGGACGAAGCGGTCGCCGATGCCGGCACGCGACGCGACCAGGGCAAGCGCGACCAGCGGCAGCAGCCACGAGCCGAGGTCGACGGTTGCCAGGCGGATCAACATGCCCAGCCGCCCGGCGAACGCATTGGGGTCGCCGATCTCGTTGGCCGTACCGACCCAGCCGACGATCATCGCCGGTGCCGCGACGACGATGGCGAAGAAGGAATTCCAGAAGCCATCGGCCGACAGGTCGAGCAACCGCAAGCCGTCGGCCTTGCCGAGCATCAGCCGCCAGGCGCCGGTAAGCGATGAAGAGGTCTCGTCAACCGAAAGCATGATCAGCCCTGCTCGAACCAGTCTTCGATGAAGCGCTGATAGATCTGGGTCAGCGTTTCGAGATCGGCCAATGCGACGCGTTCATCGACCATGTGCATGGTCTTGCCGACCAGTCCGAACTCGACCACCGGGCAATAATCCTTGATGAAACGGGCATCCGAGGTGCCGCCCGAGGTGGACAGCGCCGGCTCCTTGCCGACCGCTGCCTTGATCGAGCCGCGCAGTGTATCGATCAGCTTGTCGTCGCGCGTCAGGAAGACATGGCTCGGCCGGTCGCGCCAGACCAGTTCGTAGTCGACCGGCGTCTTCTTGCCGGTCCGGTATTTCTTGCGCTTGGCCGCCTGGTCGAGGCGGTTGTGGATCTCAGCCTGCACGGTCTCGGCCGTCCACGTATCGTTGAAGCGAATGTTGAAGGTGGCTGTCGCCTTGGCCGGAATGACATTGGTCGCCGGGTTGCCGACATCGATCGAGGTCACTTCCAGATTGGTCGGCTGGAAATCCTTCGTACCCTTGTCGAAAACGGGGTGGAGCAAGGCCTCGACCAGGCTCATCAGTCCGCGCACCGGATTGTCGGCAAGCAAGGGATAGGCGACATGGCCCTGGCGGCCGTTAACGGTGACGCTGCCGGACATAGAGCCGCGCCGGCCGATCTTGATCATGTCGCCGAGCGCGTCCGGGTTGGTCGGCTCGCCGACGATCGACGCATCCCATTTCTCGCCCTTGGCCGCCGCCCAGTCGAGCAGTTTTGTCGTGCCGTTGATGGCCGGGCCCTCTTCGTCACCGGTGATCAGCAGCGAGACCGAGCCTTTCGGGCCGCCCTTGTTCTCGACATGGCGCGCCACCGCCGCGATGAAACAGGCGATGCCGCCCTTCATGTCGACGGCGCCGCGGCCGAACATCTCGCCCTTGGCGATTTCGGCGGCAAAGGGCGGATGCGTCCACGACGCCTCGTCGCCCACCGGAACCACGTCGGTATGGCCAGCAAACATCAGATGTGGCCCATTGCCGGAGCGGCGTGCGTAGAGGTTCTCGATGTCGGGTGTGCCGTCTTCGGAAAACACCGGGCGTTCGACCGAAAAGCCGAGCGGCTTCAGCATGCCTTCCAGCGCAGCCAGCGCACCGCCCTCGGCGGGTGTTACGGAGGCGCAGCGTATGAGGGTCGCGAGGTTGGCGGCGGGATCGGTCGGCAGTTTCATGGGCAAAGCGATAATCGAAAGCGAAAGGCCTGTCACGGCCAGAGATGATGACCGACCCAATAGCCGGCGGTGTCGCCGACATTATGGTTTTCATGTCGTATAGTGCAGGCCAACACGAGATTATCGCATGGCCATGTCAGAAAAGACCATCGTCATTGCCGGCGCCGGCAGCATCGGCTGCTATGTCGGCGGCTGCCTGGCGCTGGCCGGACGCAAGGTGGTGTTTTTGGCGCGGCCGCGCATCGCGGAGGCCTTGCTGGGTGGTGGGCTGCGTGTGACCGACCTCGACGGCCGTGACCGCTCACTCAAGCCGGACGCACTCACCGTTACCGCCGATCCGGCCTCTGCTCTGGCCAATGCTGACGTGGTGCTGGTGACGGTCAAGAACGGCGCCACTGAAGAGATGGCGGCGCTGATTGCCGCACACGCTCGTGGCGATGTCGTGGTGGTCAGTCTGCAGAACGGTGTCGGCAATGCCGACCGGTTATGCACCGGGCTGGGCTCTCGACCGGTGCTGGCCGGCATGGTGCCGTTCAATGTCGTCCAGTCGGCCGAAGGCAACTTGCCGCTTCACGTGCATCGCGCCAGCGACGGCAAGGTGATGATCGAAGACGGTATGGCCGGCCTTGCCGGCCTCCTCGATGTCGAAGGCCTAGCCGTCGAAACCCATGCCGACATGAAGGCGGTGCAGTGGGGCAAGCTGCTGATCAACCTCAACAACGCGCTTGTCGCGCTGTCCGGCCTGCCGCTGGCGAGCGAACTTGCCGACCGCCGCTGGCGGCTGGTTCTTGCCGGTCAGATCGACGAGGCGCTGGCGGCGATGAAGGCATCACACATTGCCCCGGCGCGGATCGGCGGCTTGCGTCCCGGCCTGCTGCCGAGCCTGCTCAGGCTGCCGGACTGGCTGTTCCGGCTGGTAGCGCGCCGCATGCTCGCCATCGACCCGCAGGCGCGTTCTTCGATGTGGGACGATCTCCAGCGCGGCCGGCCAACCGAGATCGGCGACCTGCAGGGAGCGGTCCTTAGCCTCGCCGAAAAGGCCGGCACGCCGGCGCCTTTGCTGAAGCGGGTCACCGCTTTGGTGCGGCAGGCCGAGCGGGAAAAGCGCGGGTCACCCGGGCTGACACCGGAAGCCGTCGCTGGATAGGCTATTCGCCGCGAGCGTCGGGCCTTGGCACGCATATGAGCCCGAAAAAACAGGCACGCCGGCACCGCTGCGTCACAGCTTCGGTGCGCGCCTCGGAGCCGGCGCTTTGCTCGCCTGGCCTGGCGCCGACAGCGGCTGCGCCGCCGGGTGGTTCTCGATCAGTGTGATCTTCTGCCAGATCTTGCGCGACAGGTTGGACGCCAGGTTCTCGATGTCGTTGACGCCGTCGATGACCACATCGTCATTGACCGACTGTGCGAACAGCGCCGCAATCTTGCCGGTGATCGACAGCATTTCCGAGCAATAGTCGAGATAGCGCGCCAGGTCCGCGGCATTGGTGATGCGCGCTGGCGAATGCGCGGTCGGCCTGAAGTTTGCAGACAATGCGGCCGGATCCTTGGTCAGCTGGTGCATGTCGATGACATGGATCAGCGACCTCAGCCCATGCAGCTGGCGAAACACCCGCTTGCGTTTGATGCGCTCCTCGGTGCGGATCAGCGCCAGCAGGCCGAGCACGGCAAGGATGATCATGTTGATCGTGGCTTCGATGCCTTGCACCGACTGCACCGCATCGTCGGCCTGCGAGATATGGATGAGCGGCAGGATGGTGCCGACGAACAGGAAGATCAGTGCGCCGGCGGCAACGGCTGCGACGATGGCGCCGCGCAGCCACCAGATCGGCGCCTCGAGCGCTTGCGCCGCCTTGGCCAGGTCGCGCGACAGCGACACCAGTTCGGCGGCGACGCCGCGCAGGCCGGCCTCGGGAAAACGCTCGGCGACGCGCTCCTCCAGCCGCTCGGCGGTGTCGATGATCAGTTTCGGATCAAGCGTGCGGTAGCGCATGGCGAGATATCCGGTCGGCCCTCAGGGTTGTGCAGGAGCATTGGTGTGCCGGCCGTAGCGATTGGGCCCGGGCTGGCCTGGGAACAGGCAGAAGACAAAGAGTGCCACCATCGAGACGACGGGAACAAACACGATCAGAGCGGCAATGCCCGGCTTGTCGAGGTCATGCAGCCGCTTTGCCGCCAGCGCGACATGCGACCAGAGTGAGACAATGAAGGCAATCATGAAGACAAACGCCCAGACGTAGCTTGCAGTCGAGCCTTCGGGCACCAGAGTGAAGCGATAAACCGGAAAGGCCGGGATGATGCTGACAAGCAGGAAGCCAAGAAAATAGGCCGCGCGGCTGACGCGGCCCGAGGTTTTGAAGAAAAGCCAAAAGAGGTCTGATTTTTCAGGCAAGCGGATCCGGTCCGTATTGATTGGCGCCTCGAGTGCCTTCGAGAATGCCGCATTCCACGATGAACCAGATCGCACCAACAAAAGGCACAAACAGGATCAGGGTCCACCACCCCGACTTGTTGCGATCATGCCAACGCTTGGCATAAACCGCGAGCGCGAAATAGATCGACGCCAGCGAAACGATGATGCCGATGATACCGATCTGGGCGCCGCCGCCGAGATCCATGCGTGTGCCCAGGATCGAATCCAGGATCAAGGCGACGATGCCGATCACGAAAAAAACACCGATCGCCGCCCAGAACTTGGCGCGATTGATGCGGCCGTCAAAGCTGGTCAGAAGGTATTTCCAGTCCATGTCACCCCTCCATGCTGAATCGGCGCGACGGAATGTCGCGCCGGCGGAAGGTGCGTCCGTTTGCAAAAAAGATCAATCGCGCAGCAATTCGTTGATCGAGGTCTTGGAGCGGGTCTTGGCGTCGACACGCTTGACGATGACGGCGCAGTAGAGGCCCGGGCCCGGCTCGTTGTTTGGAAAAGCCTTGCCCGGCATCGAGCCTGCGACGACGACGGAATTCGGCGGCACTTCGCCATAAAACACCTCACCGGTGGCGCGGTCGACGATCTTGGTCGACTGGCCGATGAAGACGCCCATGCCGAGCACCGAGCCCTCGCGCACGATGCAGCCCTCGACCACTTCCGAGCGCGCGCCGATGAAGCAATTATCCTCGATGATGGTCGGGYYGGCCTGCAKCGGCTCCAGCACGCCGCCRATGCCGACGCCGCCCGACAGRTGCACGTTCTTGCCGATCTGSGCRCAGGAGCCGACCGAGGCCCAGGTGTCGACCATGGTGCCGCTATCGACATAGGCGCCGACATTGATGAAGGACGGCATCAGCACCGCGCCCGGCGCGACATAGGCCGAACGGCGCACGATCGACGACGGCACGGCGCGGAAGCCGGCCTTCTCGAAATCGACAGCGCTCCAGCCGTCGAACTTCGAGGCCACCTTGTCCCACCACACCGCCTGGCCGGGGCCACCCTTGATGATCTCCATCGGATAGAGGCGGAAGGAGAGCAGCACCGCCTTCTTCAGCCACTGGTTGACATGCCACTTGCCGTCGGCCTGACGCTCGGCGACGCGCACAGTGCCGCGGTCGAGCAGGTCGAGCGAAGTCTGAATGGCGTCGCGCGTTTCGCCGCGGGTCGTGGTCGAAATCGTATCGCGCTCCTCGAAGGCCTTCTCGATGGTCTTTTCGAGGCTCGCCAGATCAGGCTTCGACATGATTTCGCTCCGTTACCGCGCTGTTAAGGCCATCGCCTTAACCTGTTTTGAAAATCGCGCGGACCCTATGTTAAGGCGTATTGGGGGTCAATCGCGCGTGCGCCATGGGACGGCGCAAGTGAACTGTTGGGACGGGTAGAAGCATATGAACCCTATGGAAAAGGCGGGGTGGACGCCGCTGCCGCATTCGGACGAGGATCTGGAGCGCTCGAAAAGCGTGCCCGATACGCCGCAGACGCGCGCCGACACCTATCGTCTCGCCTGGAACGATCCCGACTTCATGACACGCCGCGAATTGCGCGCGGTGCGGTTGCAGCTGGAACTGTTGAAGCCCGAAATGATCCTGGCCGAACGCGGCATCCGCTCGACGGTGATCCTGTTCGGCGGCGCGCGCATTCCCGAGCCCGGCGGTGAGGCCTGGGCGGCCAAGAACGAGACGCAGAAGAAGAACCTCGAGCACAACAGCAAATATTACGAGGAGGCGCGCAAATTCGCCCGCCTCTGCTCGCAGCAGTCGGCCACGTCCTATTACCGTGAATTCGTCGTCGTCACCGGTGGCGGGCCAGGCGTCATGGAAGCGGGCAATCGTGGTGCCGACGATGTCGGCGCGCCGTCGATCGGCCTCAACATCGTCCTGCCGCACGAGCAGGCGCCGAACGCCTATGTGACGCCAGAGCTGTGCTTCAACTTCCACTATTTCGCCATCCGCAAGATGCATTTCGTCATGCGCGCCAAGGCCGTCGCGGTGTTTCCGGGTGGCTTTGGCACGATGGACGAATTCTTCGAGACGCTGACGCTGATCCAGACAGGGCGCATGGAGCGCGTGCCGGTCATCCTGTTCGGCAAAGCCTTTTGGAAAAGGGCGATCGATCTCGATTTCCTGGCCGAACAAGGCACCATCACGCCCGGCGACCAGGATATCATCGACTTCGTCGACACCGCCGACGAGGCCTGGGGCATCATCAGCCGTTTCTACAAGTTAGGGGAGTAGGACTGGGGATCGGAGTACTGGGGAATTGGAGAACTGAAGAATTGGGGAAAAAGGGGTCCGGATCGTTCCTCTGTTCCCCAGTTCTTCAATTCCTCAGTTCTTCAATTCCTCTACCCCCTCCACAATCGCCGTCAGAAACCCCGCGAGATCGTCGGTGACGAAATCGACGTCGTCCTCATTGGCCGGGTCGCGTTCCCAGATCTCGGCAAAGGTCGGCTCGAAATTGCGCGGCACCACCAGCACTGTGGTCATGCCGAGCGATTTCGGCACCTCCAGATTGCGGGCGAGATCCTCGAACATCACCGCATTGTGGCCGGTGACGGCGTGCAGTTCGGCAAACTTCTCATAGGTCTGGCGCGACGGCTTCGGCGTCAGCCCGGCGGCGACGATATCGAAAATGTCATCGAAATGGTCGAGGATGCCGAGCTGGCGCGCGGTCCGCTCGGCATGCCTACGGTCGCCATTGGTGAAGATGAACTTGCGGCCGGGAAGCTGGCGGATGGCGGTGCCGAGAACCGGATCCGGCACCAGCCACGAATAGTCGATGTCGTGCACCTTTTCGAGGAAGTCGTCGGGGTCGATGCCGTGGCGCGTCATCAGCCCGTTCAGCGTCGTGCCATATTCCAGATAGAGTTCCTTCTGCAGCTTGCGCGCCTCGTCGCGCGGCAGCGTCAGCAATTCTCCGACATAGGCCGTCATCTTGACGTCGATCTGCGAAAACAGATTCGAATGGTGCGGATAGAGCGTGTTGTCGAGGTCGAACACCCAGTCGGTGATGTGGGCAAAGCGGGCGGGATCGGGCGACGTGGTCATGGCGTCCTTATGGCACGAAATATCTGCCGTTCGAACCCCTTTCTGCGGCTGGACTTATCCACAACCTATACGCATCTAGAGTTGTAAAAATGGCCTCTCCATTCAAATTTTAGCCATCCCCGAAAGGTGGCCTTCAGGGCTTGCTGGCACAGAGACGGTTCAGTGGGAGCCAGCGATGAGTCGCATACTTTTGAAGTCCGCCGCCGTCGCGTTCGGCTCGGTAGCCGTCTCGCTTTTGCTGACGTTGATTATCTTTCCCGCCATGGGTTTTCCGGTCACTCGCACCATCTGGCTGACATCGACTGTGTGCCCGCTGGCGCTCGCCTGGATCGCCTGCGCCAGCACCTTCTGGCAGAGCGACAGGCTGAAAGGCGCGCATCGCGACCTTGCCCGCGCGCATGCCCAGCTCGCCGCCGCGCACCGGCGTTTGTCGGAGAAGGCGAGCCGCGACGACATGACCGGCATGCTCAACCGCGAGAGCTTCTTTGCCGCGCTCGACGGTTCGCGGCGCAAATCCGATCGCGGTGCGCTGCTGATCATCGACGCCGACCATTTCAAGTCGATCAACGACAGTTTTGGCCATCTGACCGGCGATGACGCGCTGCTGCTGATCGCCAGCGCCATCGAGCGCGGCGTTCGCAGCGGCGACGTGCTCGGCCGCATCGGTGGCGAGGAGTTCGGCGCCTTCCTGGTCGGCGCCACTGGCGCGGAGGCGAGGCGCGTCGCCGAGCGCATCCGCCGCGAAGTCGAGCTGATCCGCTTCCGCCCGGTCGACGAGCGCACGGTGCCGCTCACCGTCAGCATTGGCGGCATCACTTGCGGTGAGGATGCCAATGTTTCGGAGCTGATGCGCGCTGCCGACCTCCGGCTTTACGAGGCCAAGCACCGCGGCCGCAATTTGTCGATCCTCGACCGGGACATTTCCGAAGCCGCCTGAGGCTTCCGCCTATGCTTGCTAAGGATTTGCCAACATTGTTTCCATGCAACCGCGCCGTTTACCCGGTTGTAAGCCGTTTACCGCTAGGACTGGCACGGAAATGGCCTGTCTGGCCGGCACGTGTGCCGTTCAGGGAACGTCATGCGTGGATCGAAGCCCCCATCGAGAGACGTCTCATGAGTTTCTTCATCAAGAAAATATCGCGCCGCGCCATCGTGCAGGCGCTGATTGCGATGCCGGCGTTACAGCTTTTTCGCAAGCTGCCTGACAGCGACCGCCCTGATGCCGACCCCGACGAGATCGTCGTGGTCAATGGCTGGGTCCTGAAGCGGAGCGACCTGGCATGATCTTCTACAGCTACGAGGCGTATCGCGCCTCGGATTTCAAACCCAAGGTCTGCATCCTCGGCTCCGGGCCCGCCGGCACCACCATCGCCAGGAAGCTCGGCGCCGCCGGCATTCCGGTGGTGGTGCTTGAAGCCGGCTCGCGCGAATTCAGCGACGAATCGCAGGATTTCTATCGCGGCACGACGGTCGGTGATCCCTATTTCGACCTCGATATCACCCGGCTGCGCTTCATGGGCGGTTCGTCGAACCACTGGGCCGGCTGGTGTCGGGTGCTCGACAAGCAGGATTTCGAGCCCAAGGCGTGGGCTCCGGACACCGGCTGGCCGATCAGCCGCGCCGACATCGAGCCCTTTTTGCCCGAGGTGCACGACATTCTTGAGCTTCCCGATTTTCGGCCCGATGTGCCGATTTCGGACGACATCCGTTGGGTGCAGCTGATCAAGAGCCCGGCCGTGCGCTTTGGCGAGAAATTCGCCGATGAGCTCGACAAGAGCAAAAACATCGCGGTCGTGCTCAACACCTATGCCACCGAACTCGCCGGCGATGGCAAGCGAGTTACCGGCGCCAGGCTGTGGTCGGACGGGAAGGATGCCGGCGCCTTCAGCGCCGATTTCTTCATCGTCTGCACCGGCGGGCTGGAGAATTCGCGGCTGCTTCTGTGGTCGAACCAGCGCTCGAATGGTGGCGTGGTGCCGAACGCCACGGCGCTTGGCCGTTACTGGATGGAGCACCCGACCTTCGAGGGCGGTAATGCCATCCTGGCCGACTACAGCGAGTTCGAGGTCGACGCCGTCAACGAGGCCTTCTTCTCGCCGACACTCGCCGCCATGGAGCGGCTGCAGATCATGAATTTCGGCATCAGGCTGATCGAGACGCCCTACGCCGGCGTCAAGAGCCTGATTGCCGACCTCGCCTGCACCGCGCCCGACGCCGCCGAATGGGTGGCCTATCAGCTCAGCCAGAACCTGCGCTGTGCGGCCCAGCTCTATGTCGCCTGGGAACAGGCGCCGCTGGCTTCGAATCAGATCGAATTGTCGAAGACCGATGTCGACCATGCCGGCGTGCCGCGCATCGAACTGCACTGGAAGAAGTCGCCGCTGGAGCGCCGCACCATTCTGGAGGGGCTCAAACTGTTTGGCACGACGCTGATCGGGAAGGACCTCGGCCGCGTCCGCATCATGGACTGGCTTGCCAATGGCCAGGACTATCCGACCGATGAGGAACTGGCCGGCCATCATCATATGGGCGGCACGCGCATGGGCACCGATGTGACCAAGAGCGTGGTCGACGCCAATTGCAAGGTGCACGGCATGGACAATCTCTATGTCGGCGGCTCCTCGGTGTTCTGCACCTCGGGCGAATGCAACCCGACGACGACGATCACAGCCCTTGCCTGCCGGCTCGGCGACCATCTGAGCAAAGTCATCACGGTGTGACGAAGTCATCACGGTGTGACGGGGTCATCACGGTGTGACGGGGTCATCACGGTGTGACGGGGTCATCACCGTCTGACCGCCAAAAAGCGGACGGCGCCGACAGGACTGCTGCCGGCGCCGCCCTGGCGCGCCTTTGGGTGGATTCTGATCTGGCCGGAAGCGTGATCCCTGAAAACCGGTTTTCAGAAGGATCACGCTCAAGCGGGAGATAAAGCCATCCCGAGCCCATCGGGATGGAACAGCCTCTAGAGACCGTAGACGGCGACGCGCACCAGCACAGCCGCTGCGGCCAGCGCCACCAGCAGGATGCCGAGGCCGATGGGCGAGCCCCAGCCATACCATTTCATCGCCATCTCGGCGTATTTGTACTCTTCCTCGTGGGAGAGCGGCGCACGCTGTTGAATCAAGCTCATTTTTCACTCCTTGTCGGCGGCAGGCCCTTGCTATGTCGGAACCAGAGCCGCATATTGATGCAATGATCTAAATGTTAGACAGATTGATAATTAGATGATCGAAATAAATCCGTCAACCCGGAATCGCGAGGAAATGACGACGGCCATCGGCCTGGCCATCATGCAATGGCAGGACGCCACACAGGCCTATGACGAAGCGGTGGGGGCAAGGCTTGGGCTGAACATGGCTGAGCGCCATTGCATCGGGCTGCTCTACGGTGGCCCGCAATCGGCCGGCGCCGTCGCGACAGCGACCGGCCTGACACCGGCTGCGGTGACGGCGCTGATCGACCGGCTGGAGGCGCGCGGCTACCTGACCCGCACGCGCAGCCTCGAGGACAGGCGCAAGGTGGTGATAGAGGCGACAGAGGCGACGCGGGACCTGTCGGCCCGCTACTACGGCGCCATCGCCCGCGAAGGCGAGAAAGTCGTCGCTACCTTCAGCGACGTGGAACTGGCCACCATATCGCGCTTCGTCCACGCCGCACTCGACCTGCAGCGCGACCAACTGGCGCGGCTGAAGGCCGAGGGGACGGACACCCCCGGGCGATAGGGATGCCTATATGTTTGCGGTGTCACTGCATAAGCCGGCAGGGACGAGACTATTTCGGCTGGACCCCATAGGCGGCAAGAAACGCCTCCACCGAGGCATCCGCGTGTCGTTCAAGTTCGGCCTTGGAACGCCGGTTGCTTCCCGTGAACATGGCTTCGTTCATGGGGATCCAAAGAAGCATTCCAAAAAAATGGCTGGCTGCCAGATGGGGATCACTGGTTTGTATCAGTCCTCGACTGGTGAGCTTTTGAAAGCAGGACGCCATTGAGCCAAGCATGCGCTCGAAGCCCTTTTCGTACCAACTGCGACCAAGCTGCGGCATTCGGTCCGCGTTGGCGATAATTAAGCGCCGCAGCTTCAACAACTCTTCATCCATGAGAACCGCTATCAAACGTCGAGCAAGCTGCTGCAGGCCACCCTCCATGAATTTCGCCTCGGAAAGCAGCGTCGTCACGGACTCGATGATGTCGTTGGCTTGTGTAGCGGTCGACAGAACGACTTCGCCGAACAGCGTCTCCTTGTCGATGAAATGCTTGTAGACGGTCTGCTTGGAAGCTCCCGCCCTGGTGGCGATTTCTTCCATGCTGGTTCCATCATAGCCTTTGCCGATGAACGCCGCCGTGGCCGCTTGGATGATTTCACGATCCTTGCGTGCTGATCTGGTTTCACCGTCGTTTCCCATGGCACCTCCTCAACAAGTACTAGACGGTACCGT
This sequence comes from Mesorhizobium sp. P2_F5, assembly GCF_056403715.1. NCBI lineage: Bacteria > Pseudomonadati > Pseudomonadota > Alphaproteobacteria > Hyphomicrobiales > Phyllobacteriaceae > Mesorhizobium > Mesorhizobium sp. P2_F5. Next base: position 28,467 of record NZ_JBFUEY010000023.1, on the reverse strand, counting down.
TCTTGCATGATAGCCATGAAACGGTACTGGACTGACTAGTACCTGTCAACGAAGGCAAGGCTTAGACCGATGACCAAGATGATCTTTATAAATCTGCCGGTGCGCGATCTGCAGGCAGCGACCAACTTTTATCTCGCGATCGGGGGCACGCTGAATCCGCAGTTCTCGAGCGACCAGGCCAGCTCGATCATGTTCTCAGACTCCATTGGTGTCATGTTGCTCACGCACCAGCATTACAGCCAGTTCACAGCGCGGCAGATCGGCGACCCCAAGCGTGACAGCCAGATGCTGATCGCGCTCACCACCGACAGCAGGGACGAGGTCAATGCCGTAATCGAGAAGGGCGTGGCGGCAGGCGGCCGCGCTGATCCCAATCCAGCGCAGGATCTCGGTTTCATGTTCAACCGCCACATCGAAGACCCAGACGGAAACGTCTGGGAGTTCCTGTGGATGAACCCGTCTGCCATGCAATAGTCTGTCGGGGTCAAAGCGTCTAAAGCGCGTCGCGTCGACATGCGACGTGCCTTAAACACTGGTGCCGGATTTACTAGACTGTCGCCGGATCGAGCGCCGGCTGCCCTTTGCGGCGGGCGACGATCGCCTTGAAATCGGCGGTCCGGAACGCGTCGCGCAGCACGTCGAAAGACGGCAGTACGAAATAGGCGCGCTGGAACTTGTCGATCTCGTAGCCGGTGCGCATCACCGTTTCGAGGTCGAAGGGCACGTGGTGCGCGTCCTTGCTGTCGACGGCGAACTGCAATTCGGTGAAGGACGACATCAGCCCGGCGCCGAAAGCTTTCAGTGGTTGGCCCTTCTCCTGCATCAAGCCGTATTCGGCCGTGTACCAGTAGAGGCGGGTGATCATCTCGTCGCCGCCCAGCGCAATCACGCTCTCGGCCTTCTCGCCATACATCTGCATGAAATCGGCAAACACCGGCTGCGTCAGGATGGGCACATGGCCGAAGAAGTCATGGAACATGTCCGGCTCGACGATGTAGTCGAGCTCGTCCTTGGTGCGCAGCCAGTTGGTCACCGGAAAGCGCCGGTTGGCGAGATGGTCGAAGAAGGGCGCGGCCGGAATGAGACCCGGCACGGCGACGATTTCCCAGCCGGTGAGCTTGCGCAGCTTGTCGCTGACCGCCCCGAAATCCGGGATCTTGTCGAGCAGGCCGAGCGTGGCGACGCCATCGAGATAGGAATGGTGCGCCAGCTTCTGCGTCAGCTTGGTCTGACGGTCGCAAAGCGTGCGCCACACCGCCTGTTCCTCGGCGCTGTAATCGTAGCCCTGCGCCACGGTGAAATCGGAACGGCAGACCGAATAGTCGCCGCGCAACCCTTGCGCCGCGCAGTCACGGGCATATTCGGCAACGCTCATCGTCGTCATGGTTCTTCTCCCTGCAAATCATCAACGGCTGACGTGCCTGAAGGCTAGCCCGGTTTGTCGAGGCAAATCGGTTTTGATGATGGTTCAACCAGGCAATTCGAGATAATATTCCCTCAATAATTGCCTCAGGAGAGTGAAAATGCCTCAGTTCGATGATTTCGAGATCAAGATGCTGGATGTGCTGCAGCGCGATGGGCGCAAGCCCGTATCCGAACTGGCGCAGGAGATCGGCCTGTCGACGACGCCGTGCGCGCGCCGCTTCGAAGCGTTGCAGGAGGCCGGCATCATCAAGGGGTTTGCCGCGGTGCTCAGCCGCCGCGCCGTCGGCCTGATGGTCGAGGTCTTCATCGAGGTGCGGCTGGTCAGCCACAGCGACGGTTCGCCCGAAACCTTCATTGCTGCCGTGCAGCGCATGGACGAAGTATCGTCATGCTGGACGATGACCGGCGACCACGATTTCCTGCTGCATGTCATGGTGCCGTCGGTCGACGAGCTCAACGCCTTCGTCATGCACCGGCTGATGCGGCTTGCCGGCGTGCGCGACGTCCACACGCAGCTGGTGCTGCAGAACATCAAAGGCCCGGGCCACGTGCCGCTCGCACATCTCAGACGGTAAGGCTCGGCATCGCCATTTCTGCCGAAAAGCTGCACGCAAACTGCTGAACGGAGCCAAATTGCCGATCTGAAACGCCGGCTACGCCATGCGGACCACTGCTCTGAGGTCCCGCCATGAACATCGTGCTGATCAATCCGCCGCACACCGCCATCGGCAGCCGCGTGCCCGACGATCATCTGCCGCCGCTCGGTCTGCTCGCGCTGGGTGGTCCGCTGCTCGACGCCGGCCACCAGGTGCGGCTGGTCGATGCCGAATTCGGGCCGATGCCGCTGGCCACGCTGGTGCGCGATGCCTTGAGCGGTCAGCCCGACTGCATCCTGATCGGCCATTCCGGGTCGACCTCGGCGCATCCGACAGCGCTTGCCATCGCCGGCATGGTCAAGGCGCTCGAGCCGGCGACGCTGGTGATCTATGGCGGTGTGTTCCCGACCTATCACTGGCGTGACATACTGGCGGCGAGCGATGTTTTCGACTTGATCGTGCGCGGCGAGGGCGAGGTGACTGTCGTTGCCCTGGTCGAGGCGCTGGACAAGCGCCGGCCACTGGGCGACGTCGCCGGCATTGCCTATTGCGACGACCTCGGCCGTCCCTTTGCCACGAGGCCGGCTGGCACCATCGCCACTCTCGACGATTACCGCGTCGGCTGGGAGCTGATCGATCACAGCCGCTACAGCTATTGGGGCGGCAAGCGCGCCGTGGTCATGCAGTTTTCGCGCGGCTGTCCGCATCTGTGCAATTATTGCGGCCAGCGCGGTTTCTGGACCCGATGGCGGCACCGCGATCCCAAAAAATTTGCGCAGGAGATCGCCTGGCTGCATCGCGAGCATGGCGTCGAACTGATCAACCTCGCCGACGAGAATCCGACGGTCTCGAAGAAAGCATGGCGCGCCTTTCTCGACGCGCTGATCGCCGAGAATGTGCCGGTGCTGATCGTTGGCTCGACCCGCGCCGACGACATCGTACGCGATGCCGACATCCTGCATCTCTACCGCAAGGCCGGCGTCATCCGCTGGTTGCTCGGCATGGAAAACACCGACGAGCAGACGCTTCAATTGATCCGCAAGGGCGGCAGCACCTCGTCCGACCGCGAGGCGATAAGACTGCTGCGCCAGCACGGCATCCTGTCGATGGCGACCTGGGTGGCCGGCTTCGAGGACGAGACCTTTCGCGATTTGTGGCGCGGCTTCCGTCAGCTGCTTGCCTATGACCCCGACCAGATCCAGGCGCTCTACGTTACGCCGCATCGCTGGACGCCGTTCTTCCGCATTGCCAGGGACCGCAAGGTGATCCAGACGGATGCAAGGCTGTGGGACTACAAACACCAGGTGCTGCAGATGACGCGGCTGAAGCCGTGGATGCTGTTCTTCTCGGTCAAGCTGATCGAGGTCGCGGTGCAGTCGCGGCCGAAGGCACTGGCGCGCATTCTCTTCCACAAGGATCCCGAGCAGCGCCATTCGATGCGCTGGTACACGCAGATGGGCCGCCGCGTGTGGTTCCGCGAGGTCTGGGGCTTTCTGGCCCGGGACCGCCGCCTGAAGAATGGCCCGACTCTGGCTGAGTTCTGGGGCGCGCCGCAGGATGCCGAAGAAGAATCGATGGTCGTCATACGCCCGCCGCGCAAGCCGGCCGAAGCGACCGTTGCGAGCTCGCCCGGCGCTTGACCGGTTCCGCTGTTATTCACAAATATACGTGACGTATGTGTATTGACATACGCAGCGTATGCACCCATTTCAGACATACGGGGCGTATGTGAATTGCCCCGAATGGAACGCAGGCCGCGATCGTCGGGAGATCCGGCCTGCCACGTCTGAATGGAGTGACAATGACCAAACGTGACGCGATATTCCCTGCCGGCAGGCAGGCTCTCTACGAGATCAATCGCTATTCGGCGGCGATCCGCTCGGGCGACTTTCTGTTCGTCTCGGGTCAGGTCGGCAGCCGCGAGGATGGGTCACCCGAGCCGGTCTTCGAAAAACAGGTCCAGCTTGCTTTCGACAATCTCGCGGCCGTGCTGAAAGCTGCCGGCTGCACATTCGACGACATTGTCGACGTGACCACCTTCCACACCGATCCGGCCGCGCAGTGGGGCGCGATCGACGCGGTTCGGCTGAAGGTGCTTGGGGAACCGCCCTACACCAACTGGACCGCGGTTGGTGTCAACTGGTTAGCCGGCTTCGACTTCGAGATAAAGGTCATTGCCCGCCTGCCCCAACCCGGCTGATAGATTGGCTGCCTGATCGACGGGCTGCGGCCAGTCGCGGCTCAGGGCACGATCAGCGTGCCGGCGCCGTGTTCGGTGAACAGCTCCAGGAGCACCGCATGCGGCGTCTTGCCGTTGAGGATGACGACGCCTTCGACGCCGCGCTCGATCGCCTCGATGCAGGTCTCGACCTTGGGGATCATACCGCCCGACACCGTGCCGTCCTTGATCAGCGCCTTGGCCTCGGCCACCGTCAGCTCGTCGATCAGCTTCTTGTTCTTGTCGAGCACGCCGGGCACGTCGGTCAGGAACAGAAGGCGTGTCGCCTGGCAGGCGCCGGCGATGGCGCCGGCAAAAGTGTCGGCATTGATGTTGTAGGTGTGGCCGTCGCGGCCGGGCGCCACCGGCGCCAGCACCGGGATCATTTCGGAGCGCGCCAGCAAGTCGAGCAGCGTGCGGTCGACCTCGACAGGCTCGCCGACGAAGCCGAGATCGAGCACGCGCTCGATGTTGGAGTCCGGGTCGATCATGGTCTTGCGCGCCTTTTCGGCGAACACCATGTTGCCGTCCTTGCCGCACAAGCCAATCGCCCATTCGCCTTCGGCATTGATCAGCGCCACGATCTCCTTGTTGATCGAGCCGGCCAGCACCATTTCGACGATCTCGACCGTCTTCTGGTCGGTGACGCGCAGGCCGCCTTCGAACTTCGATTCGATGCCCATCTTGGCCAGCATGGCGCCGATCTGCGGCCCGCCGCCATGGACGACGATCGGGTTGACGCCGGATTGCTTCAACAGCGCGATGTCGCGGGCGAAAGCCTTGCCGAGCTCGATATCGCCCATGGCATGGCCACCATATTTCACCACCACCGTCTTGTGCTCGTAGCGCTGCATATAGGGCAGCGCCCGCGACAGCAGGGCGGCCTGCATCTCGGCGGTGGCGGTTATCTCCGTCATCGGCGTGGTTCCCTGGATGTGGGTAAGGACGGCGGCGTCTTAGCGGGAATTGGCGCAAGCCGCAAACGGCTTTGCTGTCACAATCATAAAATCACGAGAGGATGCGAGACTCTAGCCGGGAACCTTCAGCGGCGCCCGCCGCGTCAGCCAGCCCGAAATCTTTTCCATCTGTCCGGCGAGCGACAAAAGCGTCTCCTCGTCACCCGGGCGGCCGACGGCCTGGATGCCGAGCGGCAGGCCGGCATCGGTGACATGGACAGGCAGCGCGATCGACGGCTGGCCGCTGACGTTCTGGATCGCCGGCCAATGGGTGAACCACAGGCTCTTGTCCATCAGCTGGCCGAGCAGCGGCTTGAGTTTCAGCAATCGGGTGAGACGCAGTTTGTCGAGCAGATTTTCGATGAGCTCGTCGGCACCCTTCGGATCCATGGCGCCGCAGACGAGCGGCGGATGCGCAATGATCGGCATCAACACGGCGTCATATTGCGCGGTCTCGGTGATCAGCCGGCGCGAGACGGCGTTGAGCCGCTGCAGGCCGGCATAGATCTCGCCGGCCGAGACGATTTCGCCGAAGCGAGCAATGACGCGCGTGGCGCGCTCGATATCGCCCAGAACCGGGCGGCCGACGCGCAGTGCCTCGCCACGCATCGTGCCAGCCACCGCCGAGGCGACGGTTTTTGCGAAATCCGCCATGAAATCGCGATCGATATAGGGCAGGTCGATCTCCTCCACCGTGTGGCCGCCATCGCGCGCCAGCGCCACTGCGGCGTCCAGCGCGGCGAAAGTCTCGGCCGATATCGGCAGGCCGAGCGGAGATTTCCGGTAGACGGCGAGCTTGAGCTTGCCCGGATCACGCGCCGCGGCAGCCGCAAAGGTTCCTTTCGGTGCCGGCGCGGCATAGGGCGCCAGCGGGTCGGGTCCATGCGTCAGGTCGAGCAGCAAGGCACAGTCGCGCACCGAGCGGCCGACAGCGTGGTCGACGACCATGCCGTACCAGGCTTCGCTGATCAGCGGTGTCTGCGGCACGCGGCCGCGAGAGGGTTTCAGGCCGACCAGACCGGTGCAGGCCGATGGCACCCGGATCGAGCCGCCGCCGTCCGAGGCATGCGCCGCCGGCACCACGCCCGCGGCGACAAGTGCTGCCGCACCGCCTGACGAGCCGCCGCTGGTATGGCCCGTGTTCCACGGGTTGCGGGTGATGCCGAAGGCGGTGGATTCGGTCATCAGCCTCAGCCCTTGTTCGGGCGAGGTGCTGGTGGCGATCGGAATGAGCCCGGCAGCGAGATAGCGCTCGGTCATCACCGAGTTGAAGTCGGCGGTGAAAGCCGGAATGCGGCTGCCGGTATGCGTCGGCACGCCTTTGATGGCGATGCCGAGATCCTTCAGCGCAAACGGCACCCCGGCCAGCGGCAGGGTGCGGTCGACGGATTTCGCCCGCGTCCGGGCGAAATCGTAAAGCGGCTCGGCAATGGCGTTGATGTCGGGGCGGGTGGCCTCGGCGCGCGCGATGGCCGCATCGACAAGGTCTTGCGGCGAGATTTCGCCGCTATGTACCAGCTCTGCCAGGCCGGTTGCATCGTTGTCCCAAAGCATCCGTTCGGCCGACATTGCTTTCCCCTTTTGGCGAGAGGCTAACGACAGGGGATTTCCTTGGCAACCGACCGACAATTACTGGCGATCCGGGTGAGGTGGAGAACACAATTCCGCCTTTGCAAATAAATCGCAATCGCCTAGCTTATCGGCATGACGCCGCAGGACATCTCCACCCTGATTGTCCGGACTTCGATGAAGGACCGGGCTGCGTTCGATCTGCTCTACCGGCAGACCAGCGCGAAACTTTTCGGTGTGTGCCTTCGTGTATTGAGGGACCGGGGAGATGCGGAAGAAGCGCTGCAAGAGGTCTTCGTCAAAGTGTGGACGAAGGCGGATCGTTTCGCGGTTTCTGATCTCAGCCCGATCTCCTGGCTGGTGGCCATAGCGCGCAATCATGCGATTGATCGCATCCGATCGCGACGCAAGCCTGCTGCCGATATCGATGCCGCGCGTGACGTGGCTGACCCGGGTCCGGGGCCTGAGGCCATGGTTGTCGCGGGCGGTGAATCCGAGCGCATCTACCAGTGCCTCGAAGAGTTGGAGCAAGACCGGGCGCAAGCCGTCCGGGGTGCCTATTTGAACGGCGAAAGTTACGCCGACCTGGCGGAACGTCACAAGGTTCCGCTCAACACGATGCGGACATGGCTGCGCCGCAGCCTGTTGAAACTTAGAGAATGTCTGGAAAGATGACCCTGGCAGAAGAAAATGGACCGGAACGTGGAGGCGACGACCTGCTCGCAGCCGAATACGTTCTCGGCGTTCTGCCGGCGGACGAGCGCCAGATAGCCTCCGGACGCATCGACGCGGAGACCGGCTTTGCCCGTCTCGTCGATTCCTGGGAGGTTCACCTTTCGCCGATGGCCGCCGCTTATGCGGAAGTGGAGCCGCCGGCCACGGTCAAGCCGGCTATCGATCGCCGGCTGTTCTCCTCATCGGCTGCATCATCATCTGCGGCGCCGAGCGGCAGCCTGTGGGCGAGCCTCGCCTTCTGGCGCGGGCTCACCGCCGCCGCGCTCGCCGCGCTGGTCCTCTATATCGCCGTGCCTTACGTCAGGCCGCCGGTCATCGTGCCGCAGGAGCGTTTGGTCGCTTCGCTGGCTGCCGATGGCAGCGATGTCAAATATCTGGTCGTCTACGACGCCGGACGGCGCGATGTCGGCCTGTCGCTGGTTTCGGGCGAACGCGCCGCCGGCAAGGACTTCGAGCTGTGGATGATCGAAGGCAAGAATGCACCGGTCTCGATGGGTGTCATTCCCACCGGCCAGACCACGCACATCGCCGTGACACCGGCCGTGCAGCAGAAGCTGGCGCAAGGCGCCGTGCTCGCCGTCAGCGTCGAGCCGACGGGCGGTTCGCCGACCGGGCAGCCGACCGGACCGGTCGTTGCCGCGGGCGATCTGAAGGGCATCTGATAGATATCAAGGTCATGACCTGATCATGAAGAACAGCGGAAGTGTATCTTCCGCTGTTTTCATTGTATCCGCACTGCTGGAAGTTATGGGCTCGATCTCCGGAAACTTAATTCGTCGACAAAATAAAGAATAATTTTTCCCGACGTGCGGAAACTCAAGCAGCTCTATCTCGTATCTCCTTGTGTTCCCGAAAGAGGAACAATAACCCGAGGAGTCCGAACACTATGCGTAAACTCTCCACCCTTTTGCTCGCCGGTACGATTGCCGTCTCCGCGCTCGCCACCGCTGCCTATGCCGAAAATCCGATGGTTGGCGGCGCCGCCATGTTCGCCGACAAGAACATCGTCGAGAACGCCGTCAATTCGAAGGACCACACCACGCTGGTCGCCGCCGTCAAGGCTGCGGGCCTGGTCGAGACGTTGCAGGGCGCCGGCCCGTTCACCGTCTTCGCGCCGACCAATGAGGCCTTTGCCGCCCTGCCGGCAGGCACGGTCGAGACGCTGCTCAAGCCCGAGAACAAGGACAAGCTCACCAAGATCCTGACCTGCCATGTCATCGGCGCCAAGGCGATGGCGGCCGATGTGATGAAGATGGCGATGGACGACGGCGGCACCCACAAGGTCAAGACGGTCGGCGGCTGCGAGCTGTCGCTCAAGGCTGATGGCGGCAAGGTCACCGTCACCGACGAGAACGGCAATGTCGCCAATGTGACGATCGCCGATGTCGAGCAGTCCAACGGCGTCATCCACGTCATCGACAAGGTCCTGCTGCCGAAGATGTAACAAAGCGTCTGCCGCCGACGAACAGTTGGTCAAGGCTCCCTGCAGATTGCGCGGCTCACGCCCCCGTGAGCCGCGCAAACGACCGAGCGCTCCATCCCGTCCGCAACAGGCGCGGAACCGGTGTGGAGCGTTCGTTTGCAGGGCAACCGTCACCGGCTTTTGATTTTGCCGTGGCGGCAAAATTTGGCAAAACAACCTGCAGGAGGATTTCTGTCATGAACCGTCGCGATTTACTTCTCAGCGGCGTCGCCTTAGCGGCCGTCGCCGGCGCGGTGGCAACGCTGCGCATGGGCGGGCCCGCCAGAGCTGCCGAAACCTTCGAGGTCACCAAGACCGACGCCGAATGGCACGCCATCCTGTCCGACGAAGCCTTCAACGTGCTGCGCAAGGAAGGTACCGAATATCCCGGCACCAGCCCGCTGCTCAACGAGCACCGCAAGGGCATTTTCGCCTGCGCCGGCTGCGACCTGCCGGTCTACCCCTCGGACACCAAGTTCGATTCCGGCACCGGCTGGCCGAGCTTCTGGCAGGAGATTGCCAACGGCATCGGCAAGACCGAGGACCGCTCGCTGGGCATGACCCGCACCGAGGTCCATTGCCGCCGCTGCGGCGGCCATCTCGGCCATGTCTTCGATGACGGTCCGGCGCCGACCGGCCTGCGCCACTGCATCAACGGCGTTGCGCTGACCTTCAAGCCGGCGACTGCCTGACCATTCAGCATCTCTTTGCGATGTCGGGAATTTGGGAGGCGGCGTGACAACGGCCTCCTACCTCCTGAAATGGGGCGAAAACACTTAATTTCAAGAATTGGCAGACGGCTTTTTATGCGTAGATTCCGCAGCCCTTATCGAGAGGGCCAGAACCTATGCAACGGACTAAGGAACGGGCTCGCCAGGGCGAGCGCAAATCGACCGGCCGCATTGACGCCGGCCGGTCGCAAATCTCCCATCCTGTGGTGATCGTCGGAGGCGGGCCGACCGGACTGATGCTGGCCGGCGAGCTTTCCTTGGCCGGCATCGATGCCGCAATCGTCGAGCGGCGCGTTGGACAAGAGCTCGACGGGCTGCGCTCAGGCGGCTTGCACGCACGAACCATCGAGATATTCGACCAGCGCGGCATTGCAGACCGGTTTCTGGCCCAAGGGCGGACCGCCCAGGTCGCGGGCTTTGCCGGCGTTTCCCTTGATATCAGCGACTTTCCCACCCGCCACAATTACGGGCTCGCTTTGTGGCAGAAGCACATAGAGCGCATCCTTACCGACTGGGTGGAGGAGCTTGGCGTCACGATCTACCGTCGCTGCGAGGTGACGGCTTTCGTGCAGGACGAGAGTGGCGTCGACGTTGCGCTCAGCGATGGCCGGTCGCTTCGTGGCGACTACCTCGTCGGCTGCGACGGCGGCAGAAGTCTCGTGCGCAAGGCATTGGGCGTAGAATTCCCCGGCTCGGATCCGACGACCAGCAACCTGATTGGCGAGGTCGAGGTTACAGAGGAGCCGAGTTGGGGCATCCACCGCGATGCAACGGGCATTCACGGCCTCAGCAAGCTCGACGACGGGACCGTGCGGGTGATGGTGACCGAACGCGAGGTCGGGGCTGTCGCGCCGCCCACGCTGCGCGATCTGAGCGAAGCGCTCATTGCGGTCTTCGGAACCGATTATGGCGTCCACAATCCGGCATCGCTTTCCCGGTTCACCGATATGACCCGGCAGGCAGCGTCATACCGCAAGGGGCGGGTGCTGCTGGCGGGCGACGCCGCGCACGTACATCCGCCGGACGGCGGACAGGGCATGCAGCTTGGCGTGCAGGACGCGGTCAACCTGGGCTGGAAGCTCGCCCAGGTGATCAGGAAAACGGCGCCGGAAAGCCTGCTCGATACCTACCAGGCAGAGCGTCATCCGGTTGCCGCCAGGGTGTTGCAGAACACCATGTCGGCGGTCGTGCTGCGCCGTGAAGACGAGCGCATGAAGGCGCTACGAAACATGGTGTCCGGGCTTCTCGCCATGGAAGAGCCGCGCAAGCGTTTTGCCGGCATGATGTCCGGTCTGGACATCCGCTACGACTTCGGCGAAGGCCACGAACTGCTTGGCCGTCGCATGCCGGACCTCGACCTCGTCACCGCAGCCGGCCCGCAACGGGTCTTTGCGCTGCTGCACGACGCGCGACCGCTGCTGCTCAACTTCGGCCAGCCGGGCGCTTTCAACATCGGCCCATGGGCGGACCGGGTTCGGTCGGTCGACGCCAGATATGATGGTGCATGGGAGCTTCCTGTGCTGGGCGAGGTCAAAGCTCCCGGCGCGGTGCTGGTTCGGCCTGATGGTTATGTGGCCTGGGTTGGTGGGCCGACATCGGCGGGGCTGACAGACGCGTTGACCAAATGGTTTGGACCGCCGGCTGCGGCATAGCCGCATTCAAAGCTTTTGATATCGGTTGGTGCTTAAGCATGACCCCGGAAATCGGGGGTGATTTCCGGGGTCATGCATGAGGGCGCCAGGCGGGGGTCCAGCGCGCTCAATGGCCTCCGCCGCCACTGCCCGCAGGCGGCGCTGGCTTGGCGATGACGAGGGTGAACAGAGCCATGGTCGCGAACAGCACGGTCAGCATGGTGAAAACATCCATGAAGGACAGCAGCGACGCCTGCTGCTGGACCATCCCAGACAGTTTGGAAATGGCCGCCTTGGTAGCGTCGAGGCCGGGCGTCTGCTGGAAGTCGAGCGTCATGTTCTGCAGCTTCTGTTGCGCCGCCGCACTGCCCCATTCGACATGCTCGGCCAGCCTTGCATAGTGGAAGGCGTTGCGGTCGATCAGCACGGTGTTGATGACGGCAAGGCCGACCGCGCCGCCGAGGTTGCGGGTCAGGTTGAACAGGCCCGATGCGTTCTTCAGCCGGTCTGGCGGCAAGGTGCCGAGCGCGATGTTGTTGATTGGCACCATGCACAGCATCATCGAGCAGCCGCGCAGGATCTGCGGGATGAGCAGCTCATAAAAGTCCCAGTCGGCCGTCAGATGCGTCATCCACCAGGTGCCCGCGGCAAAGCCGAGCAGCCCGATCATCATCATGATGCGCAAATCCATCTTGCTCGACAGGATGCCGGAAATCGGCGCGGTGACGAACATCGCCAGGCCGCTGACGAACAACGCCTCGCCGATCATCAAGGAATCGTAACCGCGGATGCGCCCGAGGAACACCGGATAGAGATAGGTCAGGCCGTAGAGGCCGATGCCGATGACGAAGGAGAACAGCGAGCCGAAGGCGAAGTTGACGTTGGTGAAGGCCCTGAGATCGACGATCGGCTCCTCGGCGGTAAAGGCGCGCCAGAAGAACAGCACCGCACCGACAACCATGACGATGGCGCAGATGAACACTGCCTGTTCCTGCAGCCAGTCATGGTTCGGACCTTCCTCAAGCACATATTCCATGCAGCCGAGGAAAGCCGCCATGCCGGCAAGGCCCCACCAGTCGAACTTGCTGAACAGGCCGAGATTGGGCTTGTCGAAATCGATCAGTGACCAGGTCGCGGCCGTCACCAGAATGCCCGGCACGACATTGATCAGGAACAGCCAGTGCCAGGAGAGGGCGTGGCTGATATAGCCGCCGACGGTCGGGCCGATGGTCGGCGCCAGCGTCGCCACCAGGCCGATCATCGGCGACACCATGGCGCGGCGCGACGGCGGGAAGATGGTGAAGGCAGCGGCGAAGACGCTCGGGATCATGCCGCCGCCGATAAAGCCCTGGATGGCGCGGTAGACGATCATCTGGTCGATGTTGGTGGCGGTCGCGGCCAGCGCGCTTGCCGCCGTGAAGCCGGCCGCGGCACCTGCAAACAGCACGCGCGTCGATAGCATCCGGCTGAGGAAGCCCGATAGCGGGATCATCACCACTTCGGCGATCAGGTAGGCGGTCTGCACCCACGGGATTTCATCGGAACTGGCGCTCAGGCCGGCCTGAATCTCGGCCAGCGAGGCCGAGACGATCTGGATGTCGAGGATCGCCATGAACATGCCGAACACCATCGCCAGGAAGGCGATGAGGCGGCGCGTCGAGATGGTCGTCGGCACCGCCGGCATGGCAGGCGCCGGCGCTGCTCCTGCAGTTATGGTTGCGGTTGCCATGGCGTTATCCCCTTGCGGCCGCTCAGTTCGCCGCGGCCGGAGCCGTGCGGCTGTCGACGTCGACGATGACGCTCAAGCCGGCACGCAGCCTGCCTGCCTTCAAGACGTCGGCAGGCACCTCGATGCGAACCGGGACGCGCTGCACCACCTTGGTGAAGTTGCCGGTGGCGTTTTCTGGCGGCAGCAGTGAGAACACCGCACCCGAAGCCGGCGCCAGCGACGACACCGTGCCTTCGAAATCATGGCCGTCCGTGGCGTCGACCGAGACCCGGACCTTTTCGCCGGGCACCAGCTTGGCCAGCTGCGTCTCCTTGAAGTTGGCGACGATGTAGAGCTTGTCCATTGGCACCACGACGGCGAGCTTCTGGCCGGGGCTGACGAGATCGCCCTGCTCGACCGAACGGTTGCCGACGACGCCGTCATAGGGCGCCTTGAGCACGGTGAACGACAGATCACGCGCGGCCTTGTCGCGGTTCAGCTGCAGCGAGGCCAGCGTGCTGGCGGATTCGGCGCGCTGCGCCTCGAACACGCCGATATTGGCCTGTGCGGCTGCGATCTGCGCATCGGCGCCGACAAGGGCTGCGTTGGCCTGGTCGAGAGCCGTCTGGGCGTCGTCGAGCTGCGCCTGCGTGCCGACATGTGTCTTGACCAGTTGTGCCGCGCGCTGCTGCGCACGAGCCGCATTGTCCGCGGCTGCCTGGTCGGCAACCTTCTGCGCCTGCGCCTGTTGCAGCGAGGCCTGCGCCGCCTTGGTCTGCGCGTCGATGCGGTCGAGGGTCTTGGCCAGCGTGGCGATCTGCGCCTCGGCCTGGGCAACCGCAATCTTGTAGTCGCCGTCATCGATGGTCAGCAGCGGGTCGCCGGCCTTCACCTGCTGGTTTTCCGAGACCTTGACCTGGTCGACATAGCCGGAAATCTTCGGTGACACGAAAGACATGTCGGCCTGGACATAGGCATCGTCGGTCGAGATCAGGAACCGGCCGTCGGTCCAGTAGTTATAGCCATACCAGGCGCCGGCGCTGAGCAGGGCCAGGCCGATGATCGGCAGCATCAGCGAGCGCGCCGACCGCTTCTTCTTGGCCGGCGTCTCGGCCAGAACTTCGGCGGCAGGCTTGGGAGGCGCTTCCGGAGCTTCGATGACCGGCGAGACCTTGGCGGTAGGAAAGGGCCGAACTTCGGCGGTCGTGGTTGGGGTGTTCGAGGACATGATATCTCGCTACTGTCGCTATATAAGGAATTCGTGTTATACTGAACCGTTCGGTTCGATGTGGACGTTGACATAGCGTCAAAGTGGGCCCATATCAAGGGGCAATCGAACCGATCGGTTCGAATTATTTTGCGAGGTGTGACTTTTATGGCCGACACGTTAGCCGACGCCGAAACTGATCCGTGCGATGTGCTGGATAGTGCGCGTCGCGGCCGCCCGGCAGCGGGACAGGATCCGGTCAAGCGCAGCCAGATCATCGAGGGCGCGCGTCGCGTGTTTATAGACAAGGGCTTCGAAGCGGCGTCGATGAACGACATCACCCGCGAGGCCGGCGTCTCGAAGGGCACCATCTATGTCTACTTCGCCAACAAGGAAGAACTGTTCGAGGCGCTGATCGAGGAAGAGCGCGGCACCATCTTCAAGAATATGTATGACATGCTCGACCGCGCCGACGATCTGCGCCAGACGCTGGTGAAGTTCGGCAAGGTGCTGTCGATGAAGATCACCTCGGCCAAGGTCATCCAGGCGCAGCGCACGGTGATCGGCGCTTCCGACAGGATACCCGACATGGGCGCGCGCTTTTACGAGCGCGGCCCCAAACGCGGTCACGACAAGGTGGCCGAGTTCCTCAATGCCGCCATCGACCGCGGTCTGCTCAAGATCGACGATGTCGATCTTGCCGCCTATCAGTTCACCGAACTTTGCCTGGCCGGCCTGTTTCGCCAGTGCATCTTCGCCTACCGCACCAAGGCGCCGAGCCAGGATGAAATCGACCACATCGTGCGGTCGGGCGTCGACGTGTTCTTGAAGTACTACGGCACCGAACAGCTTGCCGAGGAAGAAAGCCACCAGATGATCGCCCTGGAGGCGAAGGCCAAGGTTAAGGCCTAGTCGGCCAAAGGTTTTTTCCGCAACTCCGGACGGAAAACCGCTTCACACTTTTCCTGGAGTTGCTTTTAGCCGCCATTGGCGGCCAGCACGATCGCCGCCCGCAACTCGTCGAGGCCTTCGCCCTTTTCCGACGACGTCGCCAGAACGAACGGAAACGCCGCCGGCCGCTTCTTGATCTTCAGTAGCGTCTCTTCGATCAGCCGCGGCACGCCCGCCGCCTTGATCTTGTCGGTCTTGGTCAGCACGATCTGATAGGACACTGCCGCCTTGTCGAGCAGCGACAGCACCTCGTCATCCTTGGCCTTGATGCCGTGGCGGGCATCGATCAGCACATAGACCCGCTTCAGTGTCACGCGGCCCTTGAGATAGTCGAAGACCAGCTTCGTCCAGTCGTCGACCTTTTCCTTCGGCGCGCTGGCGTAGCCGTAGCCCGGCATATCGACCAGCGCCAATGGCGGCAGGTCGGTGCCTTCGCCGGAAAACCCGCCCGGCACGAAATAGTTGAGCTCTTGCGTGCGCCCCGGCGTGTTGGAGGTGCGTGCCAGCCCGTTATGGCCGACCAGCGCATTGATCAGCGACGACTTGCCGACATTGGAGCGGCCCGCAAAGGCGATCTCCGGCGGCCCTTCCGGCGGCAAAAACTTCATCGCCGGCACGCCGCGGATGAAGATCCAGCCCTTGGTGAACAGCTCGACGCCGATAACAGTGTTGCCCAACGCGTTCAAACCGCTGCCTCCAGTCTGGAAATATCGGCGCCCCTGATGGCATTGAGGTTGCGGCCGATCTTGTCCACCGGCCAATTCCACCACGCCACCGAAAGCAGCCGCCGCACCGTCCTGTCGTCGAATCGCATCTTCACTACCTTTGCCGCGTTGCCGGCGACGATCGCATAGGTCGGCACGTCATGCGTCACCACCGATTTCGCCGCCACGATGGCGCCATGGCCGATCGACACGCCGGGCATGATCACCGCATCCATGCCGATCCATACATCATTGCCGACCACCGTGTCGCCGCGCACTTCCTGCGACCACGTTTTCGGATCGAAGCCTTGTTCCCAGCCATGGCCGAAAATGTTGAACGGATAGGTCGAGAAGCCGGACATCGCATGGTTGGCGCCGTTCATGATGAAGCGCGCCCCCTCGGCGATGGCGCAGAACTTGCCGATGATGAGCTTGTCGCCGATGAACGGATAATGATGCAGCACGCACCGCTCGGCGAATTTGTCCGGCCCGTCCGGATCGTCATAATAGGTGAAGTCGCCGATCTCGATATTCGGGGCGGTGACCAGGGGTTTCAGGAAGCCGACGCGGGTGTGCATCGGGATCGGGTGCTTGATGTCTGGGTTGGGTCCGTCCATGGCGAGATCCGTCGAGAAGTGGCAGCCGGGCGCAGGCGATATCGGCAGGCGCCGTTCAAAATAGCGTGATCCGCCCTATAGCACCAATCGTCGGATGAGCGAGCCCTGCGGGTCTTCGACGCTCACTTCGTGCCGCGGCAGATCACGATCGGATCGGACATGGCGCGGTCGAAACCGCCGCCCTGATAGACCTGGACATTCGCGGCGCCTGGCGGCAGCAGGAAGCTGCCTTCGACGATCTTCTGGTCGCCCCTCGCCATATGCAAAGCCCAGCTGAAGCTGCAGAATTGCGGCGGCGCCTTGGGTTCGACATGGCTGCAGTTCAGTTGCGCGCCGCCCAGCATCGCGGCTCCGCCACAGCTGACGGCGTCCTCGGCGGCGGCTGGAAACGCACATCCCGACAGGACAGCCACGGCAGCGATCCGGAGCCAATTCATCGTCATTGTTTCACCGGCTCGTGCCGGTCCTTCTGTTGCGCCACGCCGATGGGACATTTGCTCCAGGCGGCCTAATCCATCTTGCGCACGGCGTCCAGCAGGATTATGTGCATGATGATAATAAGCATGCTCACGAAAAGTTGCCCGCAGACCCTGATCTTCTCCCATGTCCTCCTCACCCAACATCAGCTTCGTGCTGCACGATGCCGCGCGCCTGTTTCGCAGGCGGCCTGAGCCGCGTTCGCGCGCGTCCAATATCGGGCAGCTCCGGCTGCAAACCCTGACCCTGATCACATCCAATCTGCTCGAGGCTTGTACCCAGCCAGCCGTCGACCGGGAGAAAACCCATGGCTGAATCGACATCACCCAAGAAGCCGGCGGAAGACGCCACGGATCGGCCGCGCGACCAGATCATCCGGCTGGACAGCGAACGCGAACAGCGGCGCACCGGCACGGTCATCGACGATGGCGAGCTGGAAACGCCGGCAGCGCTCGAGGCGCCAACCAGGGAGCCGCTGTCGCAGCCGGCTCCGGTCATTGCCGCGCCGCCGGCGCCGGTCAAGCCGAAGCGCAGCCTGACGCGTCCGGTCCTGTTTGCCCTGCTACCCATCGCGCTGATCGTCGGCGGCTATTACTACGTCATCGGCGGCCAGGTCATGACCACCGACAATGCCTACATCCAGGCGCAGTCGCTCGGCGTTTCCACCGATGTCTCCGGCACCGTGCAGGAAATCGACGTGCACGAGAACGAGGCGGTGAAGAAGGGCGACGTGCTCTTCCGCCTGCGGCCGGCCTCTTTCGAGACCGCTCTTGCCGCCGCCCAGGCGCAGCTCGGCACCGTACGCAACCAGGTGCTGACCTTGCAGGCGAGCTACCAGCAGTCGCTGTCGCAGATCGACCAGGCTGAGGCCGACATCCCCTATTACGAGGCCGCCTTCCAGCGCCAGCAGGATCTGCTCAAGACCTCGACAGCCTCCAAGGCAAGCTTCGACAGCGCCCAGCATGATCTCGTCGCCGCCCGCCAGAAAGTGTCGGTGGCCAAGGCGACGGCGCAGGCGACGCTTGCCCAGCTTGGCGGCGACGCCAATCAGCCGGTGGAGAAGAACCCGTTCTACCTGCAGGCACAGTCGGCCGTCGACGACGCTGAGCGCAACCTCGGCGATGCAACCGTCAAGGCGCCGTTCGACGGCGTCGTCACCAATGTCGACGCGCTGCAGGTCGGCAAGTACCTGCCGGCGTCGCAGCCGGCCTTCAGCCTGATCTCGGCGACCGATCTGTGGATCGAGGCCGAGCCGAAAGAAACCGAGCTGACCTATGTCAGGCCGGGGCAGACGGCAACGATCAGCGTCGACACCTATCCGGGCGCCGTCTGGCACGGCACGGTCGCCTCGATCAGCCCGGCCTCGTCGTCGAGCTTCTCGCTGCTGCCGGCGCAGAACACCACCGGCAACTGGGTCAAGGTCGTGCAGCGCATCCCGATGCGGGTGACGGTCGACGATCTCGCCGGCAAGCCGCCGCTGCGCGGCGGCATGAGCGTCGTCGTCGACGTCGACACCGGCCATGCGCGCGGCCTGCCCGACTTCGTCACCAACCTCATCAACCGGTTCGAGCAAAAGTCATGAGCAGCGCCGTCGCGACAGGTGCCACGCCGGTGGTCGCCAATCGCGGCGCCATCACCGCTTGCGTGATCCTGGCTGTCATCATGCAGGCGCTGGACACCACCATCGCCAATGTCGCGCTGCCCTATATCCAGGGCAGCGTCTCGGCCAGCGCCGACCAGATCAACTGGGTGCTGACCTCCTACATCGTCGCTGCCGCCGTCATGACGCCGCCTTCGGGCTATCTCGCCAACCGTTTCGGCCGCAAGCGCATCCTGTTGACCTCGATCACCGGTTTCGTCGTGGCGTCCGTGCTGTGCGGCTTCGCGCAGTTGCTGCCGCAGATCGTCGGCTTCCGGCTGCTGCAAGGACTGTTCGGCGCCGCTCTGGTGCCGCTGTCGCAAAGCATCCTGCTCGACATCTACAGCGTCGAGGAGCGCGGCTCGGCGATGGCGCTGTTCGGCGTTTCGGTCATGGTCGGCCCGGTGCTCGGCCCCGTCATCGGCGGCTGGCTGACCGAAAATGTCAGCTGGCGCTGGGTGTTCTACATCAACGTGCCGATCGGCGCGCTGGCTTTTGCCGGCGTGTCGATGTTCGTCATGGAAACCAGGATGGACCTCAAGGCCAGGCTGGACTGGCTGGGCTTCGGGGCGCTCAGCATCACCATCGCCGCGCTGCAGATGTTCCTCGATCGTGGCGAGCAGCTCAACTGGTTCTCGTCATCCGAGATCATCGTCGAGGCGCTGATCTGCGCTTCGGCCTTCTACATCTTCCTCGTCCACACCTTCACCGCCCGCAACAGCTTCGTGAACCCAAGGCTGTTCCTCGACCGCAACTTTGCCGTCGGCATGGTCTTCATCTTCATCATCGGCATCACCTACCTCGCCTCGCTGGCGCTGATGACGCCCTATCTGCAGACGCTGATGGGTTATCCCGTGGTGACCGCCGGCATCGTCATGGGGCCGCGCGGCCTCGGCACCATGGCTTGCATGTTCCTGGTCGGCAGGCTGGTCGGCAAGGTCGACACGCGCTGGCTGCTCTTCATCGGCCTGGCGATCACCGCCTGGGCGATGTACGACATGACCGGCTGGACCCCCGACGTCTCGCAATGGACGATCATCAGCACCGGCTTCATCCAGGGCGCTGGTCTCGGCTTCCTGTTCGTGCCGCTCACCACCATCACCTTCGCCACGCTGGCGCCGGAGCGCCGCGCCGAAGGCACCGGCCTCTACAATCTGTCGCGCAACATCGGCTCCAGCGTCGGCATCTCGGTCGTCACCGCGCTGTTGACGCAGAATGTGCAGATCAACCACGCCAACATCGCCACCTATGTGACGCCTTACAACCAGGCGTTCAGCAACCCGGCGATCTTCCAGGCGATGAACCCCTACAGCGCCGCCGGCCGCGCCGCACTTGACGGCGTCGTCACGCTGCAGGCAACGATCATCAGCTACATGGACGACTTCAAGCTGATGATGATCCTGTCGCTCGCAGCCATCCCGCTGGTTCTCTTGCTGCGCAAGCCCGCGACCCCGGCCAAGGTCGACCACAGCGCCGTCGTCGAATGAAAACGAAACCGGGGCCCTGCGAAGGACAAGCAGGACCCCGGTCATGTCGAAGGCGGCTTCCGCAACACATGGCACCTCGTTACGAGGCGGGATGGCAAGCCGAGAAAGCCGTCACGGACTTGCCGTCATCCCCTTTTCCGGAAGCCGTTACTTCGGCAACAGCACTTTGTTGACGACGTGGATGACGCCGTTTGACTGGTTGACGTCGGCGATCGTCACCTTGGCGGCGCCGCCGGATTCGTCGACGATGTAGAGCGAGCCGCCCTTGACCTCGGCGGTCAGCGTGTCGCCGGAAACGGTCTTCATCTCATACTTGCCGCCCATCGCCTTGGCCTTGGTCATCATCTCCTTGGCCGAGATCTTGCCGGCGACGACATGCGCGGTCAGGATCTTGGTCAGCTTGTCCTTGTTTTCGGGCTTCACCAGCGTGGCGACGGTGCCGGCCGGCAGCTTCTTGAAGGCGGAATCGGTCGGCGCGAACACTGTGAACGGGCCGGCGCTCTGCAGCGTGTCGACAAGACCGGCTGCCTTGACGGCTGCCACCAGGGTCTTGTGGATCGGCGAGTTGACCGCATTCTGGACGATGTTCTTCGTGGTCGACATCGCGGCGCCGCCGACGGCGGGATTGGCGAATGTGTAGACGGTCGTGGCGGTGAGGCCTGAAGCCGCGAGGACGGCCGAGATGCAGAGAGCTTTGAGGATGGACTGTGCCATTGGAGAACCCTTCCGTTGCGACAATTGTTGATTCGATTGTCGGGAAGAGTTACGCGGCGGCGGAGGGAAAGTTTCGAAACGATCGTGAAAAATATAATATAAACAAATACTTACAAGACAAGCCGGCCACCCAGCACCAATGTCCCCGCGACCTAAGTCACGAGGATGCGGCTCCAGCGAAGCTATTTTCGAATGAAGGGTGATCCGTCCTGAACGTCCTGGGGGATACAGGATGAGACACGCCCTTCACGTGCTTCAAGTTTCGCGCCTCACGGGAACGTGATGCACATGTCGCCCAACAAAAAAGCCCCGGACGAACCGGGGCTTTCGAGTTGGCCAGAAGGGGCGCCGGCTACTCAGCCGGCGACGGTTTCTTTCGAAACAGTGCCGCCAGATTGTCCCACAATTCGATCTTGGCGCCCTGGCGCTTCATGATCACGCCCTGCTGCAGGATCGACAGCGTGTTGTTCCAGGCCCAGTAGATGACCAGCCCTGCCGGGAAGCTGCCCATCATGAAGGTGAAGATGACCGGCATCCAGGTGAAGATCTGCGCCTGCGTCGGATCCGGCGGCGTCGGGTTCATGCGCATCTGCAGGAACATGGTGATGCCCATGACCACCGCCCAGGCGCCCATATGCGGCAGGAAGGCCGGCGGCGCGAACGGCAGCAGGCCGAACAGGTTGAAGATCGAGGTCGGGTCGGGCGCGGCCAGATCCTGGATCCAGCCGAAGAACGGCGCGTGCCGCATCTCGATGGTGATGTAGAGCACCTTGTAGAGCGAGAAGAACACCGGAATCTGCAGCGCCACCGGCCAGCAGCCGGCAAGCGGATTGATCTTCTCGGTCTTGTACAGCTCCATCATAGCCTGTTGCTGCTTCATCTTGTCGTCCGCGTATTTCTCGCGGATTTCAAGCATCTTGGGCTGCACCTTCTTCATGTTCGCCATCGACGAATAGGATTTGTTGGCGAGCGGGAAGAAGATGGCTTTGACGACGACGGTGGTGGCCAGAATGGCCAGGCCGAAATTGCCGAAGAATTTGTAGAGCGTGTCGATCAGCCAGAACATCGGCTTGGTGATGAAATGGAACCAGCCCCAGTCGATCAGGAGGTCGAACCGCTTGATATGGCGATCCTCGGCATAGGCGTTGATCTTGCCGACTTCCTTGGCGCCGGCGAAGATTTCCGACTCCACCGTCGTCGATTGTCCGGGTGCAACGGTGATCGCATCGGACAGGAAATCCGCCTGATAGCTGTGCGCATGAGGCCCGGTAGGGAATTCGAAATAGGAGTAGTTGGGCTGGAATGGCTGCTTTTCGGTCGGCACCAGGGTGACAGCCCAGTATTTGTCGGTGATGCCGAGCCAGCCGTCGGTCGATTTGCCTGGCTTGACCTGCCTGTCCTTCTCGATCGCCGCGTATTTGTGTTCCTGCAGGCCTTCGGTGCCGGTGAAGCCGATCAGGCCCTCATGCAGCACATAGGTGCTGGCAACGGCCGGCTTGTCGAAGCGGGTGACGCGGCCATAGTTGTAGAGGGAAACGGCCGCCGCCCCGGAGTTCTTCACGGTGTCGGAGACGGTGAACAGGTAGTCATTGTCGACCGAGAAGGTGCGCTCGAAGGTCAGGCCCTTGTCGTTGACATAGGTCAGCGTCACCGGGGTTGCCGGTGTCAGCGTCGGATTGCCAGCCACGGTCCAAACGGTGTCCGCTCCCGGAACGGTGCCGGTCTGGTCCACATTGGCAGCGCTGTAGCCGATTTCGGCAAAGTAGCCGTTGGGCAAGGCCGCCGGATTGAGCAGGCTGATCTCAGGCGAGTCCTTGTCGACCGTCTCGGTATAGTGCTTGAGCTTGAGGTCATCGAGCCGCGCACCGGTCAGGTTGATCGAGCCCGACAGGCTCGGCGTGTCGATCTTGACGCGGGCTGTCGCGGCGAGGGCCTGTTCGCGGCTGGCCGCCGTTACCACACCACCGGGCGCGTTCGGAATGGCGCCAGGCGCCGCGGGCGCCGTCGTGCCACCGGGATTTGCGGCCTCGGCCGCCTTCTTCTGCTCCGCCGCCCGCTGCTCTTCGATGCGCGTGGCTTCGGCTTGCCGCTCGCTGCGCGGCAGCACGTAGAAATATTGCCACAGCCCGAGGATCAGCACCGACAAGACGATGGTGATGTAGAAGTTCCGGTTGTTTTCCATCGAAAGCCCTTGGCCTATCGTGTTCCGCGCAGTCGGCGGGAGAGCTCGGCCTTCAACTGGCCGAACGGAATGGTAAGCACGTCTTCACGCCCGACGATGACATAATCATTGCCGGGCGCCATGTCACTTGCGGCATGGGTGCGCACGGCTTCTTTCAGCCGCCGCCTGACGCGGTTGCGCACGACTGCATTGCCGACCTTCTTGGTGACGGTGAAGCCGACGCGCGGCGACAGACCGTCATTGCGGTCGAGAACCTCAACGAGAAAAAGCCGCCCGCGCCGCTTTTCACCGCGGCGGACGGCCAGGAATTCCGCACGTTTCAGAAGCCGCTTGGGGTTTGGTCCCACTGGCTTGCCGGTTGCGGGCAACGATCTCGTCTTCCGTTCAGGCGCTGAGCCGCTTGCGGCCGCGGTTGCGGCGAGCTGCGACGACGCCGCGACCACCCTTGGTGGCCATGCGAGCACGGAAACCGTGCCGGCGCTTGCGGACGAGTTTGGACGGTTGGTAGGTACGCTTCATTTGTTTTAATACCGCGGGGTGCGGCCCTTCTTGATTCTGTCACTGTGTAACAGGAGCTTTGCCGGGCCGGCATTGGCGCGATCGAAACCGCGCCGGGACGAATGGCCCGAGCGTGAGCGGGCTTATAGAAAGAAGGTCTTTGGGAGTCAATCCAGCGCGAACACCAGTTCGTCGCGGCGCGAACCATCAGTTCGTCGCGGCGCGAACGACCAGTTCGAGGCGGTTTTATTGCTGGTACCATCGTCCAACGAAGGATGAAATTGGCAAAAAAGCCGCAATCGCCTAATCTGAACCGATCAAGCGTTTGTGAAGACAGGCCTTAATGAGCGAAGTTGCCTCAGCGGATGAAGGGACCGGCCCGGCGAAAGCCGACGCCAGCCCGGCAACCGTTCGCCCGGTTCCAAGCCGCTCGGTGTCCTTGGCGCGCGGCCTGTCGACCAAGCTGCTCCTGCTTACCATCGTCTTCGTGCTCCTGGCCGAAGTCCTTATTTTCCTGCCCTGGATCGCCAGCTACCGCTTGGCCTGGCTGAAAGAGCGGCTGAGCACCGCTGCCGCGGTGTCGATCGTCCTGGTGCAGGGCGAGCCCAATTCGCTATCCCGCGCCGCCCAGAACGACGTGCTGATGGCGATCGGCGCCAAGGCGATCGCCGTGCGCGATGGCGGCGTCTCGCGCCTGCTGGTGGTGGCCGAAATGCCGCCACAGGTCGACGAGCATATCGACATCGCCAATGTCGGCATGGTCAAGGGCATGACCGGGGCGCTCGACACGCTGTTCTTCGGCGGCAAGCGTATGCTCAGGGTTTTCGGCCCGGTCGGCGACAGCGACAAGGAATTCGAGCTGATTATGCCCGATTATTCCCTGCGCAACGCCATGCTGCGCTATTCGCGCAACGTCGCCTTCGTCTCGCTGCTGATCTCGCTGTTCACCGCCATGCTGGTCTATGCCGCGATCGACCTGATCATGATCGGCCCGATCCGCACCATGGCGCGCTCGATGCTGTCCTTTTCCGAGGCACCCGACGACCCCGGGCGCATCATCCATCCGGCTGCCCGCGCCGACGAGATCGGCGTTGCCGAACGCGAACTGTCGCAAATGCAGGAACGGCTGCAAAAGATGCTGGCCGAGCAGAAGCACCTTGCCGATCTTGGCCTCGCTGTCTCCAAGATCAACCACGACATGCGCAACATCCTGGCCTCGGCGCAGCTGATGTCGGACCGCCTGCGCCTTGTCAAGGACCCGACCGTGCAGGCCTTCGCGCCGAAGCTGTTGCGCGCGCTCGATCGCGCCGTGTCCTATTCCGAAGGCGTGCTGGCCTATGGCCGCACCCAGGAGCCGGCGCCCTCGCGCCGCCGCTTGCGGCTGCGCCAGCTGGTCGACGACGTCCACGGCCTGCTCGACATCGAGGACGGCATCGAATTCGTCAACGCCGTCGAACTCGCTTTCGAGGTCGACGCCGATTCCGACCAGCTGTTTCGCGTGCTCACCAATCTGTGCCGCAACGCGGTGCAGGCGATGGCGGCCGATGCCGAGAGTGCGCTGGTGCGCCGGCTCGCCGTGTCGGCCGAACGCATGGGCAGCGTCAGCCGCATCGTCGTCACCGATACCGGCCCCGGCCTGCCGCCCAAGGCGCGAGAAAACCTGTTCGCGGCATTTCGCGGTTCGGCCCGCAGCGGCGGCACCGGCCTTGGCCTGGCGATCGCCCACGAACTGATCCGCGCCCATGGCGGCACGGTGGAGCTGGTCGAATCGATCGGCGGCCGCACCACCTTCGCCGTCACTATCCCCGACCAGCCGGTCCGCCTCGACCAGGCCCGCACCGGCCTGCGCCGCCCGGCCTGAGGTATGTCGATATTCAGCTGAGGCCGGCCTGCAAATGGCGGATACCTGCGCTTCCGGTGCTCACGTACGAAAAGTACGCTCCGCTCCGGTTCTCGGTATCAACCATTTTCGACTCGGCCTGAGCTGAATCTCAACCCACCTCGATCTGTACTGGCAAAAGGGCCTGCGACAAAACTTTTGCCGGATCGGCTTGCTTTTCGGAAATTCAGTCGTTAGGGAACACGTCTCGTCGCGGCCGGTCGCCAGGATCGGATCCGTGGGGCTATGCAAGTCATGGCCTGTTGCGCGCCCGTAGCTCAGCTGGATAGAGCACCAGACTACGAATCTGGGGGTCAGGAGTTCGAATCTCTTCGGGCGCGCCATTTCAGAATACGCCATTGGTGCCGGAACGCGCCGTTCTTCCGATGAAAATCCCCGCGGCACCGTCGCCCAATGTGCGTGGTAAGACCGCGACGGCGGAACCAGCGGAGTCTGATTTGACCATGCCTTCTTCTACCACCAAGCGTGCGCTGATCACCGGGGCGGGTGCCGCCGACGGCATCGGCTTTGCCATTGCACGGCAGCTCGGCCTTGCCGGTCATGCCGTTTTCCTGAACGGTGCCAGCGCGCGTGTACTCGATCGCGCCGCCGAGCTTTGCGCCGAAGGCATCAATGCCAAAGCCGCGGTCGCCGATCTCACCATCGCAGCCGAAGTCGCGCAACTGCGGGCTGATGTCGGCGGTGTCGACATCCTGGTCAACAATGCCGGCATGGGCTCGCTGGCATCGCCCTCGGTTGACAAGGCGTTTCTCGCCATGACCGAGGCCGATTGGGACCAAGGGATCGACGTCAGCCTGAAGACCGCGTTCCTGGTCACCCGCTCGTTTCTGCCGGCGATGGTAGAGGCACGCTATGGGCGCATCGTCAATGTGGCGTCGGTGACCGGGCCGCTGGTGTCTTTCGAAGGCACCGCCGCCTATTCCGCCGCCAAGGCCGGCATGGTCGGCCTGACGCGCACGCTGGCGCTCGAAGTGGCAAAAAGCGGCGTCACGGCCAATGCCGTGGCCCCCGGCTGGATCGAAACGGGCTCGTCGAGCGCAATGGAGCGGCAAGCTGCCCTGCACACGCCACCGGCGCGGGCCGGGCGGCCCGACGAGGTGGCCGCAGCGGTCGTGTTCCTGGCATCGGAAGGCGCCAGCTATGTCAATGGCGCCCTGCTGGTGGTCGACGGCGGCAACAGCCTTCAGGAGCGCAAGGGCTGAATCGAAAAACGACCGGTCGTTCACGATCGGGTCGCGGGCCTATGCCAAGCACGGCCTGTTGCGCGCCGGTAGCTCAGCTGGATAGAGCACCAGACTACGAATCGGGCGGTCAGGAGTTCGAATCTCTTCGGGCGCGCCATTTCTGAAACAAAGGCTTAGACACCGGGGCGGCCCCGATTTTGGCTGAACATGCGGCCTCCGAACCTCTGAGAATGCTATTTAACCGGGCCACGTGTGATGGTCGTGAGTTCTTCGATCACGTCAAACACCTTGATGCTCAACGTCGGGTCACCTTTCATCTCCGCAACAATTGGCCCGTCCAAGAAGGCTTGCACTGCGGCGTCATCGTCGAATAGGTAGATCCCGCCAGCTTCGCTTGGGGCCTCGTTTATGATCCAGACCTTCCAGCGCAGGCCAAGTATGTCCGCGATTGGTTGAGCATAGGGCAGGTTTTCTCTCTCGTACTCGGCCCTCGGCCCGTTGAGCTTGTAGTTGATTTGCAGGATTTTGGCCGACATGTATTTCGTCCCTTATTCTCTGTAGTAGACTTTGCACGGCCACAAGCGACCCTCCATTCGTCCGCTGTTACGTTTGGGCAGACGATCAAGAAAGGTGCCCGACACGCGCAGTGCGGCCCGGCCTGGTTTCGTTTGCGTCATGTATCCATGGTCATGATAACCTCCGATGGTTGGGGTCGCTCGAAAGACGATCACCATGACGGCAGAAGGCGGGCAGGCGCTAGGGCAGCTTCGGAAGTGTTCCGCTTCAGATTGTGAACTGGCCTTGGACCTCCGCGCGGACTAGCTTGCGGCACAGGAGTGGTCGGCCATGACGCGACGGCCTTACGGACTGGTCTGCCCGATCTCGCTCGCCTGCGAGATATTGGAACCGCGCTGGACGATCCAAATCCTGACCGAGCTCTGGAACGGCTCGACCCGCTTCAACGACATTCGCAAGGGGGTGGGCAACATCTCGTCCGCCATCCTGTCGAGGCGGCTCAAGGAGATGAAAGCGTTGGGCCTGGTCGAGCGCGTCGAGGACAAGGTGGCGGGCACCGTCGACTATTTCCGCACCGAGAAGTCGATCAAGCTCGAACCGGCGATGAACGCGCTGGCTGAATGGGCGCAATGCAACATCGAGGCGGAGATCGCGCTCAGCGGTGCGGATGCTTCGACCATCATGTGGGCCGTGCGCCGAAAGATCGACCTCGCTGCACTGCCGCGGCGGCGCGCCGTCATCCGCTTCCATTTCCGTGACGATCCCCCACCGAAGTACCCCCATTACTGGTTTGTGGTCGAGCCAGGCGCAGACTTGCCCGAGCTATGCTCGCTCGACCCAGGCCGGGACGTAGACCTTTACGTCGAGACCGGCGTTGTTTCGCTAGGGGCCATCATCGAGGGCCGCTCCAGCATCGAGCGCGAGAAAGAAAGGGGCGGCCTTTTCCTGAGCGGTGACCCCGGCCTTGCCCGCAGCATGGACCGTTGGCTGCGAACCTCGGGCTGGGCGGCGCTCGAGGGAATCGTCCAGCTTTGTTGAAAGCCATACTGGGGTTGCAGCTTATTCTACCTGTCCGGGACGACCCCGCCGTGTGCAGCCGCTACCGCGCGATCTTGCAGCGCGTTGACAAGGAATAGCCTACGACGGCCACCCGCCTGAACAGGCTGCCGTGCGGATCAGCTCGACGCCCAGTCAACTCCAAGCCGCTAAAGCGTGTCGCGATTTAAGGGATTCAGGATTCCCCTTGATTTGAGTTCGTGATTCATTGCGGTTGAAAGGAGACCGCGATGGGCAAGCCGCTACCGCTTGAGTTGCGTCGGCGTGTTGTTGCGTATGTCGATGAGGGACATGGTCCATGGTC